>NZ_JBVVPV010000081.1:0-12756 GCF_055811735.1 Mesorhizobium sp. WSM4850 | reverse complement strand
TTTTTTGAAAAGGTCGTGGAGCGTGTTGCACGCGAAGCACCCGCCGTCAGCTTCGAATTGCTGCCGCTCGACGACGACCCCGATGAGCTTCTCCGGCGCGGTGACGTCGATTTTCTGATTTGTCCAGAATTGTTCATGTCGAGCGCGCATCCAAGAGCGGCGCTGTTCGACGACACGCTCGTGTGCGTAGGCTGCCCCACGAACAAGCAGCTGCCGCAGCAGCTTACATTCGAGAGATACATGTCGATGAGGCACGTTGCGGCCAAGTTCGGGCGGAAGCCCTCCGTCGAGGAGCGTTTTTTTCTTGAGCATGGCCTTAAGAGACGTGTCGAGGTCATCGTGCAGGCCTTCAGCATGATCCCGCCGATGGTCTCAGGCACAGATCGTATAGCGACCATGCCCTTCCGGCTGGTTCAGCATTTCAAAAAGACTTTCCCTCTGCGGATCGTCGAACTTCCCCTGCCACTACCCACGTTCACTGAGGCCGTCCAATGGCCCACCCTTCACAACAGTGATCCGGCAAGCACCTGGATGCGGCAGATAATGTTGCAGGAGGCATCCCGCATGTGAAGCCGCGGGCGCTCCTGGCGAACGGCACGCAAAAATTGAGTCTGACTCCAATTCGATGATTTTTGCATGACAGTGTGGTGCTGATTTCCGATGCTGATAGCCGGCAACACCAAAACCATGAAGTGGAAGAAGTACTTTTGCCGCAGGCTGTGCGAGTCTGAAGGTCTACCCTATGCACCGCGCCCAATTGCCGGGAATGCAATGATTTCAAAAGCTGATTCGGCCCGGAGGCATGGAAAAGCCGCCTCACACGGATCAAGCACGGGTTCGCCCTTGTATTTAATAGCCGTACGAGGCGAGCGGTCGACGGCGAGGCGGTCCGCTTCGGTCCGGCACTCTTAGCTTCTCTCGTCGGCACCATCATTCAAAACGCCGCCGCTGGTCGAAATCGACCGGACAACAACGTGCGATCGCGCGGAGACGATGGCTGCAACCGCCAAAAAATCGTGAGCAGGATCGGACCGCGCGGCTGATGCGATTGCATCTTTCGCCGTGCTGCACTGGCCTGTGTCAGGTGCTCTAGGGTTCGCAAATCGGTCCGAGCAAGAACACTGTCAGGGCAGCGAGGAACGAGGCAACGGCGCTGTGGGCAAAGGCACTAGCAACGCCGGTATTGTCCACCAGCAGTCCGCCGAAAATCGCGCCGGTGGCGATGGCACTTGGAACGTTGCGGCCATCAGCCCACCGGCGCTTTCGGCCTGCTCGGGAGCGGCGCGCAGCACCATGCATTTTCTGCAGTCCCACCGGCACCGCGCCGAAGGCAAGCCCCATACGGTACCGCAACCGCCGAGGCCCAGGCCGATGCTTCCAACGTCAGCAGCGAGACAGCGGCCATCGCTATGAGCAGGGGCGGCAGGGCCGCGACTGCCTTGAGGCTGTGCTCGGCCAAGATCCGCCGGCCAAATTGCCGAAGAAGCCGCCGATGACAATGGCGAGCAACACGAGCGAGATCGTCTCGATGTTGAGCGCGGGAACATTCTCAAGGAAGTCGCGGATATAGATGGAGCCGGCGAAGTGCCCGGAAGCGACCAGCAGGACGACCAAAATCGCGACTTTGATCATCGGATTCTTGGCCACATCCAGCAGACTGCGGAAGCTGGCCGCTCCAATCGGAGGCAGCCTCGGAAAAGCCGTGAGTTGCACTACCAGTGTAACGCGCCGAAGACTGCAGCGATCATGAAGGCGCTTCGCCACCCCCAGACGTCGCCGACATAGGCGCCGATTGGACCGACGGTACGCCGGTGAGGATAATCGACATGGCGCGCCGCAGGAGGTGACCTGGAACGAGCCGCATCGCCAACGCTGCCGACATCGACCAGAAGCCTCCGAGCGCTATTCCGAGCACGACGCGGGCGGTCAGAAGAACCGGCAGTGACCCCGCGACGGCACCAGGACCGTGCGCTGGCAATTGTGCCCTTCGGCATCGGGTTGCTGCAACCGATCTCGCACTTATGGGTCCTGCAAGGAGCGTGCTCGAGAATGTGGACCTCTACTCCGACTTGCTGACACTGACGGAGGGTGTCGGGGTCAACGTGGTCGGCCACATGCCCGGCGCCATGGCGGAGTGGTTCGGTGCTGAGCAAAGTCGCGGACGGCAAGGCGGACGCTCCCAGGGATTAACGCGGCTGGCGCAGGCAATGCGGGATTCCGTTGGCAGAAGGAGCTCAAACAGCTAATTCGCTCAAGCTTGCCACCACCGCAGCAGACGAATGGCATGCCGGTCGGCAGGGCCGTGCAGGCCCTGGTGTTCGAACCCTCCATTCACATCGCTAAGCAAAAGCATTCGCGTGCTTGCCAGCTCAACAGCACAGTCTCGGCGCTTTATCGGCCATGACGATCAGATTCGTTCGTCAGATCAGGGCAGCTTCAAGGGCCGTAACCGCACACACCCGCATTATCCGGCTCCCTCAGCTATGCTGCCGGCGATTGCAGCGCTAGAGCGCGGTAACTCAAGTTCGTTACAGCCCGCCGCTCAGCCCTCGAATTGACTTGCACCTGTCTTGGTCAACAGCAACCCATCGCACCAAACGTGGTCTACGCATCCCCACTCACAGGCGGCAGCCGCATCCGGAAAAAAACCACGTCCATTGAGATTTGCACTCGTGTTGCAGAGCAGCGAAATGCCCGTGAGTTTCTCATATTCTATCAGAAGTTCTGCAATTGGGTGTTCAGAAGTTCTCGAAACTGTCTGAAGTCGCGCAGTCCCGTCGAGATGGACGACCGCCGGGATTTTTTCTTTCCACTCCGAACGGGTTCGGTGATCGAACAGCATGTAAGGATCCGGCGTGCCGGGGTCAAACATGTCAGGTGCACGATCCTCCAAGCATATTGGCGCTACCGGTCGGAAGTGCTCTCGAACTTTGATTTTGTTGAGATGGTCCTTCATTTCCGGCGAAGTTGCGGCCGCCAGGATGCTTCTGGCTCCCAAAGCACGTGGACCAAGCTCTGCGCGACCTGCAAGGAACACCACAGGCTTGTTGTCGGCGAGCACGCTGGCAAGTTCTTTCAGGCTGCAAGCAGCAGATTGCCAACCAGGCGGAACCTTGCCATGGCTCACATTTGGCCCGCTGTAAACTGACCAGTCGAGATGCACGAAACCTTTGTCGGCGGCCAGCGCGCAGCAAGCGGCACCGATCGCCGATCCGCTGTCGTTTGGAAACGGAGGCACCCAGACTGCGTCGAACAAACCGCTCGCCCGAAGAGCGCTGTTCCATTTGATGTTCAGCCCGCATCCGCCGGCTATGCACAGGTTTCGGGTTTTGGGGACTGAGTACCCAAGCAGCGCCCTTGTCATCCCCTGGACGAGAAGACGCTCCACGAAGGCATGGAAGGAAGCAAGTATGTCCTCGGGCGTTTCGGGGATTAACCGCGACGCGCTTGCATCGAAGAAGTCGTGCACAGCCGTGAGTAACGCGTCTTCGCTGTGGCTGTTGTTCCCGTAGCCAAAAGCAAGGTCCGTATCCCAGGCAAAATGGTCGTCGTAAAGCTCCTGAAACACATTCACGATGTGTTCATGGACCACTCCGAGCGCAATATAGGCCATCAACTTGCCGGCGATACCGAGATTCCAGCCAGTCCGCAGTTCTTGCCTGTAAGGACCGAAATGTTGGCCCGCGGCCGCATAGGCATGGCCTATCATCGGAAACAGGCACCCAACAAATCGGACTCCACTTGGCTCGACGTAGTAAAGCCGCGGAAAGATGCAGCCGTCCCATACCAGACAAAATGCCGGTTCCTCTGCTTTGGCGAATGAGCTGGTGCAGTATGCGGAAGCTACGTGCCCAACAACATGCGGGTAGCTTTCATAAGAACATACCCCATTGTCGAGCATGAGACCGGAACCTTGATAGGCTGTCAGAGGATTTTCGGCGTACCGCTCCACATATGGCGCGCCGTTGAGAGTGATAGGGGAGCCGTTACTCAGAACTTGGAATTCTGACTGGATTTCACCGTCCCATCCGTCAATAACGAACCGGTCGATATCGCGCGGAGCAAGCCCGTTTTCCGCCAAAACGGCGGCGACCGTCTCAAGCCGCTCGATATGTTGGTATCGTGGGTTATTGTCGAGCTTCTCCTGCTCGATGCAAAAGACTAATCTGCCGTCTTCCACGACAGCGATTCCCCCGTCGTGCGTCAGCTTGATACCGCAAATGCGCATAGCAGATCCTTGTCGAGGTGACCTAGAGCAACCGCAGGAAACGGCTGGAAAACGTGGTCGTTGGTTTTGATGTCGCGCTATGCAGGATCATGAGGAACCGGTAAATTAGATTGTTTGGATGTGAGGCATTCGCGCGATGAATGATAAGGTCTGCCGCGTGATCTAAAACAAATGGCTGACACGCAAAAATCACCAGAATTGCGAGGCAGCGCTGTGCGGCACTGTAGAAGGCCTGGCCACCGCAAGCGCTGGGCAAGGATGTGCACGGTCACACATCACCCGCGCCACGGGAGGTGCCGCGCTCCCTCGGCACCGAGCGCGCGTGCTGAGCACGAAGGTTGTCGCGCTAGAAGAGAGCCTTCCTTGATCAAGCTACTCTTTAGGTCATCGACAAGATTTTCGATGGCGAGGGCAGCGCCCAAAAGGCCTATTCGGCTTTTTGAATCGCGCCGCCATGTTGGAGGAACAACCTCCGACAACCGATGGATCCCGCCTGCAGATCGGCAGCGGGACAGAGCGGCTAAGCGCGTGTGAGGTTAGCGCTGTCTCGGCTCACAGATGCAGTGTCGGCTCGGCAAAGAAGACGAGCTGGGCCCTATTGACGGATGATCGCCTTGGGGGGCGGAGAGATGACCGGCTTGCACAGATTTGAGAGGGCGGTCGTTGTTCAGGTTGGCCGCCACAGTTCTGAGCGTATCGTATTCGATGTCAACCAGGCGGCCGCTATCCTGATCCGTGCTCTTCATCATCGGACCGAGAAACGGAGGGTAGCGATGGACGCTTGTCTGCAAGTATTGCGTGGTGAGGCCCATCCACCAACTGCCCGAAGGGCTTTTGTGGCAGCCGCGCTTGAAGCAAAGATCCTGCGCAGCGATTGAATGCTGTTAGCGCATCAAGGCTTTGATGCTTCGAGTGGAAGTCGTCTGGCCTGCACACTCTTCCGGAGAAATGTAGGCGTTGGCGGCCCCGGACGCCTACCTCCCTCGCCGATAAGACGTTCTGCCAATCGAACACGTTGACGAGGACGTGATTGGCGTCGAGGCCTGTCGATCCATCGGTGATCAGCACGCCGCGCGCATTGTTCCCGATCAGATATGGAGAACATCTCGGCTAGTCATCGAAAGGGTCGGTGCGTACATTTTTCCCTCGGCAATATGAAGTCGCGCGGCTTACGATCCGACACCTGATCCTAGACGGTCCAGGACGCCGGCGAGCTGGCCCTTCGCCGCAGCGGAAAGCGGCTTGATTGGCCGTGGGGGCTCGGCGGAACAGATTTCGAGGAGCTCGGCGATTGCGTAGACGACGCGAAGGCTCGAGAACGTCTTGAAAAGCTCCCACACCGGGGCCAGGGTGGCGTCGATCCGGTGTGCTTCTGCGTGGTCGCCGTGCTGAGCGGCTCTGACCATCCTCAGGCAGGGGTCGGGCAAGATGCCACCGAGGACGCTGTACCATGTATCGGCGCCGGCGATCAGGGCCTCGGTGGCGTTCCAGTCGCCGCTGTAGCCGATCGAGAATCCTTTCGGCACAATTTTTTTCTGGTGCGCAAGTTGGCCTTTGATAGCATCGCCCCGGTCGGCTGAGTTTTTAATAGCGAGGATCTCAGGCAGCTGTCCCAGACGCTCGATGAGCGCTGGCGTGAAGCGAAAATGCGTGTTTGCAGGATTGTCGTAGATCACGATCGGCAGGCCGCTTTCGCGCGCCACTGTCGAAAAATGCTCGAAAACCTCGTCGTCAGTGAGCGGGGTGTAGGAAACAGCCGCGAGCAACCCCGCGGCTGCGCCAAGGGCCTTGGCATCGCTTGCATAGTGTACCGCTTCATCGGTGCGCAAAGCGCCCACGCCCACCACGAGCGGGACTCGTCCACGCGTCTCGTCCAGCGCCTGGCAAATCGCCCGGCGGCGTTCCGGGCGCGACAGATACATGTAGGTGCCGGTGCTACCGAGCAGGCCGATGGAACCACCTTTGCTGCGCAAAGCCGCGCTATCAGCTTTCGAAGCGCTAGGACATCGACGCCGCCGTCACTGTCGCTTGGCGTTATTGGGAAGGCCGAAAGGCCGCTCAGGAAAGCCATGCTGAAGCTCCCGTTGTTACATTGGGTGAAGCGTTGGGCATCAGACCCCGTCCAGCGCCTGCTCTAGATCCGCGATCAAATCGGCGGCGTCTTCGAGCCCTACCGACAGACGCATGAGGTCGTCGCCGACTCCGTCAGGCAAATGCGCGTCCTTGCGGATTGACTTGCGCGAGCGGGTCAGGCTTGCCGGATGATAGATGAGACTGTCAGCGTCGCCGAGGCTGACCGCCCTGATGATCAGCTTGAGCCGGTCCATCATACGGCGCGCGCCCTCGAACCCCGTTTGGAGGCCGAGAGCCAACATGCCCGAGCCTTGCGACATCTGTCTGCGCGCGATCTCATGGTCGGGATGAGAGCCGAGAAATGGATAGCTAACCCAAGCCACAGCCGGGTGCGCCTCGAGCGCCTGAGCGACCGCAAGCCCAGAGACACTGTGACGCTCCATACGCAACGTGAGTGTCTTCAACCCGCGCAAAATCAGGAACGCCGACATGGGCGAGAGCGCTGCCCCGGTGAGATAGCGCAGGCCAGTTTCGCGCAGCAGGTGCAGTGTTTTCGCATCGCCCAGTATCACACCGCCCAGAGCATCGCCATGGCCATTGATGTACTTGGTCAGCGAATGGATCACGATGTCGGCTCCGAGTTCCAGCGGACGCTGGAGGGCGGGCGAGGCGAAGGTGCTGTCGACGGCGACCTTCACGCCGCGAGAATGGGCGTGTTCGGCAATGGCAGCGATGTCGAGGATACGGCTCAGCGGGTTGATTGGCGTCTCGAAGAACACGAGCCGGGTCCTGTCAGTGATGGCGCCATTGAGATTGCTCGGATTCGACAGGTCGACGGCAACGACCTTGATGCCAAACTGCGGCAGCCCCTGCTCGACCATGGCGAGCGTATTCGAATAGAGTGTCTTGTGGACAATGAGTTCGTCACCTTGCGAAAGCAGCGAAAGGATCAGCGTGCCGAAGGCGGCGATCCCCGAGGCGAGTACCAGCCCAGCTTCGGCTCCTTCGAGATTGGCGAGCCGCTTTTCGAGGATCTCGGTGGTCGGGTTGTATTCGCGTGCGTAGAGCCTTCCGCCAAGCGCTGCGACGGCTTCGTTTGCTGCAACGCTTTCAAATCCATAGGTCGATGTAAGAAACACCGGCGTCTGAACGGAATTGGCAAAGCCGGCCGGATCGTAGCCATGATGGATTGCCCGGGTGGCGAATGCGAGACCGACGTCGTTCCGGGACGGCGTTGATGTTGCCTCGGCTTCAAGCTGATCTTCGGCGCTGGTCATCGGCTTTAACCCTCTTGATTTCGGGGACAATGCCGGCACACTAACTCAGATGGAACGTCCAGTTGGCGATGAAAGAAATGGTCCAGCCTTCTCCTGAAGCGTCGACAGCTCGCTCGCAAGGTCTCGGCGCGCGCCAGATCTGCGAAGCTCTTCGCGAGCAGATCTTGGGTGGGATCTATGAAACGGGCAGCCAGCTGCCGTCGTCACGCGGCCTCGCAAATGAACTCGGTGTGTCGCGAACCACGGTCACCGTGGCGTATGATCAGTTGGTCGCCGAAGGTTTCATCGAGGTCATTCAAGGCGCAAGACCTCGCGTTGCCTCTTCGCTAGTCCGAAGTAAAGAGACCAGCGCGGTGCCGAAACGGACTGGCCCGATCCACCTTTCCTGTTACGGCGAGCGACTGCGCGCCAGTCCGCCACGGCGCGATTACCTCCCCAACCGCCTCAAGGTCGATTTCCGTTATGGCGACCTCGCCCCATCTGATTTCCCGGCGCTGACGTGGAAGCGTGCGATGAACGCGGCGATGTCACAAAGCCCCGGAAGGCTGGCCTATCACGATCCACGCGGCTCGCATCGCTTGCGCCAGGCGCTGCAGGGATATTTGTGGCGTGCCCGAGCGCTTAGCTGCCAGGTCGAGCAGATCCTCGTCGTCAGCGGATCACAGCAGTGCCTCGATATGTGCGCGCGCCTGCTGCTCGATCCTTCTGACAGCTTCGTGATCGAGGATCCCTGCTATAAAATGGCGCGCCAAGTCTTTGCCAGCACAGGAGCCACGCCCGTCGCTGTCGCCGTCGATAGCGAGGGCATGAAGACCGAGCTGCTGCAGGAGATCCCAGCGCGGCTGGCCTATGTCACCCCGTCGCACCAGTTCCCGCTCGGCGCCGTCTTGTCGATTTCGCGGCGGTATCAGCTCCTCGAATGGGCTCGGCGCAATGACGCCTATATTATCGAGGACGATTACGATGGCGAGTACCGGTACGACATTCGACCGGTGCCCCCGCTGCATAAGCTGGAAGACCGCAGTTCCGTAATCTATGTTGGCACGATCTCCAAGACACTGTCGCCGATGCTGCGCATCGGCTACCTGGTGGTTCCGGCCGAGTTGCAAGACGTCTTTGCGATGGCCAAGCAGCTTCTCGACAGGCATTCTCCGGTCGCGGAACAGGAGGCCCTGGCCTCACTCATCGAGAGCGGTGGTTATGAAAGCCATGTGCGCCGCGTCCGCCGTCTTAACGGCGAGCGGCGAGAGGCACTGCTTGCCGTCCTTCGACGCGCGTTCGCAGACAGCATTGCCATCGAGGGGGCCGATGCAGGGCTGCATGTCGTCGTCTGGTTCAAGGATCTTTCTCGGTCGCTGGAGGACGTTCTGGTTGAAGAGGCGCGGCGGGTCGGGGTTGGCATCCATCCGATTTCATCGCTGTACATCCGAGATGAAGGCCGCGCTGACCGGATTGGACTGGTGATGGGCTATTCCGCCCTGACCATTCGGCAGATCGAGAACGGCGTTCGGCTCCTTACTGGAGCTATCCAAAGGGTAAGAAACTTTGCCCAAGAGTCGGCAAGATGCTCAATACCCGCCCTGACAGCGAGCGGGCCTGGCTCGTGACCCCAGAGTCGCGCCGGCATTGATCGCAGACTGAATCAGCAAGACTTGCCAGGACTGGCTCTGTCGGCCAGTCCTGGTCGACCTCGGGAAAGGAATTCTTGAGGATACTGTCAAATCCGGTGGAAGCAAGGCACCGTCGCGGCCGGCTTAAAGGAGGAAGCGTTGTTGGATTTTCCGCTGATCGACGAAGAAATAGCAGAGATCGCACCTGACTTTCGCGCAATCAGCATTCTTGTTGATGCAGAGGACAGTGCGCGAGGCGTCATGGCTCGGGACGTGTTGGGAGAGGCTTGCGATTTCGCCCGAGCGGGGGGACCGGCCTGGGGAGAAGCGCACTTGGCCAATTGGGCGGAGGCATACGTCCGGTTCGGCGCGAAACCAAACCGGACGCCGTGCTCGGCGCAGGCATTGAAAAAACGGGTGGAGAAGGATGGCCGCATCCCACCAATAAATCCTGTCGTTGACCTCTACAATGCAGTGAGCCTGCGTTTCTCAATACCCATTGGCGGCGAAAATTTCGATGCATATGTCGGCAAACCGCGGCTGACGATTGCCGTAGGAACGGAGTCCTTCCACACTGTTTTGAATGGGGAAGCGGTCGTCGAAAGTGCTTCCAAGGGGGAGGTCATCTGGCGCGACGATCTGGGAGCTACATGTCGCCGCTGGAACTGGCGGCAGGGCACGCGCACCCGGTTGGAGACCGTGGGCGGCCGCATGTGGTTTATTTTGGAAAGCTTGGCAGCGATGCCGGAAGAGGCGCTCGAGCAGGCGGCTAAGATGCTCGTGAGCGGTCTGAGAGAGCTGGCACCAGGGTGTAAGGTCTACAAGCAGGAAATCACCACCGCTAAAGCCTCAGTCGCTAGTCTCGACAGGCGGGTCGGTTGAGGAACGTGCCCGCCCCGATGATGATCGGTGCACTCGCAAGCAGTCTGCGTTCCTTTGCCAGCGGGTCTCCTGGGGCTGCGAAGGTCGATAGGAGGTAACGCCTCTGGCCATTTCGTACTCAGCAGGCCAGCGGAAGGTGCACCGCATTCCGAATCGACCCAGTGTAGCCACGGTCCAAAGATTGCGCACCTCTTCGGGTTGCTGCTTCGATCAATCTCGACGTCAGACGCTCCGGGGCGAGCTTCAGTCTTGGCACTCCGAGCCAGCATAACATCTCGTGGCGAAAAGCCGGATGGAATTCGGATCGAAGCGGTCGCGAGACATCTGCCATGCTTGGGCAGACTCGTGGCTCTCCGCCGAGGGGGATGCGGACGACGATTTATTTCCGCCTACCTCATCGACGTGTGTGATGACCACGGCAGTTGTGCCCGATCCGCCGTTGGCCGCGTACGCCTGCCGTGCGGCAGTGCTCGATCGCCGACATGACCTTGAGCTGCCGAGGCTGAGCTGGCCTGCATGCGCGACCTGATAGGCAGGCCGGGCAGCACGGAGCATATCGGCGATCTCGCTCGAGTCGCCGCACGCTCACCCGTCGGGCGAGCTCTCCGCCTCCTCGAAAGGCTAAGTTCTCGCGGACTGGCCTGCAGCATATCTGCGGGTTGAGCTTGCGTAGAGGGCCGTGTGTCGAGCTTGCGTCTCCCAGCAGGACCCGGGTAACTCCGACGTCGACGCCGGCCTCCAGGCGTGGCGAAGCTGTGACGCAGCGTGTGCCGGCCAGGCCCCTTGACGGTGTTGGCGCTTTTGCAGTCTCGGCGACAATCCGATGGATCTGCAGCGTCGGGTAATCGCGTGCTGCCCCGGGAACAGCCAGCCACCGCGGCGACGCCCTGCTGCCGCCCGACCTTCCATCAGTAGCGCAGTTGGCTGAGCCGGCCGGCCGACAGCATGGCATCACGGCACCGTGCGCCGTACCACGCTCGATCGGCAGCAGCATGCGCTCGTTGTGACCGTGGGCCATAATGCACTGGCCGCTCCTCCTTCCCTTGAACGAGCCGCACGAGATGCGCCATCTACGGGTAGGTGTCTTCAACAGCACCCCATCAGGGCCGCCAGCAAGGCTGCCCCTGATTCTATCTTTATCGCCGGCAACTCGATCGGGTAGCGCTACGCTGGCGACGGCGGGGCCACGGACGGTTGGGCTAAGCCAAGAGATGTCGGGGGGCAGAAGTCGTGGAGGGCCTCATTGTTGGACCTCCAAATTGTTAGCCCGATGATCCCCCGCCATGCCACTTCACCAACTGGACGGCTTCAATTGCAACGAACTGGCTGTTTCCAGAGGGCCAGATTGCAAGTATCTGACCTGCAACGCACACAAGGAGTTCCCCCGATGTACACCCCTCCGGCCTTCTGAGTTGATGATATTGATTTCCTGCGAGCGAGCATCCGCGCAGCGCCGCTGGCGAACTTCGTCACTGCCACGACCCAATGACTTTTCGCCTCGTCACTGCCCTTCTTGCTTGATGAAAGCGAGGGCGAGCACGGCGTGATCTGCGGCCAGCTCGCGAAGGCCAATCGGAAATGCCGTGTTCCGCTACTGAGCGATGGCTTGGTCATCTTCATGGGGCCGGATGCTTACGTCACCCGACGTGGTATGCGGCCAAACGGGAAACCGGGAAGGTTGTGCCGACCTGTAAGGGAGGCGCTATGATCGCGCTGGGCATCGGCCTCGCTACGAAGAAGCAGCCTGCCACATCAGTTTGGCTCCGGATCGGTTCAGCATCTTTCCGGGTTGGCGCCTACTCTGCGGAAGCAGCTGGATAGCCTCGATCGATCCTCGGTCGTTTCGCCTAGCAGATCAATGTTCTCAAGAGGCGCGGTAGTATCCGTTGCGTGAAAGTCGGCTCACAATGAAGCACAATCGTGTGAATAAAGAGCGGGTCAGTTCGATTGACTCGCCTTCCTATGCCGATCATTTCGGCCTTATAAATCAACAAACGGCAGAAGCCAGTCAGCCGAGAATGGCGGCCGCTTTCATGAAGGAAACCCACTCCGTGCGCCAGGCGCCACTTCGGTTTGCACTCGACCACATGGCGACGCCCGGGCTTGACGTCAGGACGTTCTTCGCGCTCGCCCGCGATCTCGGTCTGACCGACGTGCAAATCCGGAATAATCCCTGCAGTAAGGCTGTTGTGCGCGGCAAGCCGCCGGCGGATGTTCGGTCTGCCGCTGCCGAAGCGGGCGTCACGATCATCTCAGTCAACGCCCTACAGCGGTTCAACGAATGGACTCCCGCCCGCAAGGCCGAGGCCAGCAAGCTCGCCGATTATGCGGCCGCCTGTGGCGCCCAGGCGCTCATGCTGGTGCCGGTGAACGACGGTTCGTAGTCCGCCAACGGCGAGCGCAATGGCAATCTCCGCGTCGCCTTGAAGGCGCTCAAGCCGATACTTCAGTCGCGGGGTCTGATTGGGCTCGTCGAGCCGCTTGGCTTCCAGACCTCCTCGCTTCGGTCGAAGAACGAAGCGGCTAACGCTATTGCCTGGGTTGATGGCCAGTCCGTCTTCCGGCTTGTGCACGATACATTCCACCACACACTCGCCGGCGAGACGTCCTTCTTCTCTGGTTGCCGCCCTTGATGCAAGAAGCCTTCCAACCTGATGTGCCGGTGATCGAGTGCGTTCTTCTCTCA
>NZ_JBVVPV010000080.1:0-12942 GCF_055811735.1 Mesorhizobium sp. WSM4850 | reverse complement strand
AATCTCCCCCCTTGAGGGGGAGATGTCCGGCAGGACAGAGGGGGGTATCGTCGAGCACGGACATTACCAACTTCACCTATTGGCGAAGGTCAATCTCAATTAACCCGCAGCTCACCCCTCCAGCCAGGTGTCCGCCCAGTTCGACACCGCCCAGCGTGGGTTGTTTGCGACATTCCCAACCGTGTCCCTGACAACGCTGATGAAGCTCCATTCGGCGACATTGATCAGCGGCAGGTCGGCTGCGACCTTTTTCTGAAACTCCCTGTAAAGTTCCGTGCGCGCGGCGGGGTCGAGCGTCTCGGACGCCTTGGCGATGAGGGCGTCGAGTTCATCGTTCTTGTAGCCGCCCTGGCTGGAGAACGGCACCCCGTCCGGGATGCCGCTCTGCACCAGGATGGTGGTCGAGATTGCCGGATCGCCGCGGAACACTGGCGGCCCGACCGCAAGGTCGAAGGCGTGGTCGGTGTAGACGGCCTTGATATGCGCGGCCGAGTCGTTGTTGACCAGCTGGGCGTCGATGCCGATGGCGGCGAGCGCCTGGCGCAGATAGTCGCCGAACTGCTTGGTCTCGTTGAAATAGGGCGCCGGCAGCAGCTTCAGCGAAAAACGCTTGCCGTCGTCACCCTTGCTGTAGCCGGCTTCGTCGAGCAGGGCGTTGGCCTTGGCCACGTCGAAGGCATAGGTCGGCACATCGGCCGTATAGAACTGCGGATCGTTTTTCGGCACCGCGCCGGTGGCGGTGGCGGCATAGCCGAGGAACACCGTCTTGACGACGAAATCCTTGTCAATGGCGTGGGCGATCGCCTGGCGCACCTTCAGGTCGGCCAGCTCCTTGCGGCGATGATTGATTTCGACCACGAGCTGATAGGTCAGCGCCTCATAACCCTTGGTGATCACCTTGAGGCCAGGCACTTTGGAGATGCGGTCGAGATCGGCCAGCGGCACCGCGGAAAAGGCGGCGAGCTGGATCTCTTCGGCCTCGAGCGCGCTTGCCGCCGAGGTGCGGTCGGGCAGCACCTGATAGATGATCTCGTCGAGGTAAGGTTGGCCCTTGCCCCAATAGTCGCCATTCTTCTCCAGCCGGTAATATTCGCCTGGCTTGTGTTCGGCGAATTTGAACGGGCCGGTGCCGACAGGTGCGTTGTTGGCCGGGTTCTCCTCGATCTTTCCCGTCTCGTAGATGTGCTTCGGTACCACGCTAGTCAGCGCCGGCAAGGCGTTGCGGATCAGCTGGAATGGTGTCGGTTTGGCGAATTTGAAAACCGCCGTCAGTTCGTCTGGCGTGTCGACCGCCTCCAGATCCTTGAACACGGTGCGGCCGAGATTCTGCAGCGGCTTCCAGATCTGCAGCGCCGAGAACGCGACGTCGGCGGACGTAAAGGGTTTGCCGTCATGCCATTTGACGCCCTCGCGCAATTTGAACGTCACCGACAAGCCGTCCGCGGCGCCCTCCCAGCTTGTCGCCAGGCGTGGGTCGAGCCCGTCCTTGCCGTCGAAGGACGCCTCGGCCAGCGGTTCCACGATCTTGCTCGAAATGAAGAAGACGCCGTTGGATGCTACGATCGCCGGGTTGAGGTTGCGCGGCTCGGAATCGGCGGCGACGACCAGCCGCCCGCCTTTCTTCGGCGTCTGTGCCCAGCCGATCGTCGGCAGCGCCGTCGAAGCCAGCAGCAGTGCCGAACCGGCAAGCACGCTGCGTCTGGATATTGTGACCTCTGACATGATCGAACTCCGTCCCTCTCAGCCATTCGGCCCGGGTGGCCACTACCCTCGGACACCAGACGGCATCCTTGCAAGGGTGATTATGAGCCTTGCCGAGGGTTTCGCCAGAGACGGATTTGGCGCATCCTCATGTGGCTTTGAAAATTTTGTCCGCTGGACCAGTTACAGGGAAGCGGTTCAATCCGACCTTATCTGGTAGGACCAGACTTGTCTCGTAAGACCAGACTTGTCTCGTAAGACCAGACTGGGGACTGCCGCGATCCGATCGGCCGGCCAGGGAATTCAGGGAGAGATTAAGATGAACGTCGTTCCGGGTAAGAATGCCGTCAGCACCATCCCATTCGACCATGCCAGGGTCGACCGGCTGATGGAGGAAGCCGGCATCGATGTGCTGCTCGCCACCTCCAAGCACAACACGCAGTATCTGCTTGGCGGCTACAAGTTCATCTTCTTCGCTGCCATGGATGCGATCGGCCACAGCCGCTATCTGCCTGTTGTCGTCTACGAGAAGGGCGGCCCGGACCACGCCGCCTATATCGGCAACCGCATGGAGGGCGCCGAGCACCAGAACAACCCGTTCTGGACGCCGACCTTGCACGCCGCCTGCTGGGGCACGCTCGACGCCGCCAATCTCGCGGTCGAGCACCTGGCGAAAATCGGCAAGGGCGACGCCCACATCGGCATCGAGCCGGCCTTCCTGCCGTCGGATGCCTACACGCTGATCCGCAAGGCGCTGCCGGATGCAAGGCTTGTCGATGCGACCGATATGCTGGAGCGGATGCGGGCGATCAAGACGGATGCGGAGCTGGAGAAGCTGCGCATCGCCTCTGAACTGATCACCGATTCCATGCTGGCGACCATTGCCTGGGCGCGCGAAGGCACGACCAAGACCGAGATCATCGAGCAGCTGCGGCGCGAGGAGACCAATCGCGGCGCGCATTTCGAGTATTGCCTGTTGACGCTCGGCGCCAGCCACAACCGCGCCGGCTCGCCGCAGGCCTGGAAGACGGGCGAGGTGATGTCGATCGATTCCGGCGGCAATTATCACGGCTATATCGGCGACCTCTGTCGCATGGGCATTCTCGGCGAGCCGGATGCCGAACTCGAGGATCTGTTGGCCGAAGTCGAGGCGGTGCAGCAGGCGGCCTTTTCCAAGGTACGCTCCGGCACGCTGGGTGGTGACATGATTTCTCACGCAGAAGGCGTGCTGAAAGCGTCAAAGGTCGCGCCCTATACCGATTTCTTCGCCCACGGCATGGGGCTGATCACCCATGAGGCGCCGTTCCTGATGACCAACCATCCGGTGACCTATGAAGGCACCTATGCCGAAAAACCGCTGGAGAAAAACATGGTGCTCTCGGTTGAGACGACGATGCTGCACCCGACGCGCGGCTTCATCAAGATCGAGGACACGGTGGCCGTCACCGATAGCGGCTACGTCATGTTCGGCGACCGGGGCAGGGGCTGGAACCGGGGGGACGCTTCATAAGGCGAATGACGGTGCTGCCCCTCATCCGCCTGCCGGCACCTTCTCCCAGTAGACGGGGAGAAGGGAGCTGAGCGCGGCCCCGGCACTCTTCCTGCCAACGCTGGCGGTTGGCGAAACCATTGGTGGCAGCGTCCTTCTCCCCGTTTACGGGGAGAAGATGGCGGCAGCCAGATGAGGGGCGGCGCTGCCGAAGAAGGACATAGCCGAGCCTATTTCCCGCCCGGCGGCAGCAGCCTGAAATCCGGCAGGTCGCGCAACGCCAGTTCCGGCCCGGCCGGCGAATAGACGACGAAAAGCTGCATGGGCGCATCGCCGGTGTTCAGTGTCGAGTGGAAGCGGCTTTCCGGCACATAGATGGTGCAGCCGGGGCCGACCTTCTCGACGACCGGATTGCCGTCCTCGTCCTCGACCATCTGCTCGCCATTGCCTGATATGACGAAGATGATCTCTTCCGCACCCGGATGGTTGTGGCGCGTGTGGCCCTTGCCGGAGGGCAGGTCGACGACGCCGCCGGAAAAGCGCGTGGCGCCGTTCACCTCGGGCGCCACCGTCAGCGACAGCTTGCCCCAGTCGAAGCCGAAGGCGCTGACATCCTTCGGGTAGACAAACACCTTGCTCTTGTCGGTCATCGTCTCATCCCTTCTTTTTCTTCGCGGTCGTCTTGGCACCGCTTTTTTTTGTTTGCGCATCTGATTTTCCCAAAACCGGTTCCGACTTTTGGGTCCGCTGCTCCAGTGAGACCGCCTTGAAATCGGCAGTCTGCCTGGCGATCGCCGCTTCCGCAGGCAGCCGCTCCATCGAGCTTGCCCCGTAAAAGCCGTGCAGGCCCTTGCAGCGTTCGAGGATGTAGCGGGCATCGTCCGGCATCGAGATCGGCCCGCCATGGCAAAGCAGGATTACATCCTTGCGCACCGCACGCGCCGCTTCAGCGATGGCGTCGATCTCGGTCACGCAGTCGTCGAGCGATTTGGCCGACGTCGCACCGATCGAGCCGCCGGTGGTCACTCCCATATGAGCGACGACGATGTCGGCACCGGCCTTGGTCATGGCGCGCGCCTCATCGGGGTTGAACACATAGGGCGTGGTCAGGAGATCGAGTTCGTGTGCCGCGGCGATCATGTCGACCTCGAGCCCGAAGCCCATGCCGGTTTCCTCGAAACTCTGCCGCATCTGGCCGTCGAACAGGCCGATGGTCGGAAAGTTCTGCACGCCGGAAAAACCCATCGTCTTCAGCTCGGCCAGCAGCAGCGGCATGATGACGAAAGGATCGGTGCCGTTGACGCCGGCCAGCACCGGTGTCTTCTTCACCACCGGCAGCACCTCGTAGGCCATTTCCTTGACGATCTCGTTGGCGTTGCCATAGGCGAGCAGGCCGGCAGCCGAGCCGCGGCCGGCCATGCGGTAGCGGCCGGAATTGTAGATGATGATCAGGTCGATGCCGCCGGCCTCCTCGGCCTTGGCCGACAGCCCGGTGCCGGCGCCGCCGCCGACGATCGGTACGCCGCCGGCAATCATCTTGCGGAACTTTTCCAGGATCTTCTTGCGCGGTATGGCGGGCATGGCTTCGTCTCTCACTGTCTGGCGATGTCGAGAAAAGCCGCAACCGCAGCCTTGGCGAATTCGGGATCGTTGATGTGCAGCGGCAAGCGGATCACGCGACGCGTGTTATCCGGCAGGATCGTGCGCTCGATGGCCTCGAAGAGTGCTGCATCGGCCTCGGGGTCGAAGAAGGCGCCGCCTTCGATGTCGAGCGCCGAAACGCCCTTTTCGGGAATGAGGAACCGGACCGGTCCCTCGCAAAGGCTTAGTCTTGCACCGATCCATTCGCCGATCCTGCGGCTTTCGTCAGGCGTCGTACGCATCAGCGTCACGTTCGGATTGTGCTCGTAAAACAGCCGTCCGCTATAGCGTTCCGGAATGGTCGGCGGCGCCCAGAAATTCACCATATCGAGCGCGCCGACCGAGCCGACATAGGGCGACTTCGTGCGGGCGATCGCGCCGAAACGGTCTTCGGTTGCCGGCAGAACGCCGCCGAACAGGAGGTCGCAGACTTCTGTCGTCGTGATGTCGATGACGCCGGACAGCAAGCCGCTGTCGGCCAGCTTCTCCATGGTGCGGCCGCCGGTGCCGGTGGCGTGGAAGACCATGCAGTCATAGCTCGAACGAAGCTCGTCGGCGATCGAAGTCACGCACGGCGTGGTGACGCCGAACATGGTGAGCCCGATCGACGGTTTGCCGTCGGGCGGCGGCGCCGGTTTTGCAGACATGGCTGCTATCGCCTGGGCGGCGTTGTGCAGCACGACGCGAGACAGCCGGTTCAAGCCGGCCATGTCGGTCACCGACGGCATCATGACGATGTCGGAGACATCGACATAAGGCGCGGTGTCGCCCGAGGCGAGCGTCGAGACCATGATCTTGGGCAGGCCGAGCGGCAGCGCGCGCATGCCGGATGTGATGATCGAAGTGCCGCCACCGCCGCCGATACCGATCACACCTGAAATATCGGTGTGCGATTGGACAAACCGGGTGAAGGCGATGGCCATTGCCGCGACCGCGGTGCCGCGGTCGTCGACGCCCAGCACGGCAGTGCTGCCGTCGGGATGGTTGCCGGCGACCTCTTCGGCCGAGACATCGACCGGCACGGTCGCGTTGCGCGTTCCGACGTCGACGCGGGCGACAGCAGCACCGGTGGCTGCGACCGCATCGGCCAGAAAGGCGAGTTCCTCACCCTTGGTGTCGGCGGTGCCCACCACATAGACGCGCTTCATTGCGTTTCCCCAGGTTCGAGGCGCACTCGGCGTTGCTGCCGGCCGCTCTTTTGCCCCGGCCGTTCGGCAGCGCGAAAGGCCATTGCAATTTTTTGAGACGTGCGTATCATATTGACATGAATGTCTCACGTCAACCAGCGGCAGTGCCCGACGATGCCGGTTCTGGAGCGGCGCGCGGGCCGCGCGCCCGCACAAGGCGGTTGATGCTGGAGACGGCGACAAGGCTGATGCAGGCGGGCGCCACGCCCTCGGTCAGCGAGGTCGCCGAAGCGGCGGAAGTCTCCCGCGCCACCGCGTATCGGTACTTTCCAAGCCAGGCGGCGCTGGTGCAGGCGGTGGTCGACGAAGGGCTGGGGCCGATCCTCACCTGGAAATCGACCTCGGCCGATCCCGAGCGCCGCGTCGTCGAACTGTTCGACACGGCCATGCCACGCATCGAAGCCTTCGAGGCGACGTTCAAGGCGGCGCTGAAGCTGTCGCTCGACCAGTGGGCGCGGCGGCAGGCCGGCACACTCGACGGCGAGCCGGCCTTCACGCGCGGCCATCGCATCGATCTGCTCAAGGACGCGATCGCACCGCTCAAGCACCGGCTGCCGCCTCGCGAATTCAACCGCCTGGCACAGGCCCTGTCGCTGATATTCGGCGTCGAAGTGCTGATCGTGCTGAAGGATATATGGGGGCTGGACAGCCGCAAGATGATGTCGGTAGCGCAATGGGCAGCCGGCGCCCTGGTGCGGGCTGCAGTGATGGAATCGATGGCTGGAGGAAACAGACGTGCGCCGGCGACAGCTGCGGAATAGTATCGATCTGGTTCGACCAGATGGGGATGCCTCCTACTGACAATAGTCGGGGTTTCGTCGCGCGAACAAGGGCCTTGCGTATCAACGAGTAGGAAAATTTAAGAAAAACAGACAGATGTTGCTGGAATCTGCTTGTCTGAGGCCCTGCCATCGTCCAAGAAAGAGCTTGACGTGCGTTCGAAATTGGTAATACCAGATCAGGACAATATAGCGGGTCAAAAGTGAGGCTGCGATCCATTTCCGGTTGGGCGAGGAGGCTCGAAAACCGGAACGGTGCCATCACGGAAGGAACTACCAGGGCCGGCCTCGCCGCCGGCTCGGATGATACGGTAGAATGCGCACAAGGGAGGAAATCATCATGCGCAAGACAATGACCAGCATGCTTGCTGGTATCGGCTTAGTGCTCGCCTGCGGAACGTCCGTCTACGCGCAGGATAAGGAACTCACCATATTCTGGGCTGAATGGGATCCGGCGAACTATTTGCAGGAACTGGTCAACCTTTACGAGGCCGAGAGCGGCGTGAAGGTCACGGTCGAGACGACGCCGTGGGGGGATTTCCAGACCAAGGCGTTCACCGAATTCAACGCCAAGGGCAGCGCCTACGACATGGTCGTCGGCGATTCCCAGTGGATCGGCGCCGCCTCCGAGGCCGGTCACTATGTCGACCTCACTGACTTCTTCAACAAGCACAATCTGAAGGAAGTGATGGCGCCGGCGACGGTGAAATACTACGCCGAATATCCATCCAACTCCGGCAAATACTGGTCGATTCCGGCCGAGGGCGACGCGGTCGGCTGGTCCTATCGCAAGGACTGGTTCGAAGATCCGAAGGAGATGGAGGCCTTCAAAGCCAAGTACGGCTACGATCTCGGCGTGCCGAAGGACTGGAAGCAGCTACGCGACATCGCCGAATTCTTCCACCGTCCCGACGAGAAGCGCTACGGCGTCGCCATCTATACCGATAACTCCTACGACGCTCTGGTGATGGGCGTCGAGAACGCCATCTTCTCCTTCGGCGGCGAGCTTGGCGACTATGCCACTTACAAGGTCGACGGGATCATCAACTCCGAGCAGAACGTCAAGGCGCTCGAGGCCTACAAGGAGCTCTATTCCTTCACCCCTCCTGGTTGGGCCAAGAGCTTCTTCATCGAGGACAACCAGGCGATCACCGAGAACCTGGCGGCGATGAGCATGAACTACTTCGCTTTCTTCCCGGCGCTCATCAACGAAGCCTCCAACCCGAATGCCAAGGCCACCGGCTTCTTCGCCAACCCTCCTGGACCGAACGGCGATCAGTTCGCCGCGCTCGGCGGCCAGGGCATCTCCGTCGTCTCCTATTCGCAGAATCAGGAAGAGGCGATGAAGTTCCTGGAATGGTTCATCAAGGACGAGACGCAGAAGAAATGGGCGGAACTCGGCGGTTACACGGCAAGTGCCAAAGTGCTCGAGTCGCCTGAATTCCAGAACGCCACGCCATACAACAAGGCCTTCTACGAAACCATGTTCAAGGTGAAGGACTTCTGGGCGACGCCGGAATATGCCGAGCTGCTCATCCAGATGAACCAACGCGTCTATCCCTACATCACCGGCAATCAGGGCACGGCCAAGGAAGTGCTCGATGCGCTCGCCGCGGATTGGAACGCGACGTTCAAGAAATACAACCGCGTGAAGTAAACGGCACTAACGCTCGGAGGGGGCGGGAGCCGCCCCTTCCGTTTTCTTTTCCGGACAAGGAAGGAACGGGCCTTGGCCACTGCAGTCATGACCACGCTGGATCCCAACTCGCGCTCCGCCGTCCGCGGCATGAGCGACCTTACGATCCGCAATCTCTTCATCATTCCGACGATCGTTTTCCTGATCGTCTTCAACATCTTTCCACTGCTCTATTCGCTTGGCTATTCGTTCACCGACTTTCGCGCGTCGAGCCCCGCGGCGGCCAATTTCGTCGGACTGCAGAATTACCGCGAGCTGCTCAACGACCCGTTCATTTGGTCGAATTTCGCCATCACCGCCAAATATGTCATCGTCTCCGTGGTCGGCCAAGTCATCGTCGGCTTCGGCGTGGCGTTGCTGCTCAATCGCGATATCCCGTTGAAGGGCCTGCTGACGACACTGCTGCTGTTGCCAATGATGCTGTCGATGGCTGTCGTCGGCCTGTTCTGGAAACTGCTCTACGATCCGTCCTTTGGCATCATCAACTATACGCTTGGCCTCGGCTCCTTCGAGTGGCTGTCCAACCCCGACATGGCGCTCTACGCGGTTGCCATCACCGACATCTGGATGTGGTCGCCCTTCGTCATGCTGCTGTCGCTTGCCGGCCTGTCTGCAGTGCCGAAGCACCTCTACGAGGCGGCCGCGATCGACCGCGCCGGGTCGTTCTATACCTTCTTTCGCATTACCCTGCCCCTGGTCGCGCCGATCCTGATGATCGCGATCATCTTTCGCACCATGGAGGCGTTCAAGACATTCGATCTCGCCTACATCCTGACCAGCCAGCCGACCACCGAGGTGATCTCGATCCGGCTCTACAAGATGGCGTTCCAGGAATGGCAGACCGGGCGCTCCTGCGCGCTCGCCTACATCGTGCTGATCATGATCCTGGCGATCACCAACATCTACGTCAAATACCTGAACAAGGTGAAGGAGCGCTAACATGGCCGCTGTCACCACCTCTGCCGAGCGTTCGCTCAACAAGCTCGCCATCGTCGGCGTGCTGATCGTCACGATCATCTTCCTGGCGCCGATCTACTGGATAGCCTCGACGGCGTTCAAGCCGCGCAACCTCGCCACCACCATCCCGCCGACGGTGGTCTTCCAGCCGGAGATATCGCCCTTCGTCAAGCTGTTCACCAAGCGCTCGCAACTGCGCACAGCGCCGACGCCGGAACAATATGCCGCCGCCCCGTGGTGGGAGCGGCTGGTGTTTGACGGCGGCGAGAAGGTGGTGCGCTCGGGCAGGGGCGAGGTGCAGTGGTCCGGCTATCCGAGCCGCTTCATGAATTCGCTGATCGTCGCCATCACCTCGACGATCCTCGCCGTCGGCATGGGCACCTTCACGGCTTACGGGTTCTCGCGCTTCAAGATAAAGGGGGAACAGGACCTGCTCTTCTTCATCCTGTCGACGCGCATGCTGCCGCCGGTGGTAGTGGCGATCCCGATGTTCCTGATGTACCGGGTCGTCGGCCTCAACGACACGCATTGGGGCCTGATCATCCTCTACACCGCCTTCAACCTCAGCTTCTCCGTATGGCTGATGAAGGGGTTCATGGACGAAATTCCGAAGGAGTATGAGGAGGCGGCGCTCGTCGACGGCTATACGCGCATGGAGGCCTTCTTCAAGATCGTGCTGCCGGAAGCGGCCACCGGCATCGCCGCCACCGCCGTGTTCTGCTTCATCACCGCGTGGAACGAATATGCCTTCGCGCTGATCATGACCAACCGCCGCGCCCAGACGGCGCCGCCGTTCATTCCAAGCCAGGTCGGTTCCGGCCTGCCCGACTGGACGGTCATCGCCGCCGGCACCTTCCTGTTCCTGCTGCCGGTCGCCATCTTCACCTTCCTGTTGCGCAACCACCTCCTGCGCGGCATGTCCTTCGGAGCGATCCGCAAATGATCCGCCATGCTACAATCCAGCGCACAGCCGAGATCGTGATGGTGCTCGGCATCATCGCGCTCTGCCAGCCGTGGAACCTCTTTCTGCACCGCTACGGGCTGACGATCATCATTGTCGGGCTGCTGACGTTCATGATCACGGGCTGGGTCGGTCCAAGGCAGGAGCCGAAGGCGACCGGCGCACCGGAAAAAGAAGGTCAGGCATGACCCAGATCGAGCTTCGTGGCGTCCAGAAATTCTTTGGCGCCGTCCAGGTCATCAAGGACCTCAATCTCAAGATCGACGACAACGAGTTCATCGTGCTGCTCGGCCAGTCGGGCTGCGGCAAGACGACGACGCTTCGCGCAATCGCCGGGCTGGAGACGATCGACGGCGGCGATGTCCTCATCGACGGCAAGCCGGTCCAGCATCTCAAGGCTGCCGACCGCGACATCGCCATGGTTTTCCAGTCGTTCTCGCTCTATCCGCATATGAGCGTCTACGAGAACATCGCTTTTCCGTTGCGGGCCATGCGCAAGAGCAAGGCGGAGATCGACGGCGAGGTGCGCTCGGTCGCCAAAGTGCTGCAGATCAACGATCTGCTCGGCAAGAAGCCGTCGGCGCTGTCGGGTGGCGACATGCAGCGCGTAGCAATCGGCCGGGCGCTGGTGCGGCGGCCGAAGGCGATGCTGATGGACGAGCCGATCGGCGCGCTCGACGCCAAGCTGCGTGAGGAGATGCGCGCGGAGATCAAGCGGCTGCACATCAAGCAGGGCTCGACCACCATCTACGTCACCCACGACCAGATCGAGGCGATGAGCCTTGCCGACCGCATCGTCATTATGCATGAGGGCGTTCTGCAGCAGGTGGGCAGCCCATCGGAAGTGTATAAGCACCCGGCCAATCTGTTCGTCGCGCAATTCGTTGGCTCGCCGGTGATGAACGTTGCCAATGCGGCGGTGACGATGAACGGCTCCGGCGCCAGGGTCACCGTCGATGGGGCCGCGGAAGGGTTCGTTTTCCCGGCCGAACTGGTCGGCCAGCTTGACGCCGCGAACGTCGGGCAGGACCGCCTTGCGCTCGGCATCCGCCCCGAAGGCGTGATGGTCTCGCGCGAGCCGGCGGACGGTTATCTGCCGGTCGAGGCGCACATCATCGAACCGCTTGGCTCCTACGACATCGTCGACCTCAAGGTCGGGGCACAGATGTTGCGCGCCCGGACCCGTTCCGGTTTCGTCGGCAAGCCGGGGGTCCAGGTTTTCGCAAAGCTCGACCCGGCGCAGGCGCATTTCTTCGACACGGCAAGCGGCAATTCGCTGGGGGTGAGACTCTGATGGCCCATATCCAGCTCAAGAACATCTCGAAGACATTCGGCAATCACACCGCATTGACCGGGCTCAATCTCGATATTGCCGACGGCGAGTTCTTCGTCCTGCTCGGCGAGACCGGCGCCGGCAAGACGACGACGCTGCGCATGATCGCCGGCCTGGAAAAGCCGGACGAGGGGCAGATACTCATCGACGGCGCCGATGTCGCTGACTGGGGTGCGGCCGAGCGCGACGTGGCGCTGGTGCTGCAGCAATACTCGCTCTATCCGCGCTACACGGTGCGCGAGAATCTCGAATTCCCGCTGAAGCCGAAAATCCGCCGCATCGAGCCTGACGAGATCAAGACGCGCGTCGACCGCGTTGCCAAGACGTTGCGTATCGAGCATCTGCTCGACCGCAAGACGGATCGCCTCTCTGGCGGCGAGATGCAGCGCGTCTCGATTGGTCGCGCCATCGTCAGGAAGCCACGCGTATTCCTGATGGATGAGCCGTTGTCGGCACTCGATGCCAAGCTGCGCGAGGCGCTGCGCACCGAGCTGAAGAACATCCAGATGAACCTTGGCCAGACCTTCCTGTTCGTCACGCACGATCAGATCGAGGCGATGTCGATGGGCGACAAGGTTGGCGTGCTCAACCATGGCCGTATCGTCCAGACCGGCACGCCGTACGAGATCTACAACAATCCGCGCGACACATATGTGGCGAGTTTCGTCGGCTCGCCGCCGATGAACCTCATCGACGGCAAGCTCGTCGACGGCCGCGCGGTGATGGCGCCGCTGAATTTCGAACTGCCTTTTGCGGGGGGGGCCAGGACGAGCGCTTCGACCGACGGTCGCCCGCTCGTCTTCGGTATTCGTCCCGAGGATGTCTATCTCGAGAGCGGGGCACCGGTGGAAGCGCGCGTCCACGATGTCGAGAACCATGGCGTCGAAAAGATCCTGACGCTGCGGGTCGGCGACGCCATGCTGCGGGCCACGGTGCCGGCCAAAACCGATGTCGAGATCGAGCAGCCGGTGCGCTTTGCCTGGGATCCAGACAAGGTGGTGCTGTTCGACAAGGGTACCGGGATAAGCCTTCGTCACGCAGGCTAAGGCGCGTCTACGGCTGGAGCTGTGGTCAGGCTTAGCCGGCTTGACGGGTCTCAGCCTGTTCCTCGGCGCGAAAATGTCGACCGTGAACTATCCGCAAGCCATTGATCTGGCATGTTGATTGAGGCGGATAGCGGCTTTGGAATTGCAGGATT
>NZ_JBVVPV010000079.1:0-13613 GCF_055811735.1 Mesorhizobium sp. WSM4850 | reverse complement strand
GTTGAGATTTGGACCTGATCTGCAGATCCCATACCGGCCAGCGGCTCTGGAAATGCCGCACATGAAGGCCTGACAGAAGACCGCACTCGATCACACGTCAAAAAGGGCGGCCAGAAGCCTCTTGCATTAAGGGCGGCAACCGGCAACCAGAGCATATACACATTTGGTGCGGCGGATTGACTCGGTGGAGATGGGTCGGATTCCGCGATTGCGGGCTGTATGGTTGTTTCGTGACGTTCTGATTTGGGAGAGCGTCGCCGATGTAGACATGCCAGGACTGGTCCGTGGGTACGTTTGGAGATCGTCATCTCGATAAAGGGGGGCGGCGCTGTTCAAGGCATGGTGCTGCGCGAAACGGTGTGCTTGCGCCGGCTTGCCGAAGGCAACCATTAATCCGGTTCGGGTGCTTTCTGGGCTGTGAATCGGCGTGCAAATTGACTCGACAGGCAGGGGCCGATTGATGCGAACAAGGACGTCTCGTGAGCCGCTGCGAAGACTGGCGGCCGTGCCTCGAACCGTAGAGCGCTTCCGCCTTTGTGTTCGGCCAGAGCAGTGTCCTAAAAGTCGAGAATAATCGAATCGGCTCGAGGATTGCGTGCGGCTTAAGAAGTGCGTGCTTTTTCCGCGTGACGCGCGGTGTTTGCTGGAACAAAGAGAAGTGGGCGAGTGCCTCCGACATCCAGAAGGAAATGCGATCGCTCTGGGCGATCTATGAACCAGATGCCTTTCTCTGGGTCACACAAAGCTATTGCCTTATCGAAACCCGACGCCGTAGCTCGGCTGGACGACATCGCGTCTTCTCCGCGCGTCGTGGCGATCGTATGCGGAGATGAAGACCTCAGCCGATCTGGGCTGTGATCCAGGCTCGGAAACCGTCAGCGCGGTGAAATATCGGCATGTTCATGCCCCCCCGCGCTTCACGGCACGCCGCTCGGTCTGGTGCGGCTCTATCGCGGATTTTATGATCTCGAGAGATATGGCTGGTTTGTTCGTCGAGTGCCGCGCGACAAACAAGATGAGAAAGAGCGTCAATCGGGATTAGAATGCGCGGCTGCTGCTGTGACGGAATGTTGGCGTAGCCCGAATGCGGTTACGCCGCCCAGGTTCCCCAGGGGCTGGCGTGGGTCGATCGCGATCGGCCCGGTATTGGGTGATTTTCCGAAGAGGGGAATCACTTTGTGCGGGGTTGCCACGTAAACGATCACCAGATGAGGCTTTTCATGAACTTGCGTCAGACATCGCCGTGGCGGCGGCCAAGGCCGGTTCAGCACTGCGACAGCCTATTGTATCGAGAACGGATCCCCACCTGCCGGCACCATTGGGGCTGGGTAAGGGATTTTCAGCCTGCGGGTCAAAGCTGAAGGGATGACGGCGGTGAGCAGCACTGTAGCGTGAGTTTGAAGTGGGCCATGCCGCACCGCGGTGCATTTCAGATCCGGCGGGATCGGACCCCAGTCAGCCGTCGAGGCTTTTCAAATCCCCGTCTGAACTGAAGGCCGATGGGTGCCGGTAGGCTAGCACTCGCGCGAAAACCAGAATGCGTCTGGTATGCGTGTCATGCCAGCGCTTTCATAGAAGCCGACAGCGTCGGGCTCGGAGATCAAGGCTATGCCGACGGCAGGTCCGAGTTGCCTGTGCGCTTCATCAAGCAGGCCCATGCCGATGCCGAGCCCTTGCGCCGATTTCGAAACGGCAAGCTCGGAGATATAGCAGACCCAAGACAAGTCGGTGAGGCCGCGGAGAACGCCGACCAACTTCCGACTGGGCCGATTGAGCCGCGCGGTCAACACCAGATCGGCATGGCCAAGCATCGCCTGCAGCCGCAGCTCGCCATGGGTCGCGCCCAGGCCGGATTCGGCCAACACGCGGGAGAACTCGGCGGCGTCGAGGTCGGGCTCGCTAGCGTAGAGGATTTCAGGACGCTTCCTCATATCAACTCCTTAATGAGGCATCCACTAAATAAACTCGAAGTGGCGCGCATCATTTTGCCAACACCTTAAGGCCGCAATTTGTTTTCTCAACAGATGTATCGACTTTCTGAGATAGTCGAAGATTTGCGCTTGAGATAAAAATGCTGCGTCCGATTCTGCGCAGGCCTTCGTTTTCTTTTGAACGTAACATCAGCACGTCGCTTACATGCACGTCAGGCCGTCCTTCAACCTTGCCCGTCGGGAAGGGCGAACTCACGCTCGGCACATTGATTGGCTTCGATCAGATTCGCTTACTGAGAAAATTTCACTACGAACTCGATAATTTCGGGAGGTGCAATTTCCTGGGTCCCTCCCCGCATGACGGGCGCGCGACCGGAAAGCATTAAGGCTCTCCCTGATCGTGCGTGATGTGAACTATAATCAGCAGCAGCCTCTCCTTTAGCCAATTTTGGCGCTGCTCTGCGGTTTTTGCACGGCAAGCTCGGCCCGTGCGCCTACCCAGGATGGTAGTGTCGTCACTGGCCGTTCTTTAGTAACCCCGTGTCGCACAACTGCTTGGAGAGAGGGGAAGGACAGGCGCGTCACCGTGCAAGCTGGTCAGGATAAAGGCGAACGGATTTGATTGGAACAGCCTGTGGAGAAACATTCCTACGAAACCGTTGTCATCCGGTGCAGCGGGGTGATGGTCATGATACGGCTGGTTCAATTGCAACGAACGTTGCGGACCGCTTCACGATGGTAGCTGTTGGCGACCTCATCTTGTCTCGGGCGTTAACCAAAAACCACAATCGTGGATTCGGCGACATCGAATAGAGAACCACTGTCACGAGCCCGGGAATTGGAGCCAGAAGCCAGCTGCCTACGAACAATCGTTTGCAGGCAGATGAGCGATGATCTCATGATCAGCCTGCCAGCCGTGGCGCGCCTGATCAGCCCGGGCTCATGTCGGAAAACTGCAGCGACTAAGCCGCCAGCTACACTAGACGTTATGACCGTGGCCTGAGCGGCGGCCCGTCCTTAGTCTTTGCAGCTGTGAGCAAACGGGGGTTGCTCGGGAATGCCGAGCCGAGCCCCAGCAAAGGAAGGACGGGCCATTGGCAGAAGATAAGGTTTTTTACGTCGGTGTCGATGTTTCGAAAGCCAAGCACGCGATTGCGATTGCGGAGGGTGGCCGGGAGGGGGAGGTCCGCTATTTCGGCGAGATCGAGGCGACACCGGCGGTGGAACGCTTCGTGCGTAAGCTGGAGCGCAAATATCGGCGCCTCTATTTCTGCTACGAGGCCGGCCCAACTGGCTACGGACTTTGCCGCCAGATCGTTGAGCTCGACCACCGCTGCGATGTCGTTGCGCCATCGCTGATCCCGAAGCGCCCGGGCGAACGCGTCAAGACGAACCGACGCGATGCGGTCACCCTGGCACGGCTGCTGAGGGCGGGGGTGCAGACCGGGATCTGGGTTCCGGACGCGGTGCATGAAGCGGTGCGCGCCGCTTGTGCTTCTCCCTTAGCATCAGAAAGCTGGTTCCTGCAGTTCCGCGCAAAAGCCTGCATCCGGCTCATGCCCCCTATACGCCGTCCACTGTCCGCCCAGTCATCAGGCTCCCGACGGACTTGTCCCGAGAGATCCACATGCCCTCGGTTGTAGTGGTATCAAAGAGTTCTAACGACGCGTCATCGAAGGGTTTGCTTGCGCTCATCTTCCGGATGCCTACCTGCCCCGGATCATGTCCGCGGCTTTTGTCCCAACGCTAACCACCATGGCTCTTCTACCACAGCAGCTTGGGCTGGTTTGAGACCCGCTCCTGAAAGCCGATCCCGAGGGGCCTACCCTCATCTTTCACGCAGCTTCTCAGCATGTTGTCAGTTCGCCATCGAACCTCCTTCTGCTTGCTGCAGCACACTATGGACGGAAACTAGACTAGTTCCCGGGACACGATCTCGCCGCATGATTGTCACTTGCAATTAGGTGTCCTCCGAAATTCAATCATACGCTCCGTGAACACGGGCTGTTATCAAACGCTGCAACAGATCCTTCAAATGAATTTACAGAATCTTTGCGACTGCAAATCGCTGACGATGGTACCTTCACCCAGTGTCTGGCACGACTGAAAAAAGCTGATGCCGATCTCAGCGACCTGCCGCACAGCACTCATCGTGGAAGTAAACAACCAATGGCAAGAAGAGCGCTCATCTTGGTTGAAGGCACAAAAGGTAATGGTCTGCAGTTCGTCCAAGCTGCCCAGCGTCTTGGTCTTCATCCAATTACCCTGTCGGCTGATCCAGCTCACGACGACTACCTTGCTGCGGAAGGGATCGAGGCAATCCATGTCGACACGGACAATCTCGACGCACTGATTCACGAATGTTCCCGGCTGCGTGAGACCTATGACATTGCTGGGATTACGAGCGACGAGGAAGCGGTCTATGCAACAGTTGGAAAGCTCTGCCGGCATTTCGATCTACCGGGGCCGAACCACGCATCGATTGAACGATGCTGCGACAAATTCACTCAACGACAACTCCTCGCAGAGACCGGCGTTCCAATACCGGCTTATCGCTTGGCAGCGAATGCGACGGAGGTAGAACACTCTGCTGCGGAGATCGGGCTGCCGGTGGTTGTTAAGCCAGCTGTAGGCAGCGGCAGCAGCGGTGTCCGATTGTGCCGCAACGTCGATGAGATAGCCGAACATACAACCTATCTGTTGGGCGGGAATCACATATGGCGGTCTTGGCCAAGGATACTGGTCGAAGAATTCGCAGAAGGCCCCCATTATACCGCTCAGACAATGGGAAATGAGGTCATTGGGATTTGCACCGCTGACTTCGGCTCTCTCCCGCACTTCGTCTATCGTCAGTTCACCTTTCCGGCGCCGCTGACTGATGACGAGCATAAGCGTATCGCCGACGTTTCGCTGAGCTGTTTGCGAGCTCTCGGCCTTTGCTGGGGGCCAACGGCCATTGAATTCCGGTGGACGAAGCGTGGCCCAGTCGTCATCGAAGTCAATCCGCGTCTTTCTGGCGCGCCCGATCCTCAACTCGTTCGGCTGGCTTACGGGGTCGATCTCATCTCCGAACATGTCAAACTTGCCATCGGCGAGGAATGGGATTTACGCAGAAGGCGTTCGCAAACTGCGGCCGCGCGGTTCCTGATTCCTCATCGCGATGGCATCCTGGATTGGATCGACAACGACAGTCTAGCGGCTACTGTACCAGGTGTCGCCGAGGTCAAGTTATATGTTAAGTCCAAAACGCCGATCATCAGGAAAGGCGATTACCGAGATTCGATCGGACATGTCATCGCCTCTTCACCCAGCCTTGCTCAGACCGAGGCGATTCTTCAGCGTGCCGTCGACTTAATCAGTTGGTCGATCATTGCTGGCGAATAGGAACAATCTGCGGCCTATCACCTCCCCGCACTAGGTCAGGTGGCGCCTGTAAAAGCTGATGGTCGCCGAACATCGGTGGAATTGAGAGCAAGAGACGGATGGCCGAAACGTGATAACAGGCTCAGAGACTGAGAAGTCTTTGCAGGGACCTACACTCCCTGAAAACTAAAAGTGTGTGGAGTTTTGCGTGAACAGATTTTTCGGTGACACGACAGTGGAACGGCCTGCAAAACGCCCCGTCTCGCATCATCAACTCTCGCTGTATCTCGTGAGCGAGAGCCAGACAAAGCGAACCGCCGAATTCGCTGAGCGGCGCAAATGTCGCTGGCGAAATTGGATCCGCGTCTGTCCGCGACACTGCTCGTTCAATCTACGCTTGCTTATAAATTGTCCCATTCCTCTATTGTCAGAAGTTGCCGCATTGAAGGCAAGGAGAGCGGCTAATGCGCGCAGTGCGGCCGTGCTATCCGGCCATTTAATAATGTGCCGCATCGAGCCCAATCGCTTTCCATCACGAAAACTATGATCCCGCATCATTTGGCGAATAGTGTGAGTGGTGTCGCCTTCGGGCATCGCGAGTATTGCTCGTCCGGAACCGGCCGCTCGATCCTGCTCGGGTGGGCACCCACGCGCCAACAGCCGTCGCTATGCCGAGCAAGAGGACTGCGTCGCTACCGGGGATTTACGCCCGGGGCTTGTACCTCCTACCAGGTGTGTACGAACGAGACAGATAAACGCGGGTCGGCTACGTCAACCGTAATGCAATTGCGGGCCGCCGGTTCGAGATTGAGTTTGAGGCGTATCTGGACTCGGTGGCCGCGCGAGATTCTCTTCGCACGCATGACCCGCTGGACTGCAATCGTTCCCGCGCCCTGAGAGACGATGCTGGGCTGTAGCGTGTCCGACCGATATCAGCACACAGCGAGAAAACACCGATTTCCTGAGTTGATAGGGCATGATTCGCACAAAGCGGCCGACTTACGCTACTACATTTATGAGGGGGCACTGAACGGTCGGTATCAAGATTGGGCTGGAAAGCCCAAGGGGTATCTGGGCGCGATTTGAAACCCGCATCACAAGGGGAACTGCCGCACTTTGATTCATGTGAACGCATGGAGTGAACGTCGTCTCAGGTATTTTTTGTGGGACAAGCGGCGAAACAAACAGAGGAGACTTACAGGATGGACAAGTGGGAACACCTCAGAAACAGGAATGATCACGTGAGACGTGCAATCCTGAGGGGAATGGCTGCACTCGGCATAGCGGCGATGGCAATCGCCTCTTTTGCCGGTTCGGCTTCGGCGCAGTCGCTGCTCGAGAAGATCAAGAACGGAGAGACGGTAAGGATCGGCTTCTCCAACGAGGTCCCCTGGGCCTATCCTGGCGAGAACAATGAGCCACTCGGCTTTGTCAATGCGATGACGATCGACATCCTGAAGAAGCTGGGCACAACCAAGGTCGAGCCGGTCGTCACCGAATGGGGCTCGCTCATCCCCGGCCTGCAGGCCGGTCGCTTCGACATAATCACGGGCGGCATGTACATCCTGCCGGAGCGCTGCCGCAACGTGCTGTTCACCGAGCCGCTCGGCACCTTTGCCGACGCGCTGCTCGTGCCGAAGGGCAACCCCGAAGGACTGCACTCCTACCAGGACCTACGCGACAAGGGCCTCACCTTTGTCATCACCGCCGGCTCCAGTTACGTGAAAACCGCGAAAAAAGTCGGCATCCCCGACAACAAGATCATGCAGGTCGCCGGAGCGGCGGAGGTCCTGCAGGCTGTGAAGGCTGGCCGCGCCGCCGGCGGCGGCGGCGCCTATTTCACCTTGAAGGAAATTGCCGATAAGGATGACAGTGTCGAGTTGGCCGATCCGTTCACCCCGCCCGAGATCCGCGTCTATCCCGGCCTCGCCTTTCTGCCCAATCAGCAGGCAGAGGTCGACGCGTTCAACGCGGTGCTGAAAGACTATATCGGTTCCGACAAGATGATGGCGTGGGTCGGCAAATACGGCTACACTAAAACCAACCTGCCGGACGGCAGCAAAACCGCCGACCTCTGCAAGGGCTAGATATGAGACCGGCGGGAATTGCCGTCCAGAGCCTGACTCGCCACCCCGGCTTTGCGGCCGGGGAGCGCCCGGCGGGGGGGAAGGACATGAGCGAAGTCGCATTCGACTTGAGCGTGGCCCGCTGGCAAAAGGCGTCATGATCACCCTTGTCGTGACCCTCGGAGCATCTCTGGTGGCGATCCTTCTGGGGGCCTGATCTGGGTCTACCCCCGTTGGCTGCTGCGCTGGTTCGGCATCGCCTATATCGAATTCTTCGCGGAACGGCGATGCTAGTGCAGCTCTACTTCTGGTTCTTCGTGCTGCCTATCTTCGGGGCGCGTTGTCGCTCTGGACCATGCCAAGCCGACACGGGAACCTGACTGGTGACGATCGCGGAGGGGCGTCCATATCGCTCCTCAGGATTTCGAGGAGGTCCTGACGGGCCTGTGTCAAGGCGTTCCAGGCCAGACGTAGAAGATGAGCAGCTGCACGCGGATGAGGCTTTTTGTGGATCTTGGGCACCGCCTGTCACCGCGGGCTAGAGATTGGCGAACACCCGCGCAGTACTGATAGAGCGGGGAACGTCGCGGTAAGAGCCCGTTTGGGATGTGGTTCAATGGATGATTCTGCGCAGCAAGAGACTTCCCATGGCGACGTTGATAATGGCTTCGTAGTCGCGCGAGGTGGCGCCAGCGCATGACTCAGCCGAAGGTTCACTCGACCACCCAACGCGTGGGCAGCACCTTGAAGCCGGGCTCGATGTAGATACGGCGCACCACTTCGATGAAGAAATCGAGGAAAACGGCTTTGTCCAGCAATTGTCTACGATCGTAGGTGCCGTCGGCGAAAAGATGCTGGTCCATGGCCAGCGCTTGTGGATAGCCTCATGGATCATTTGCGCGCCGGCGCTGTCGGAGATATCGGCCGGCTTGAAGCGACTATCAGCAGCTGCCAGTCAGTGTCGACCGCGATGTGGCGCTTGCGCCCGACCGTCTTCTTGGCCGCATCATAGCCTCGCTCGGCGCCGGGCGTAGGTGCCTTAACGGTCTGGCTGTTGACAATACCGGCGCTCGGGCTGGCTTCGCGCCCGGCTCGCTCGCGATGCAGTATCAGGGCGAAGTTGTGGATCGTGCGAAACAGCATCAGCCCTACAAAGCGCCGGAACCACCAATAGACCGTCTGCCAAGGCGGAAAGTCTTTTCGGGAGCAATCGCCAGCCGCCGCCCGTGCGCGTCACGTAGCGGATCGCGTTGAGAACCTCGCGCAGGTCAACGCTCAGCCTGCGGCCCACCTGGCCGGCTTCGGCAGCAGCGGTGCAATCCGCTCCCATTCCTAATCGGTGAGATCGGTCGGATAATGCTTCATCTTCCGCTTGATCCGGGCCATCCGGCCTCGCGTCTGTTGTGTTCACGTACTGGCCCATAATCACAATTCGATGGTGCAGGGAATCAAGCGGTTCTTACGCGGCAGGGGGAGCCCCACATGACAAAATCCTTTGATTTTGAAAATGAACCTCGCCAGGACGAGCTTTCAAGCTTAGTTGCGAAAGAAGTCAAGCGCGTTCTGGTTCAGTACGATGAGGTTCTAAAGGAAAGAAGTTCAATCTCATCGCGCAAGGGGACTGGCAACATCGCTGGCACAGATCTTCTTTCGCTAACTCGTCAAAAAGCGGTTCATGACGATTTGACCGCCCTGGCCTCCGAATTTGTTCGCAGGCTCGCAGCCGAAGCAGCGCGTCATTCCAATGACAGCGCCGGTGCGGCGGCTTCGCTCACGGCGCGAACCGAGGGCGCGCATGGGTGCGCAGCTTTAAAAGTGCGGGATCAACAAAGCGATTGCCTGCGCATTGAAGACTGGGCGGGTCAGGTTGCAGGGCCCACCTATCTGGAAGAACACTTCGGCATACCGCGATCGAAATTGCATTTGTGGCAACGACAACGATGTAGTTGCGTTGCGAAATGGCGAGCGCAAGCATGTGTTCCCCTTGGCTCAGTTCATCGACGGCAGGCCTGCGCCAGGGATACGACAAGTGCTCTTCTTGATCGCCAATCCCAGACAGACGTGGTTTTGGCTGACCTTCCCTTCACCTCGGCTCGATGGCCGAATCCCCATAGAGATGCTCCGGCAAGATCTGGCTGCAGAAGTCATCTGGGCTGCACGAGAATTTTCCTCGACATGAAGCACAACTGACGAAACCAACTGCAAATCAGTGCACCGGCAATCGGTTGGTCCCGCCGTAGCCTGTGAAAGCCCCATTTGAGCGCCGCCTGCGCCACTACGCACTGGCTGATGAATTTTGCAATATCGTGCGAACTGTCCAGCTGTCGTTTGTATACTTTGCACGATTTGCAATATATATTCCATATTCGTGGGCATATTCGCAACGGTATTGTGTATATCTCTGTGTCACGCGCCGTATATCTTGAATTATTCAATATCCCGGATAGCAGTCAAACTGCGAGGAAGCTGCGCGATGCGCATCTTTTTCGATCGCGGGGAATGGGGAGGGATGCTGTCTTTCAACAAAGAAGATTCCCTGGCCCTTTTTTTAATTTTTGGGTGGAGATCAAAATGAACGTCAAGAGCCTTCTTCTCGACTCCGCTGCCGCCTTGGCCGCGGTCACCGGCGGACGCGCGGCCGATGCCGTTACTGTCGCCGAGCCGGAACCAGCTGAGTACGTCAAAATCTGCGACGTCTATGGCGCCGGCTATTTCTACATCCCTGGCACCGAAACCTGCCTGCGCATTGGTGGCTATGTCCGCTGGGATGCTTCGGCGGTGAGGAAGGTTCGTTCGACGGCCGCGGTGCTATCGACCATGAGGATGGCAGCATCAACGATACCTGGCACAAGAGGGGCCGCTTCTCGCTGAAGACCTGGACTGGTCAGGAAACAGAGCTCGGCACCTTGAACACCTACACTCAAACCAAGTTCAGCTATTCCGACGGCAGTAACAGCAGTTGGCTGGTCTTTGCCTGGATTCAACTCGTGGGCTGCGCGTCGGTAAGGACGAATCGGCCTTCGATACATTCATCGGCTACGCCGGCAACGTCATCCAGGATACGGTGGTTCCCTGTGGCGATTTCGACACCAACGTCGTGCAGTACTACTTCGACGCCGGCAATGGCTTCTCGGCCGTGGTCTCGCTCGAAGAAGGCTCTTGCGCGGTCGGCACAATCGACAGCTACGTTCCGCATGTCGCCGGTGGCGTGAAGTACACGCAGAGTTGGGGGGGCGATCACCGGCGTCGTTGCTTATGACAGCAACTACGAAGAGGTGGCCGGCAAGGTTCGCTTGGACGTGACCCCGGCGCAGAACCTGGCACTGTTCGTTATGGTCGGCTACGGCACGGACGACAACCTCACGGATCCGACCTATGCAATCCCCGCCGGCGGCCGCGGCTTCTACAGGCAGTGGGGCGGCAACTGGGCAATCTGGGGCGGTGGAACCTACACCATCAACGAAAAGACCTCGTTCAATGCCCAGCTCTCCTATGACGAGGACAAGAACTTCGGCGTTGCGGCAAATATCGCCTATGACATCGTTCCGGGTCTCACGATCACGGCCGAAGTCGACTACATCGACGAAGGCGACTCCAACTGGACTGGTATTCCGGCCGGTGACGATAGTGCGATCGGCGGTATCCTCCGCTTCCAGCGCTCGTTCTGAAAGATCGAAGCATTGAACCATTGAACCATAGCGCCCGTCGCATAGGATTGCGTGCGCTAGACTCGCCAGTCCAGCCGGTGTCGGCTAAGCGGGATCCCCAAAAAGGTCTCATCGGCGGCTCCTTCCGAAGTGCCTAGGTCCGCACCTCCGGGATCGAAGCCTGCCGCCGATGCGAAGGGCGCCCTTGATCAAGGCGCCCTTCATTCTAGCCATATCCAACGATGCCGAGTGGCGAGGTAAGAGGAGGAGCATAGGATGTGAAACCTACCCACGTGGACTGGCGTCACCTCGGCGCGGCTCGAGCTCGTTCATTTTGGTCGTCTGAACGAGCATGACAATGATCGGCCAGGTTGGCTGCCCGCAAAGAGGCTGTTCTTTCTTGCAAATTGCTCGCTCGACCGTATTGGAGTCGATCTCGATACTCCCGTCGATCAGGAAGTGTTCAAGGACGATCCGTCTGGAGATGGCTTAGCGGATCGCCTCGGCGAACTTTGGACTTACTTGCCCTCGGCTTCGTTCAATCCCATTCTCAAACGGGCTCTAATCTAAACTAAGAGTCCGTTTGGAAAATCGAGGGTGTTGGGGTTTTGCGGTGAAGCGATGATTCAAGCTCTGTGGACCGAGCAGAGCCGCGGGCGAATGGCCCAGATCGCCAAGAAAACCAAGCGCTACCCATCCGATTTGACGGACGAGGAATGGGGGGCAGATCGCTTCGCTAATGCCCAAGCTTGGGCGTCGCGGCCGTCCGCGCGAGGTTAAATTCCGGGAGGTGATCAACGTCGTGCGCTACCTGGTTCGCTCCGGTTGCGGTTGGCGGATGCTGCCGATCCATTTCGGGCCCTGGCAGACGGTCTACGGCTGGTTCCGCGAGTTGGCGCGACGCTTTCTGTCCCGAACCATCCACTGCCGCTGATGCTGGATCGCGAGCCGGCTGGGCGCAAGGTCAGTCCCACGGCTGGCGTGATCGACAGCCCGTCGGTCAAGGCTCCGCAAGCTGAAACAAGGGGTTACGACGCCGGCAAGAAGATTGTCGGCCGCAAGCGACACATTGCCGTCGATACGGATGGCGGCTCTTGATGGTCAATCTCACCACTGCCGACATCTCCGACAGCGCGGGGGCTCAGGCGGTCCTGGACGGCAGCCGCAAGCGACAGCGCCTATGACCGGCTGAAGGTCATGGACAAAGCCGCCGATCGCACGACCAGAAAGGGTTCCAGGTCCTGCCCCGCCGCTGGGTCGTCGAGCGCACCTTCGGATGGATGACGCGCTGGCGACGCCTCGTGCGCGATTATGAACAGCGCATCGAACGTCTCTCACGCCATGATCCTCGTCGCCATGGGTGGAAACCTTGTCCGACGAAATGCCCATCCCTGATTTTCAAAACGGACTCTAAGCGCCGTTCTTATAAACATCGGCTCGGCCGGCTACGATTTCAACGCTGGGCAGTCGATCTCTTGTAACAACCGCGCCAGGCTAGCCCCGTGCCGACCGCGAGCTTCCCTACTGCAAGCCTAGTCAGAGTTGCGAGCGCCGCGCCCTCGAAGGCCGCAGAGGCCTGCAGAACACCAAGATTTACCGATCTGCAGACCAACAGGCAGCCCGCTCTGGGTAAATCCGCATGGCACGCTTGCGTTCGGGTTCCAGGACATGTTGAACGGATAGGTGAATCCGCCCACAGGTTGGAATCCTAGGGATGGGTCGGACACGGCATCAACTTCTCGGCGAGAAGGGCAGCGACCGAAACCGACGGCGTGCAGGAAGTACCAGTCCTGGAACCAGCAATGTATATTCTCGACGTAGCGCATTTTGCGCTCCCGCATCTCTTGATACTGCCCGATGAAGACATCTTTGGACTGCTTGATGCACGAGAGGCCAGGGTCCATGTCCACCTCCCATTTCGGAAACCGGGGCGGGGGCCGCTTGATGAGCAGACCAGAAGAAACGGATCAAATCCGGCCCGTCCTCGCCCAGGGAGTGGCTACTTCTTCGACGATCGCGCCAAGCTCCTCAAAACGCGCAGCGGCGACCTTCACGAGTGACGCGAGTTCAGAAACGACGCGCCCAACGCCTAAATCTGGCTGTACACAATTCGGCTGCTGCGGGCATGCGGATTGACACCGTCCCGACTGCCCTGGTGCATGAAGTTGCGGCGGATACCGGCCAGGTTGTCGTCGATGTCCCGCGGCGTCAGAAGCTTGCGACCGCGCCGACGCCGCCGAAGAGGCGCCGGCATTGAAACCGAGCTTGCAAGGGTTGTTCAGCTCGGTGATGCGAGCTAGTCTAGCTAAGACCCGAGTGAATTTTCAACGAGTTTAATCCAGAACGATGTTCCAAACTGAATCGCCTCGTCGCTGAAATCGAAGCCAGCGTGATGTACGCTGGCGCTATCGCCATTCCCGCAAAAAATGAAGGCACCCGGTCGCGCGTCCGACATGAAGGCGAAATCCTCGCCCCCTAAAATCGGCAGTATGTCGAGCACATTGCCCTCACCGGCCACGTCCTTCGCCGCCTTGATCGCCATCTCGGTTTGCGAGGCGTGGTTGAAAACGACGCCATGGTCGCCTTCAAGACTCAGGTCTATCCTT
>NZ_JBVVPV010000078.1:0-14017 GCF_055811735.1 Mesorhizobium sp. WSM4850 | reverse complement strand
GTGAAAGCGATGCGCTTCAAAGGCCTTGATCTGAACCTTCTCGTCGTGCTCGACGCACTGCTGACCCAGCGCAACCTGTCGGCGGCGGCAAGCAGCATCAACCTAAGTCAGCCGGCCATGAGCGCGGCCGTCGCCCGGCTGCGCGATTATTTCAACGATGAACTGTTTACGATGAGCGGCCGCAAACGTGTTCTAACCCCACGTGCGGAAACACTCGCCCCCGCTGTTCGCGGCGCACTCTTGAAAATCCAGAGCTCGATTATTTCTTGGGATCCGTTTAATCCGGCTCAGTCCGATCGCCGTTTCAGGATCACCCTTTCCGATTTCGCCACACTCGTGTTTTTTGAAAAGGTCGTGGAGCGTGTTGCACGCGAAGCACCCGCCGTCAGCTTCGAATTGCTGCCGCTCGACGACGATCTCGATGAGCTTCTCCGGCGCGGTGACGTCGATTTTCTGATTCTTCCGGAATTGTTCATGTCGAGCGCGCATCCAAGAGCGGCGCTGTTCGACGAGACATTCGTGTGCGTAGGCTGCCCCACGAACAAGCAGCTGCCACAGCAGCTTACATTCGAGAGGTACGTGTCGATGAAGCACATTGCGTTCAGGGTCGGCCGTCCGCAGATGCCATCCATCGAGGAACGGTTTTTGCTTGAACATGGTCTCAAGAGACGTGTCGAGATTATCGTGCAGGCCTTTAGCATTATCCCGCCGATGGTCTCAGGCACAGATCGTATAGCGACCATGCCCTTCCGGCTGGTTGAGCATTTCAAGAAAACCTTCCCACTGCAGATCATCGAACTTCCGCTGCCGCTTCCCGCATTTACCGAGGCCCTCCAATGGCCCGCCCTTCACAACAGTGATGCGGCAAGCGTCTGGATGCGAGAGATATTGTTACAGGAGGCGTCTCGAATGAGTTCTCCGCGGGACACCAAAAAGGGTCGCAAGCCCTGATTGACTACCGCGTCTCACACCGGCACTCGTTTCAACAGGCGTGTCGAACGAGATCGATAGTCGCGGAAAGTGCGCCTGCGAGGTCGTCCAGCGGGTGGGCTGCGTCGACAAACGGTGGGAATGAGAAGGGGCCCCCATAGCCGCCATCAAGCAGCGCCCGAATCTGGCTGCCATTGTCGGTACCGACCAGGACGCGATCCGGGTAAATCCATTGGATCGGATCGCTCACGCTTGAGAGGTGCACGAGACCGGTCAGGTCGCAGGAGAAGAACGGCTCCCCGGCGAGCGGCGTGATGAAACGTGTCGTGCACGAGGCGGAAGACGGACTGGCCATCAATGGCGGCAATGGCCTTAGCCGCTTCGTTCTTCGATCGAAGCGAGCAAGTCTGGAAGCCGAGCGGCTCGATGAGACCGATCAGGCCGCGCGACTGGAGGATCGGCTTGAGCGCCTTCAAGGCAAAGCGGAGATCGCCCCGGCGCTCGCCATTGGCAGGCCAAGAGCCATCGTTGACCGGCACCAGCATGAGCGTCTTGGCGCCGCAGGCCGCCGCATAATCGGCGAGCTTGCTCGCCTCGGCCCTGCGGGCGGGTGTCCACTCATTGAAGCGCTGCAAGGCATTGATGGAGAATCCCAACGCCTGCTTCAGCGGCGGCAGACCGGACGTCCGCCGCCGGCTGCCGCGTGCAATAGCATTGCTGTACTGTTGGCTGCGTCGGTTAGGCCCTGGTCACGGGCAAAAGCGAAAGTGCCCTGACGTCAAGTCCGGGCGTCGCCATGTGATCGAGTGCAAAGCGGGGCGATGCTTGGCGCATGGCTTGGCTTTCCTTATATGAAACGGCAGTCATTCTCGGCTGACTGGCTTCTACCGTGCGCTGATTCGCGAGGGCCAAAATGATGGTCATGAGGAAGGCGAGGCAGTCGAACTCACGTTTCCCTCACTGTGGTGCCGCGCCTGCTGAGACATCGCCTGAATCGGTGTAATGACCGAAGCTGCCTCGCAGCCATCCATCTGCTTCAAACTAACCCGCCGACCCGGAGAGATGCCCAACCAGATCCGATGCAAAATTCAGGCAGCAGGGTGCTTCGCCAGAGCGAGGCCGACGCCCAGCGCAATCATCGCGCCGCCCGACGCCTTCCTCAGGCGGCGGATCAACCTGGGACGCGCTGCCGCGCCGTCTTGAATGCCGCTGGCCACGAAGGCAACCACGATGTCGGCGAGCGTGTTGAGCGCAATCGACACGGAGCCAAGCACCACGAGTTGCAGAGCTACGTGCCCTGCGCTCGGGTTCACGAACTGCGGAAGGAAGGCTAGAAAAAAGGCTGCCGTCTTGGGGTTGAGAGCCTCGACCAGCACCCCTTCACGAAAAGCCCGCTGGGGTCCGACTGAACGCACCGGGGCGCCATCATCGCCAGTCGCTCCCTTGCGGCGCGCGGCTTGAAAGGTGCGAAAGCCTAGCCAGACGAGGTAGACCGCGCCGAACAGCTTCAATGCGGAGAACAGTTCCGAGCTCTCGAGCACGATCGCGGAAACACCTAGGCTTGCTGCGAGGACGTGGATCATGCCCCCCAACCCCGTGCCGAAGCTGGAAGCGATACCCTCCGGACGACCGCCGGCGAGCGTGCGCGCGGCAACGTAGAAGATGCCCGGACCGGGCGTGATGGCGAGCACGGAGGCCGCGGCGAGGTACAGGGCGAATGGGGTCAGTTCTGGCATCATGGGTCGATTCCGACAAAGTTCATGATTATTTTGGGATGAGAGCGGCGAGCTCGCGGTCAGATGCCCGCTCGCTCGCCGCAAGGCCCGCGGCCACGCCATCGCGGTCGGCCGCGTTCCGGTTCTGACTCAGTTTGCGCTTGCCCTCCAGCCTCGTGATCGGCATGCGCAAGCCAACGATTCCGCGGAGTTGCGCCTGTACAAAATCCGGCGGCGCGTCCGACACCGCCCAAGGCAAGGCGCGCTCGCCCTCGTGGTGGTCGGTCAGACGATTCACGACGTCCAGCAGTCTTCCCGCATGCTCGAAGAACTCGACCGGACCATAGGCGTGGACGGCGATGTAATTCCAGGTCGGGACGACCTTCCCGGTTTCCCGCTTGGTCGCATACCATGCCGGCGTCACATAAGCGTCCGGCCCCATGAAGATGGCTAAGCCGTCGCCCAGCGGCGGAACATGGCACTGGGGATTGGCCTTCGCTAGGTGCCCGTAGATCACCCCGTGCTCGCCCTCGCTCTCATCAAGGAAGAGGGGCAGTGGCGTTGCGAGCGGCCCTTCCGCCGTGACTGTAACGAAGTTCGCCAGCACCGCCGCGCGGATGGTCGCGCGCAGGGTCTCCTTGTCGTCGTCGCGGAAAGCGGGAGGGATGTACATGGCGAAACTCCTTGCGTGACCAGTCAGATACCGGCACTCTGGCCTGCTGGAAACAGCCAGTCAGAAGCTATCGACGTGGTCCAGTTTGTGAAAGATGGCATCGTGCCCGATCATCGTGACGATCGAGGAGCAGATCCACAGCGGGGTGTGCGAGTCGGAGAACCCCTGGTCCTTCGCAGCCGAGGGGTCGGGCATATCCCGGCAATGGCGACTAGTTTGCCAAACCTTGTGGACGCAGCCCGCGATCCCGGAGACCATATTGAAAGAATCGTCGAAGAGGTTCCGGCGATGCCAGGCAATGCCGAGAGGCTGCGCGGGTCCTCATTGTAGCAGGTGACAACAAACGTCTACGCTTAGTCAACGGGTCGGAGCCGACAGTTCGTCCGATGTCGACGAAGCCTGTAAGCCTTCATAAGCGAGACCCAAGGCACTGGCTGGGAAAGCAGGCCCATAGGATCTCGCATTTCAGTGATGTTCTGGAAGCGGGCGAATTTCATATCCGCAGGCATCTAATGCTGGAATCAGATTGGATAGCGCCATAACGGTCTGGTTGCGCAGACCGGCTTGAGTGCTCCTTCTCGACTCGTCGGGAGGACAACCGTCGTGCAAGAGCACGATTGCGCCGGGCCGGACCGAGGCGAGCACAGCATCGACGATCGCATCGGTGCCGGGGCGCGACCAGTCTTTTGGGTCTATCGACCAATGAAGGGCCGCCAGCCCGGCGATCTCTGACGCAGTGAACACTTCTTCGCTCCAGGCGCCGTATGGCGCGCGAATGTAGCGGATCGAGGCCTGGGGGCATGCTACCATGATGGCACGGTTCGCCTCAAATACCTCACGTTGGACGTCGCCCAAGCCGCATTTGGACAGATCCGGATGAGACATCGTGTGGTTGCCCACCTCATGCCCTTCTGCGATCATTCGCTGGATGAGGTCCGGGTGCTCTGCGGCGTAGGCACCAATCACGAAGAAAGTCGCTGGCACCCGATTTTGCGCCAGCACATCGAGTATCTGTGGTGTGAAGAATGGATCGGGACCGTCGTCAAACGTCAGATAAACGCTCCGACGGCCGGTTCCATCAGCGCATTCACTCTGCACCTCCCATCCGTCATCAAGATGTTTCATAGCTCCGGATCCTTCCGGTCAATTGTTGCATCGGTCGGCCATTCGCTCATCGGCCGCGCAATCGGCATAATCACGAGGAGCACGTCCTCCACGCGAGGCGGCATGTCGAGATCCAGCACTTCTGAGTGGGACCGCACGCGAACATCGACACATCGTGGCCGGGCCGTCTCTGCAGAACGTCTCAAATTACCAGCGCCTAGCTTTTCATTGCAGGGTCAGTCCCCCGATAGGGTTTTCGGAAGAACTCGGAGAGTCCGATATGATCGGCTACTTGCAACTGGTTCTCCCGGCACAACCTCCACCGTCCTTGGGAGCGCATGGGAAACCTCGACTTGTTGGTCCTTGGGGTAGGCGACTACGCCAGTTGGGGGCTTGTGGCGAAAGAGCCGACGCGATGCAGCTTGCGCGATCACCGACGTACCTGGTCGAAAAGGGGATCGGCTCGCTTAATGTTCGGCGCAGACCAGAATGCACACACCTGAAAAATGCTCCTCGGAGCCAACCGCATACATCGACAATCTCCCTAGCCTGCATCCTTGAATTCTTCCTATGCAATGTCCTGTCCGATAGTCAAAATCGAATGTTTCGATGACAAGCATCCACGTTGCGGATAGATGAGACAATGGCCCTTGATGTGAAGCTCCTCGTCGGCTCCACGCACTGCTGACCGAGCGCAACGGCACGGTGGCGGCAAGCCGCATCAGCTAATTCAGCCGGCCATGAGCGCGGCCGTCGCCCAACTGCTTTCAACGATGACCTGTTTACGATGAGCGGTCGCGAAGTTCTAACCCCGCGTGCGGAACCGTCGACGTCTCAGAGTTGGGCGACGACGTCGCGCAGCATCTCGACGCTGCCGGTGTCGTAGACACCTCTGAGTATCTGCTCACGAAGCGCTTCGTAGATCTGGCGCGCCCCCATGCCATGCGGGCGGATTGAGCCACCGGGAGCTGGAGACTGGACCATTTCTTTTCCTGCCAACTGAACCAGTTTGCAGCTACTCTTCCTGAAAGCCAAGAGCACGTCCGAAGTGGATGCCCGAGCCCGCCCACCGATCCAAGACTGGCCCGGTCTGCGAACAGCCAATCGGCTTCGCTACCCGCGCGATCCTGCTACGATCCGGCTGGTGTTTCCAGTGCCGTTCAGCCATCCGTCATCCTGAACTCGACCTACGGCTTCGAAAGCGTTGCGGCGAATGGGGCCGCCGCCTTGGCGGCGCAATCCTCGGCGGCGCGGAAACCCTCCACACGGGCTTACCTACATCACCGGCGCCGCGCTCTCGCTAGTTCGGCCTTACCTGGTTCTGCGCGGGCTGAAGACTCTTGCGCTTCGCGAAGGGCACAGACCATGACGCTTGCGATCGCGCAGGTGCTCGAGGGGCGCTCCCCTTCCTCGACTCCCATCCCGATCAGGCGATTGCCCGAGAGCAGATGTCGGGCATCGCCAACGCTAACCCCTGCGTGACCTTGCCAACAGATCCTCGGTTTCCTGAAGATGGCGTCGTCGAAATCTGCACCGGCGTGGTATTGCCGTAAATCAAGGATGCCAACAACAGGGCCGGATGATTGGAGGCCGAAGCATCAAGCCGCATTAAGACAAGATCGTCGCCCCACCGACGCATTTTGCCAAAAGCAGCTCAACGACGAACATGCCGGCTTGGCGCGCCGAAGGGCCGCCGCCATTCCCGCAAGCGGCCCGCCCGCTCGCCACCGGGGTCAACCCACGCCAATCTATCCACCAACGCTCGTCCCATCCGCTACGCGTAACACCAAGCTGATGTCGCAGGGGCGGTCACCGACCCGGTACGCCGTCGAGACACGACGAACTGGTGCTGTCTTGAGCCACCGGCAAGCAAATCCATTGCTGATCCGCGACTGCAATAAGCGTTAGCTGGAGCGAACATGCATGCTCGCGGCAGACGCAATCATCAGGACCCTTGCCTCGGTCAATTGGATTGGAGACCGTCATATGAAGGTGCAAACCGGTGTTTGGGCAGCTGTTATCGGTCGTCCCGACTTTGGCATGAGTTTTGGTGGACGCGAGCAGCTTGCGAGGGATGCATCCGAACGTGGCGCTGCTCCCACAATTGTCGCAGCTCTCCTGTGAGAGCCTCGCGCAGGCCCTGATCCGGCGTAATTGTGTCGAGGAGATCCGCGAGCACGGCTTCGCCTTCGATCCGCGTCAGCAGATCGAACAAGCCATGTGAAATACGCGCACAGTCACGGTGATCCGTTCGGATTTCGCAGACGGTCTCGTGGCGATCCTGCGCCGTGTATGCGCGGACTTTATGCAGGGATACATAAGGCGGCAATGAAACCGCGAGCGCAGTCCAATCCTGCAGCGTTGCGGCCCGTTTTTTGACGAGGTACGGCCCGACCACAAGTCCATCCAGCTCTGTTGTCAGGAACGTGGCAATCGAGTCAGCAACTGAATCTACGATCGGCTCTGCATTGTTGTTAAAGGACGTATTGAGCAGAATTGGGATGCCTGTCCGCTGCTTGAAGGCATTGATAACGTCCCAGTAGGCCGGACTGGCCTTGCGCGATACTGTTTGCAGCCGAGCCGTACCGTCGACATGCGTGATGGCGCCGAGCAAATCACGCTTGGAATCGCGCACACGAACTACGAAATTCATGAAGGGAAATTCGCACGCACCGCCCGGGAGGTCGAAAAATTCGCGCGCATCCTCCTCCAACACTGATGGGGCGAACGGGCGATATCCTTCCCGCTTCTTGACCATAGCGTTGATCCGGTCCTTGTTTGAAGCGGGCCTGGGGTCGGCAAGAATGCTGCGATTTCCGAGCGCTCGCGGCCCGAACTCCGAACGACCTTGCACCCAGCCGATCACGGCGCCACCGACCATCCACTCGGCTGCCCTATCCGCCACCTCCTCAGTGCGTTCAAACTCCAGGTGCCCCGCCCATGCCTTTAGTTCCTCTTCGACAGCGTGATCGCTCGCGAGTTCCGGCCCCCAATAGACCTCCTGCAATCGCGTACGCGGCGCTGGGCGGCCCAGCTCATTAGACGCGATTAGCGCGGCGCCTAATGCGCATCCAGCGTCATGCGATGCGGGCTGCACGAAGATGTCTTCGAAAAGTCCTGAATAGAGCAGCTTGCCGTTCATGGAGCAATTATGCGCAACTCCGCCGGCCAGGCACAACCGCGTCATCCCGGTGGCCTCACGATAATGGCGAAGAATGTGAAACACGATGCGTTCGAGCGCTTCCTGTAACGACGCACTCACATCCATGTGTTGCTGAGTGAATGGCATTCCCTTTTGCCGAACCTGAATGCTGCGGAGCAAAGTTGGACCGATGCGGTCCAGGTGGACGCGATACTCGCCGTTTGCAGAGAGTTCATAGAATTGCTCGAAAAGCTCGCGATAGGGAACGGGATCGCCGTAGGGGGCAAGCCCCATTACCTTATATTCATCGAATAAGCCGTAGCCGAGATACCGGATCGTCTCGAGATAAAATTGCCCGAGAGAATTGTTCTCTGGGAAAGTCGCAAGTTGCGTAATTTCAGTACCAGATCCAACCGCCACAAGGCCCGACAGGAAATCACCAGAGCCATCAATCGCGAAAATCAGACTTTGCTCGAAGCCCGACATTGCAAAAGCACTCACGGCGTGCGCCTGATGATGACTTACGAATGAGATACGCGAAGCGTCGAGCTCGGTACCGAACTCCTGCGCCAGCAGCTGCTGCATCAACAGTTTAGCATCCAACGGAATGGAGGCGTCCGGCTGGGAAACAAGCATGTTTTCAAGCATTGCGTTGCTATAGTCTTCGGTAGCGTAGAACGCCACTCGATCGATTTCGCTGAGCTGAACCCCAGCTGCTGAAAGACAGTATTGAGCCGCACTAATTGGGAGCTTGTTGGAATGTTTGATCCGATTGAGGCGCTCCTCTTCTACCGCCGCAATGACCTGTCCGTCCCGGACGAGCACCGCAGCGCCATCGTGCATGAATGTGTTTGGAATCTGAAATCTGTTTTCATAGACTTTGTCCAATCCGCCGTTCAATCCTAGACACAGCATCTCGCTCTCCATTTGTCGTACAGGAATACTAAATTGGCCTGTCTCGAGACCGTTCGATCAGAAAGACAGGCCGCGTTGTCGCTCGCGCCCGAACGCCAGCCAAACATCACCGGCCTCAAGGAAATTCTATGAGGTCCGCCGGGATCAACATAAGATCCTGTGCTCGAGACGCCGGGCGTTACATAGCGTTGTGGGATTGAATCGACGCCAGCCAAAACCCTTCGCGGCACACGCTGGCAATGTCGTTTTTATTTGCGCCCATAGCGCATGGTTTATCTCCTTCTCTTTCGCGTCAGCGCATCAGTCGGCGGCGCAACAGCGCCATCGAGAGGAAGAATGGCAACAGTGCGTACAGGCCGAGCACGCCGATGTGCAGGGCGATGCCGCCGATCGGGCGATCAAGCATAACCGGACGAATGAGGTCGATCGCATGTGACAGCGGCATGCATCGCGCTATCTTCTGAAAGGTGTCAGGCAGCTGATTCAATGGGAAAACGGCGCCCGACAGGAACAGCATGGGTGTAAGGATAAGCGTCTGGTAAAATACGAAGTAATCGTAGCTGGGCGAAAGTGCGGTGACGACCATCGCGAGGCTGGCAAATACGAACCCTGTCAGAGCAATGAATGGCAGCGCATAGAGGACGGACGGCCAGGCTGTATAGCCCAAGGCTGCGGTGACAATGGTAATTGCCATACCGGCCAGGAAGGCCTTGGTGGCTGCCCACGCCAGTTCCCCCAGAACGATGTCGCCGAGGGTAACGTGCGTATACAGCATGGCTTCCCATGTGCGTTGAGAATGCATGCGAGCGAAAGCCGCGTACAGTGTTTCGAGGGTAGAGGCGGTCATCGCACCGACCCCGACCATGCCGGCCGCCAAAAAGGCGATGTACGGCGCACCGTCGACGCGGCCGACCATTATGCCGAGGCCGGTACCGAGGCCGAAAAGGTAGATCATTGGATCGGCGAGGTTACCGAGAATCGCCACGAATGCGACTTTCTTCCATGCCAGATAGTTGCGGCGCCACACCGCAACCCAGTTCCACGCATTGGCGGGCAGCACCGCCGCAAGACCTTCAATCATCGTTCACTCCTCCATCTCGCGCCCGGTCAGCCGCAAGAAAACATCCTCGAGATTGGCTGGACGCAGAAGAAGACGCAGACCTGCTCGCCCCTGCAGTTGCGTTCGCACCTGATCAGGGTCTGGCGCGTAGCAGTAGAGGGTTTCGCCGCTGACCTCGATGCGCTGAGAATGTGGCTTGACCAGCGAATGCAACTCGTGCGGATCGCCGCCGTAAATCTCCATGACCTGGCATCCGATATGCTCGTCGATCAGCGCCTGCGGGCGGCCTTCGGCGATGTGGCGACCCCTTTCGAGCACGCACAGCCGATCGCATAATCGCTCAGCCTCTTCCATGAAATGCGTCGTCAGGATAATCGTCTTGCCGCGTGCCAACAGCGCGCGCAGCCGCTCCCAGATCAGGTGGCGCGCGTGCGGATCGAGGCCGGTGGTCGGCTCGTCCATCACAATGAGCTGGGGGTCGTTGATCAACGCCCGCGCCATCGTCAGGCATCGCTTCATGCCGCCGGACAGTTCCGAGACGCGCGCATCCGCCTTGCGCTCGAGGCGAGCGAACTCGAGAAGCGACGGGATGACCGCTTCGCTCTCGCGTGTGCTCATGCCGAAGTAGCGGCCGAACACCAGCAGGTTCTCGCGTACGGTGAATTCCTGGTCAAGATTATCGAATTGCGGGACCACGCCAATGCCCCTACGTGCCAGCCGAGCGCGCGCCGGCACCGGGACGCCGAGCACCGTGATCGTGCCCGCGTCAGGGCATGTCATGCCGAGGAGCATACGCGCAATCGTGCTTTTGCCGGCCCCGTTTGGTCCGAGGAGGCCGAAACACTCTCCCGACGCAACGGTGAACGACAGGTCGTCGACAACGACCTTGTTTCCATACGACTTGGTTACGCAGGCAAAATCGATTGCCACGGTCGACAGAGAGTCATGCACGGAGCTTTTCGCGCTTGTTTGCCGGTGACACTCCCGTTCGATCGGAGGAGTCTCGGGCCGCCGCAAATCCTCTGGGCCCAACTTTCGCTTCAACACTTGATGTTTCTGGTCCTGGCTCAATACTCTTCCACCTGCGATCACGTGACTATTGCTGTTCGCTGTAAGCTGCGTCAGATCCCACCAAGGCGGGCTTTGGAATGGCGCCGTCGATGTCTGTCACAGTGGCGGCCGAGCTTCGCGACAACCAATCGCTATTGCTCAATGTACACAGCGCGTATGCTTTCAACGGGAGCAAGAGAAAGATGTTGATGAGTGTGTGGAGCGAGAATCCGAGAAATCGAAGTTGGCGCGCACGAAACGCTGCCACGCTGCAGCGAACTATAGTCATGACCGCAATAGTCAGGCATGCCGTCCAAGGGACAGTACCTGTCGTTATGAATTGCGCGAGCCCAGCCAGGAGCGACAAAGAGAGCAATAATGGGCCAAGATTCTGCCCAATCACGTCCAATGTGAGATAAATATTAAGGCCGCGCAGCAGTTGGAGCGCCAGCAACGTGTCACGGAACGTGCTCCGGGCCCAGCGAAGCTGTTGGCGCAGATAGGGACCCATGCTGCTGGGAACGACTGTTGCCGCGACGGCCTCCGGGACATACTCTGTTCGAAAGCCTGCTTTCAGCATCAGGATCGTAAGGTGGCGGTCCTCACCGAAGTCGCTCGGCTTCCCTCGAAAGCGCTGCGTCTCGTATTGATCCAGCAGCGAAACAAGCGCGGTTCGCCGGTACATGGCACACGGACCGCAGCAACACATGACGGCACCGAACCGAGCCTGCGCTGCCCGCTCTTCGTTGCAGGCGAGCCAGTATTCCATGTCAATCAACCGCGTCAGCCAAGTTTCATTGCGATTACTAGCCGCCAACTGGCCCATGGCGGCGCCGATCGCTTGATCTTGCATCTTTAGCGCAAGCCTTGTGACGACGTCCGGCGCGAGTATCGTGTCCGAATCTACATTGAGCACCAAATCTCCGCACGAGCGGCGAACCGCCGCAATCTGTGCCTTGCGCTTTCCGACATTCTTTGGGAGCGCAATGAATTCGAACCTCGGATCACCAGCGTATTCCTCGTGTACACCTACGAGGGCATCGCGGTTTCCAGAACCGTCATCAACAACATAGACCTGCAGTTTTCCGGCGTAGTCCTGACTTGCAATGGAAGCCAGGCAGTCCGAGAGGGTGCGAGGAGCCTCGTTGTAGCACGGGATAATGACATCGACGCTCGGCCAAGGCTCACAGCCGGCCGGTTCGCCCGAGGTCGGCGGTACGTTTGTAGGCAGGGTATAAAACACCTGCGCGGTCTTATAGACGGTCGACAGCAGCGCATAAGAGCAGACTGCAACAATACTGGCTGGGGCAAAGAGGTTCATGCGATGTCAGATTTCTCAGTGAATTTGAGGACGCGAGCGGACAATAAATCCGCGGTCAATGCTGTATTCAGATCGATCGATGCGATGAGGGGCGGGTCGCGCTGACTGATATCATTGCGGGTGTTCTTCATAGCTCTGGACCGTTCCGATCGATCAATGTGCCGGCCGGCCACTCGCTCATTGAGCGTCCAATTGGGAGCACCATGACGAGTACGTCGTCGTCGACTCGCGTGGGAGGCAGATCGGGGTACACGTCCGGGAGGGTTGAACGCACGCGAACGCCCGACAAAATGCTCGCCAAGCCTTTGCGGCAGAACCTACCAACATGGTTCCGGAGCGCGTGCCGAACCGTGCCGAAAGCGAATGGAACGCCAAGCTGCTGCAGCACTGGATACATCGCGCTGATCGAATGGGCGATTCCTAGCCCCTCAAGATCCGGACGGACCCCGTATAGACCGAGTTCAGCGACAAGCAGATCAGCGTCGTCAACCTTGATGTATCGGCGCAGCAGGCCCAAGTGAGCCGCTATCCCGTGCACATCATTGCCGATTGCGCGGACCTCCGGCCTCGCACCCGCCCAACTTCGACCGCCTTCGAATTGCTTTCCATTAAAGGCTCCGGTAGGCTCATAGGTCTTCCGGAAGAACTCAGAGAGTTCGAGGTGATCGGAAAGCCGCAACTCGTTTTCCCAGCACAACCTCCACTGCACGTCAGAGCGCATGCGAAGACTTCCTCTTTTTCGGGTTCTTTTGTGCACCTCACGCGGCAGAGCAACGCGGTGCATGTCATGTGGGGGGTCTATGAACGACCCGCCCAGATTGGTAAAATTGATTGTTTAGATCGCGAGCATCCACGCTATGGATGTTAAAACCATGCGTTTCGAAGGCCCATGATCTGAACCTTCCGGCCGTGCTCGATTGGCCCATAAAGCGACGGCACCGAGGCAGCTGTCGGTGACACAACCTGCTTCAAGAGCGGCCGCCAGCGGCGTGGCTGCGCCTCGTGCCGAAGCAGCGATCAAGTGGAGGATGGGCCCGACTGTTAGGCGTCAGCAAACGCGGCGACCGTTGACGCACGCTGATGATCCATAGGCGATCGCGCAGCTCTGGATCGCGCCGGCGGCAAACAGGTTCCGCGAAGCCTCAGGCTCGACAAGTTGCGGCAAAGGCGGCATCCCACTGGCGCTGCGGTCGCGCTCGGCAACAAGAATCGTCTGGTCGATGCTCGCTGCCTGGCAACCGGTACTGTCGGTAAAGCAGCCTGACGGACCTGGAGAGCGAGAAGGAGGGCGCACCTCGGCCTTGCAGCAAAATGGCAGAGATGGGGAAACGGTCACCCCGTCGCTTCCGAACCTGATGTGTGGACCGCAAAAGCTTCGGCCGACGTCTGGGGCCGTTGAGGTGGAAGCGGGCGAAAACCCGTCGAGGCTCGCCGCGCTGAACATCGAGCCGCATGAAGAAGCCGGATATACGTCAGCAGTTGTGACCATCAACTGGACCCAGCTAACTTGTTGCAATCGGGCGCTCTTATACGTCCACATATAGGGTCAGCTTGACACCACGAGCGCACGTGTCACCAAGTCAACTTCGACAATTCGTTTCATCAGGAAGCGGAAATCGGCTTTCGGAAGCGGGCCAGCAGGCAGTCTTCATTGATCGACGCGCCCCGGCACTCGATGCGTGTCATCTCGGTCAACGATTTGTTCAGCATGGCGCTTCAAGCAAAGTTGGCCTATTTCGGCGGCCTTCGGGAAGGCGATCGCCGGCTCGTCAAGCGAGCCCGGTCTTGCGGGGGTCTCTACAGTCGCACCGACTGTCTTGCCGCGCCGGAATACCCGACGGAAGAATGCATAGAAGCGGCTGTTCTTGCTGCGCGTGAACACCATCAGCATCGACGGTGTCACTACCAGCGTCAGCAAGGTGGCGAAGGACAGGCCGAGGACGATCGCCGACGACAGCGATATCCACCATTGCGTCGACGGCGCGTTGATCGTCGTCTCGTGATGGAAGATTTCGAGACCGAGGCCGAAGGCGATCGGCAGCACGCCGAGGATCGCCGACACCGCCGTCAGCACCACCGGGCGGGCACGTTCGCGGCAAGTCTGCAG
>NZ_JBVVPV010000077.1:0-14111 GCF_055811735.1 Mesorhizobium sp. WSM4850 | reverse complement strand
TGCGCTCACACCTTCCTGTCCGCTATCGCTTTCGCCGCCACATTCATCTTCTGGATCAATGAGTCCTGACCCTAGCTGATGGCAACGATCTCGACTTCCGAACTGATGGTTGCGCCGGTACCGGCTTCATCGACGCTGCCCGCGTTCATCTTATCTGTCTTCGCAGGGGCCTTCGCCGATAATTTCAGTCGTCGCAGGGTCATGTTCGCCGGCCGGTGCATTATGGCGATAGCACTGCAATGCTGACCGCGTTTGTGGGGCCGGGCTTTGCCGACCCGTGGATGATTCTCGGCTTCAGCTTTTAATTGCATGCGGCGGTGCTCTCAACGATCCCGCCTGGCAAGCCGCGGTTGGCGATATCGTGGACCGACGCGATATTCCCGCTGCCGTTACCCTCCTCTCCGTCGGCTTCAACACTGTCCGGACCGTGGGCCCAGCGCTCGGCGGCATCGTGGTTGCCGCGTTTGGGCTTCTGACGGCCTTTGCCCTGACCACACTCACATTTCTGGTCCCCTTGGTCACCATATGGCGCTGCAAATGGAAAGTTCGCTCTTCGCCTCTCCCGCGCGAGCCGATGAGGACGGCGATCTATGACGGGGTGCGCTTCACGGCGATGTCTTCGGAAATTAAGGCTGCGATCGCGCGCGGAGCTCTCTTTGGACTGGCAAGCATCGCCATTCTCGCGCTGCTGCCCTTGGTTGTCCGTGACCAGTTGGGAGGAGGACCGCTCGCCTATGGCACGCTGATGGCCGGCTTCGGGACAGGCGCCTTCTTCGGCGGCATCTCCAACAGCCTGTTCAGACGGAGCTTGTCTCAAGAACGACTGATGACGCTCTCCTGCGCCGCCTGCGCGGCGTGCTCCCTCTCCCTTGCGCTGAGCTCTTCGCTTGCAGTGGCGGCAATTGCACTCGCCTTGGGTGGCGCGAGTTGGGTCACCGCTTGGTCCGGGCTTGGCGTGAGTGTGCAGCTAGCGAGCCTGCGCTGGGTCGTGGGGCGCACCATCTCGATCTTCGTCTCACGACAGCGGACAAGGAACTGGACGAAAGGATATTGCACTTGCACGAAGGGGAGCTAGGATCTCAAATCACGCTTTGGATCGAGCGACCGACAGGGCCCGCTCGCAACCTTGAGCAGTCGACATCTTATTTCCCCCCGCCACTGACCATTGCACGACCTACATACGTCGCGGGTACGCGTGCCCAATGAAGAAAATGAGATTCGTTCCATCGCAGGCAGTCCCAGTCGGATCGCAACTGGCGCAGGTCAGCTGCCGGCATTCGCCGAATACACAAGCAGCGGCCGTCCGGATCCTGATCCGGAAGGCAGCCTTGGCCATCGGTGCCGACCGTTCGCCGCGCAAGCAGCTGATTGGCTGCGCTTATGCAGCTGATCGTCGCGACTACACGTCCGGGCGGCGCATAGCAGAGAAATCGATCATTGAGTTCAAGGCATAACGAAGGACATGCAACTTGTCTTTGAGACTTTCCTGGAACAGTTGTCGGAAAGCGTCGATGAGGCGGATTTTCGCGAAGCCATGGCTGGTGCGGCCGCAGGACTGGAGCTGATCACCTTTGCCTATTTGTCCTTGCCGCCGCAACGTTCAGGCAAGCCCAAGCTGATCTCGAACTATCCGGCTCGCTGGACCGCGCACTATCTGCAAAATCGGTATCAGAAAGTCGATCCAGTCATTATTCGTGCACGTTGTGGCGGATGCCCGTTTCGGTGGGGAAATGGTTGACGGCGTTTCGCTGACGCCCCGTGAATATGAGTGGCTGCAGTGGGCGGCCCGCGGCAAGTCCGCCTGGGAAATCGCCTGCATCTTGGGCATCAGGCCGCGCACCGCCGCCTTCCACCTGGACAATGCCAAGAAGAAGCTCGGCGTGCGTACCAGAAATCAGGCCGTAGCGCTGCTGGCCTCCTCACGATTCTCCATTCTCTGAGAAACTGAATTCGTCTTTGGTCCCCTGTGTATGTGCACAGGCTGTTTCGGCTGGCGCATTCGCCTCCAATGGCAGGGTTATTTCTGCCCGGAGGCCCTCATGATGCAGCTTATTGCACCCGATTGGTACGGTGACTTCGCCGACGACTGCACGCAATGCACCGTCTGCGCTACCGCGTTTTCAAGGAGCGGCTCGACTGGGACGTGCGGACGAATGGAGGGTACGAGATCAATTCCTTTGACGCGTTGAAGCGCATTATCTGATCTTGCGAGGTTCCGACGGTCGTGTCGATGGTTGCGTCCGACATGCTACCGTCGAACGGGCCGACCATGCTTCGCGACACTTCTCCGGTGCTGTTGGAGGGGAAGACGGCGCCGGAGGAACCGAGCGTCTGGGAAAGCAGCCGTTTCGCCCTTGATCTTCCGCCATCCGCTCCGAAAGGAGCTGGCGGAATTGCTGTCGGCACTTACGAGCTCTTCGCCGGCATGATCGAGTTTGGCCTGTCGCGCTGTCTCAGCCGAATTGTCACCGTCACCGATCTGCGCATAGGGGCATCCTTCGCCGCGCCGGATGGCCGCTTGCGGCTATCGGCGAACCCCACACAATCGGCACCACCCGCGCCGTAGCCGGATATCTCGACGTCTCCCCGAGAGGCTGGGTGCCGTTCGACAAAACGGGCATGGCCGGTTCTTTGGGCGCCGGTGGCCTGCAGGGCCGCGTGATGTCTGGTCGTTGCCTCCGTGCTCCAGGCGGGCCTGCGTCATGAGCATGGCAGAAGGCACTGCCGCCCATTGGCCGGATTGGTGGGATAAGACCTCGTACGACTACACCGCTCATCTGGCCCGGAAAGACTGGGCCTGGGAGTTCTTGCGACACAGTCCGGCATTCCGACATGATTTGACCCATGCACTGGAGCCCGCCGAATGGCTGGAACATCGGACATCGGACAACTCTCGATGCGCTCGAAGCCTCGCTGATCGAGAACATCGCCCGGCTCGATCCCGACGAAGTATCGCAATGGGAGACGTTTTCGCGGCTCATCAGTACCGCTCGGCAATGCGCAGAAACTCTGGGTTCATCAGCGGCAAGGTCATAATGCTACACAGCCCCGACGATCGATAATCGGGATGGTCAATCAGAAGATGCCGAACTCGGCCGCTTCGTCGAACAGCCTCTGCTGAATCTGGGACGTCGCAACGCCACGCATATCCGATCCTCACCGAAACGGCATCTGCCACAACGTGCATGCACGATGACGGGATCGACTTACCGGTTTCGCAGACACTGCGGCGAGATGGATATTCGAGATCAGCCTGGGTTTGCCGAAAGGTTGTGATGGTAAGGACAGATAGGCAAAGGTGAGTAGATCAAGTCCTGCGGCCGCGCCAGCCATGGCTCTCCGTTCGTCCCGCTATTCCGCGCTTCGAGAGGGGCTTTCACGTCGGCTGGATTGGCGCGGCAGAATCATCGACCATCCGGGCCATTTCCCGCTCACTGTGCTTGATGACACTCTTTTCGACAACGGCGGTCACATGGTAGTTCACGGTGAGCAGCTTCTACCGAATAGAGCGTGGCGACGAACTTGTTGGGCCATCGAGCACCATCTGCTCAGGCGGCTGAGATCGGCGTGGTGTTTCAACCCTTCAACCTCTTCCCGCATATGAGCGTCATCGACACCTAACATTGGTCCTCGAGAAGGTAGGAAGAAGGCCGAAGCCGAGGCGCTCGCAAAGGAATTGCTAGGATACGCAGATTCTTAGACTGCATGAGCCCGCAGAGTTCAGCGGCTCACGCCTCTACTCGCTTAGTCATGCTCAATGGTAGTTGAAATGCCCGCTCAGGGGAGCATTGGCCGAGCTCGATACCATGCTCGAAACTTCGAAGACCTCGTCCAGTGACAGCACGAGCATTAGGTGGGACCTGCGGCAGACAATTATGCGATGAAGATTTCAGCGGCCAGCTTACATCGTGCTCTGCATCGAACTTCGCAAATGTGGCGGAATCACAAAGTCAACAATCCAGTTGGGTAGTTCCGTATGTGTTTCACGAGCTGATAGTGATGGCGCAGGAGTACTGATGCCCTCGCTGAAAAGTCAATGGGAGGCATCACTATCGACGTAAGAGGGCCTTGTCATAGAGGGCCTTGTCATCGGATAACAGCGGAGAGAGTCATGACGAAACCCAGCCGCAATGTGCTGCTCATCGATTCGGCGGGGAGGGGGCACGCTCTGGCCGACCTCTTCCAGCGGACGGACCCGTCCGTGCAGGTATTCTACGGGCCGGGGAATTCGTCTGTTGTGGACGAGCGTATCTGCACGGTGCCAGAGATTTCGCTGATGGATCCGGCATCGGCGGTGCGATTTTGCCAAGCCCGTGCGATAGACTTCGTCTTTGTCTCCCACTTCGACGCGCTCTCCACCGGTTATGTAGACTTCTTGAAGGCCAGCGGGATCCCGACAATCGGTCCAGACGGTGGTGCAACTCGACTTGAGGCGAGCAAGGCGTTCACGAAGGCGCTCTTTAAGAGGTATGGTGTGAATACGGCGCGCTTCGAGGTCTTTGACCAGCCCGAACTTGCCAAGCAATATATTCGCACGCTCGACTATGACGTTGTCGTCAAGGCCGACGGACGGTACGAAGGCAATGGCGTCTATGTTTGCGATGACCAGGCGTCGGCGCTGCAAGCCGTCGACAACATCATGCTCCAACGGACGCATGAGGGCGCTGGAGACCGCGTCATCGTTGAGGAGCGTCTCTACGGGCTAGAGATATCAATCTTCGCTCTGTTCGACGGGAAGGAGTTCCTGATCTTTCCGGCCGCCCTCGACTATAAGCGCTCCGATGACGGCAACAAAGGCATTAATTGCCATGGCATGGGCTCACTCTCCCCGCACCCACTCGCGGACAGGGCGCTTTACAGTGAGATACGCACCGAGATCCTGGAGCCGCTACGAGTTGCAATCTTGGAAGAAGGCCTAAACTATACAGGCTTCATCTTTGTCGGCGCCATGCTATGCAATGATGGTATCAAAGTCCTTGAGATCAATGTTCGCTTTGGCGACTCGGAGGCCGAGGTTGTCCTGCCCAAAATACAGACCAATTTCGTCCGGCTTTGCGAAGGCGTGCTTCAGGGGACCCTTAGCTCTATGTCCCTCGAGACAGACGATAAATGCTATTGCAATGTAGTAGCCGTGCAAGGGGCAACCAGGCAATTGAAGGAGGGTGGCCGCGAGATCCGCTACCCGGGCTGGCCATATGGAGATTTCGAGGTCGGCTTCCCCATTTCTGGAGTTGATGCGCTGGACCGCCGTAATTGTCGCCTGTTCTTCGCAAATGTCCGTCGCGATGCCGAGGATCGTCTCGTTACGGCCGGCGATCGAGTGCTGCACGTCACGGGCATCGGCAAAAATTATGCGCAAGCCGTCCACCATGCGTATGCCAATATCGAGAAGATACACTTCGAAGGAATTTCCTACCGGTCCGACATTGGCGTGATCTACGACCTTGACGCGATCCGGCAGCCACGGGGAACGCGGCCCAGGCACGGAATGTTGCAAATGCCTCGCCAAAAGGCTGGCTGAGATTCGTAACATCCGGCCAGGCTTTCGATTACCCACATCGTCGGCTTGCCAAGCGCGATGTAGTGCCATTCGACACGGACATGGTCGGCCTGCCAGGATGGCGTTCGAGGTGAACTCGCTGCCATTGTCGCTGACGATCATTGTGAGCCGATCCAGCTCGCGCGCAACCCGTACGCCCGAGAGCGACGTCTCGGCCACCAGAGCCAGGCATTCCCGCGCGCAGTCGTCGACTATGATCGCAGGGACAACGTCACGCTCGACAAAATCAGCAAATCAGCCACGACCGCCAATCGTGCGCAACCATCGACTCCCAGCCTCGTGAGGGAAAAAGCAACCGCTATTCCGCTCAGATAATGCGGGCTACCTCTACGCCCGCAGCGCTCAAACCCGGAACCGATCATCGACGTGACTTCAGGCGCATTGGTCCTGAGGGCGATGCCCCACGCGGCCGATCCGCGGCTTGCCTGGCGGGCGGCAGATTGCTTGCGGCAATGTTCCCGTTTCGGGTTGCTTGGGGCGGACGGACGATGATCGCGGGCACGAATGACGGCACGAGCGTCCTCCACGCGAAGGCACGGCGCTGTTGCAAGGACGATCGGTGTGTGGGCAATGGGGCAGCATTTCCGGGTTCGCTGCGCTGCCCGACGCGCGCGGCCGGAAGCCAGGTGCATCTGCGATCGTGCCCTACCTATCGCGGCGAAGCCTTGTGCCAGTCGATCGCCGGCGCCTCCGTCGATGACGCCATCGGCGGACTCATTGCCGAGCAGATGATGCCGGTCGCTGTCGAACTGGTGCTCGACGTCCGCAAGGAGACCAAAGGCCGGCATGAAGAAGCAGATCGACTCTATTCTGAGCGTTGGTGAACAGGCATACCCCTGGCCGTCGTGCCGGCCGCTTAAAGGAGGCGCTTCAGACCTCCTACCTGCCAAGCCAAGGAGGGGAATCCTTTCGCATGTCGTGTGGCCGGTCGCCAGCCATGAGCGAGCACTCATCCTCGGGCTCTTCGACCACGTCGAGCGCTACTTTGTCGCCGACTCGCCACCTTCTAAGACCACTGGGTCCACCGGCCAAGCCAAGCACCGCCAGCTTACGGACGTTGATCTTTTGTTTCGTTCCCGACTAGCCACGCAAATACGTGGGGCATGAGTTGGCTGAAAGTATGCCCGACGTGAGGAAACAGCTCCAAGCTTGCATTCGGGATCTGAGTCCGCAGCCACTCGGAGTGACGGGGCGGCACCATGAGATCAGCAAGGCCATGAAAGAACCGCACGGGTACCTTAATCGATCCGGGCTCGAAGCCCCACGAGGAAGCAAATGATTGGGCGTCGTCGACGTAAGCATCTTCTTCTGAATAGGGAGAGTCAGATAAGGCGAGCTGTTGTGCGAGATTTTCCCTCAACGGAGAGAGCAACCGCTGGATGCGAAGGTCATTCCATGAGTACAACTCTTTATCAAATTCTGGGTCGTCCATTTTGGCTACGACACGCCTGTAGAATTGGCGAGAGGCCTCGGGGCCTTTCCGTGCCTCCATGATCTCCTCACGCATGAGAGAGACCTGCCCGTCCGCGCAGTCGAACCCTGGACCGAAGCTCGGGCCGCTCCCAGCGAGAGATGCCGCCCGCGAAACCCGGTTGGGCAGCAGTGCTGCCGCGGCAAGGGCGTGCGGCCCACCACCAGAATTGCCGAACACCGCTGCGACGTCGACTGATAGGTGATCGAGGATAGCCTCAACTACTGGGGCAATATCGCTTACCTTACGCCCAGGCTGTGGCGTCGACCCCCCATAGCCTTGCCGATCGAAGGTGACAAGGCGACAGAAGATTGCGCCACTAGCTACATAATTCACGATATGGCCGAGCCCGGTGCTGGGCGTCCCATGGATCCCAACGACGAGCGGAACATCGGGCGGACCCACCTCATAGGCGCGGATCGCCCTGCCTCCCGACATTTGGACCTTGAAGACACGCGGTGTCAGGCATGTGTCACCGGCAGATGGTTTCTCCGTCGCTCCTCCAGAGAGTGACCCCGCGGATGAATCCGCGGCGGAGAATACGGCGGCATGATAGTGTTGTTTCATGATAGTTTTGCCTTCTGTAGTGCAGAGAATAATTCAAAGGACGTCGAGACAGCCTTTCCAAATGGTCAAGCAATCAGAACATTCCGCGTTTGCCGAATCTAGCGTCCAGATAATCCAACTGCCCAAGTATTCCTTGTTGGCACCCGCTCTGCCATCCCTCACATTGGCATCCAGCAGGAGGCAATATGCTTTGGCCCGACTTCGACGGCTGGTGGTTCTAACTGCCGACAGTGATCGACGGCTAGCGGGCAACGCGGATGGAAGCGGCAACCGGTTGGTATGCGGGCAGCACTGGGGACCTCGCCTTGCAGGGCCGGAACGTCGCCGCGATCTGCCTTAGCCCCGATCTGCGGCGTCGCGTTGCGCAGCGCGACGGTATAGGGATGCTTCGGATTGAATGTGATCTCGTCGGCACTGCCGATCTCAACCACACGGCCGAGATACAATACCGCAATCCGGTCGGCTATCAGCCAGGCAACCGGCAAATCGTGGGTGATGAAGAGGAGGGCCATGTTCTGCTGCTGGCGGAGCTCAACCAGCACCTGGAGGATCTGTGCCCGTATCGAGACATCGAGCATCGAGACAGGTTCATCAGCAACGATGAACTCCGGCCTGACGGCAAGCGCTCCGGCAATCACGACCCGCTGGCGCTGCCCGCCAGATAGTTCGTGTGGGAAGCGGCCGAAGTAATCACCGGGAGGATTGAGTCCGGCGGCCGCGAGCGCCTCGCTCACCCGGTCTGCAAGCTGTTTGCCATTGTCTACCAGCCGTAGCGAACGCAGCGGCTCCGCCACAATGTCGAAAACGGTGTGTCGCGGGTTGAGCGCCTGATAAGCGTCCTGGAAGATCATCTGCACGCGATGCCGGTAAGGACGCAGGGCCGAGGTGCCTCGCTCCGAGGTCATGTCGCGGCCCTCAAACAACAACCTGCCGCCTGTCGGCTGGGCAAGCTTGGTGATGACACGGCCTACAGTCGTCTTGCCGCTTCCCGACTCTCCGACCAGGGCGACGATCTCACCTCGTCCGATGTTGAGGTCGATCCCGTCCACCGCGCGTACGGCGCCGGCAGGTCGGCCAAGGACACGGTCGAACAGTCCGCCCTGGATAAGAAAATGAACTTGCAGGCTCTCGAGACGCAGGAAGTCGGCGGTATCAGGCATGAGCTGCGACCTTGTCTTCTTGCGAGGACCGGTGAAGGTGACAGGCGACGCGTCCCCGCCCGAACTTATTGAGGCTGGGGACTTCGGTGGCGCACCCCCCCATAGCCGAAGGGCAACGCAGGTGGAAAGCGCACCCCGGAGGTCGATTAATCAAGTTGGGGGGATCACCGGGTATTGGCCGGATCATCTTTGTGCCGTTCGCCGGGTTCGGGATAGAGTCGATCAGCAGTCTAGTGTAAGGGTGCTTAGGCTTGGCGAAAATCTCCGCGACAGTGCCGTCCTCGACGATACGGCCGGCGTACATGATCATCACGCGATCACACGACTCAGCCACCACTGACAGGTCGTGGGTGATCAAAATCAGCGCAAGGTTAAGCTGCGAGCGCAGCTCCCCTAGCAGCTTCAGGATCTGAGCTTGTGTGATGACGTCGAGCGCGGTGGTGGGCTCGTCACCGATGATGATTGAGGGGCGACATGCGAGCGCCATGGCAATCATCACCCTTTGACGCATACCGCCCGACAGTTCGTGGGGATACGCAGCGCCGCGATCCGCCGGAATGCCGACGAGCTCGAGCAGCTCTCTTGCCCGCGCGGTCGCCTCGCCACGCGACATGCCGAGCTTCAGCATACACGGCTCGGCGATCTGCTTGATGATGCGGTGAATAGGATTAAGCGCATTCATCGCGCCCTGGAATACTACCGACGTTTCGCTCCAGCGATGTGGCCGCATCGCCGCATCATCGTCGATCGGCAGTCGGTCATCGCGATAACGCACCTCGCCGCTGCTGACCCGCGCGTTGGGTGATAGCAGACCCGCGATCGCCATTGCAGTCGTGGTCTTCCCGCTGCCCGATTCTCCGACGAGCCCAACGGCCTCTCCGGGTCGGAGCGCGAAGCCGACGTCATCGATCGCTCGCGACGAAACGTTCTTCAGCCGATAATCCACGGAGAGCCCCTCGACTTCCAGGAGCGCACCCGTGCTCCCCGCGAATTCTGTCATGGGATCACTCTCCGGCGCGGATTAAAGGTGTCGTCGAGCGAATTGCCAATCAGGACGAAGCCAAGCGAAACTGTGAGCACGCACACGCCCGGCGCGCCGAGGTACCACCAAGCTCCTGAGCTGGCCGCGCCGGCGCGCTGGGCAAGCGAAAGCAGAGTGCCCCACGATGGCTGCAAAGGATCGCCGAGCCCCAGAAACGAGAGAGCAGTCTCGGTATAGATCGCGCCCGTAACAACCAAGGCACCGTTGGCTGCGACCTGCGGCACGAGGTTCGGCAGGAGATGGCGTACCATGATGTTAAGATCGCTAGTGCCCACAACCCTGGCGCGCTCAACGAATTGACGTTCTCGCAGCGAGAGCGTCTGGCTTCGAACGATGCGTGCAACAAAAGCCCAGCTCGTGAAACCGATGACCAGAATGATCACGAAAAGAGAAGGACGGAAGCCAAAAATATTTCTGCCACGTCCAATTACCTCCAAAACAACGGGCGTGATCACAAGAGCCAGCACGAAGGACGGAAGGACGAAAAAGAAATCCGTCAAGCGCATCAGCCAAACGTCGATTTTCCCACCATAGTAACCCGACGTCACGCCGACCGTTGTCCCGACGATGAGGGCGATCACAGTCGCTAGCAAAGCGATGGTAAGCGAGATTCGAGTGCCGTGGACGACCAGATTGAGCACGTCCCGCCCGACTTCGTCTGTCCCCAGCAGATGCTGCCTTTGGGGCGGTGCGAGGAAATCGCCGGTTGCGGTGGCTGCAGTCTCCAACGGTCCCACGAGAGTTTCCGGCACCGCAGCCAGAACAAGAAAGAATACCATACACGCCAGGCCGAGCTGAGCGCCGCCATGGCCAAGAAATCGGGCAAGAAAGGCCTTGATAGCTCGCGCTCGGACACGCGAGCGAGATGCAACAATATTTTTGCTCATTTGCGGACTCGGGGATCAAGAATGCCGTAGGCAAGATCGGCGACGAGGTTCGCGACAACGATCGACGCGCCGAGCAACAGGAATATGCCCTGAAGGGTCGGGTAGTCCCGCGCGTTGAGCGCATCAACTGTCAGACCACCAATCCCTGGCCAGGCGAACACAGATTCGACGGTGATCGCACCCGCCACCACGTAGCCGAGATTGAGCGTCACCAAGGTCACGACCGGTAGCATCGCATTGCGGAAAGCATGACGCATCAGCATCTGGCCGCCGGTCAGTCCCTTGGCCCGGGCGGTCACCATATAATCCTCGGTCACCACGTCGCTCATTGCGGCGCGGGCGACCAGCACATATTGCCCGATCAGTCCCAATGCCACCGCGGAAATAGGAAGCACGAGATGGCGGACGCGGTCGACCAGCCAGTCAATAGAACCGGTGTTCCCGGCACTCGGCGAATAGGCACCGTAGCCCGGAAGCCAGCCCAATGTCGAGCTAAAGATCAACACCAACAGCATGGCGACCCAAAACGGCGGCGTCGAATAAAGCAGAAGAGAAGTAGTGGTGGCGATATTGTCGACAGATCCTGGCCGGCGCCAGCCCGCGTAGACGCCGAGCATAACGCCAGAAAGGATCGCGATGAGCTGGGCCACACCGACCAGGACAATGGTCGCAGGCAGCCGCTCCAAAAGCAGGTCGGTGACGCGCCTGCCCCTGAATTTGAAGCTATAGCCCAGGTCGCCCTGGAGTGTTGTCGACAGGTAGTTGAGAACCTGGTCGGGGATTAGGGGCCGATCGAGGGCCCAGCGCTGGCGCTGCGCCTCAATCTGCTCAACGGTCACGCTGCTGCGCGCCCCCGCCAGCAGCAACCTGGCGGGGTCGCCCGGAACGATTCTGAACAAGATGAAGTTCAGGATTGCCACCATCAGAAATGTCACGACCGCCCTGAGGAGAATCCGCCCGATGCGCCGGCTCATCTGCTCTCGCTTTCTATCGGGACCATTTTAGGCCCGCTTCAGGCGATCGAATGGAAAATAGCCCCACATCGACATCATATCCTCGGTCCCCCATCCCTTGAAGCAATCCTTGCGACGCGCCTCGAGCACGAAGGGGTAAGATAGGATGATGTAGGGCGCCTCGGTGTAAGCGAGGCGCGCCGCCTGGTCTACCAACTCCTGGCTCTTCTCGAGGTCGACGGTGACCTCGACCTCAGACGTAAGGTGATCGAACTTCTCGTTGCTCCAGTATGACTTGTTGTTGGGTGCAGCACTTTTGCCCAAGATGAGCAGGTAAGGAGCGCTGGCACCGCTCCAGCCTGAAGTAACGAGCAGGTCCCAGCCTCCACCGCCATTGGCTGGCGCAGCCGTGCGGGCGTCAAGCGTGCCGGAGTCGAGCTGAGTCACCGATACAGGTATGCCGATTTTTCCGAGCCAGCCAGCGATAAGCTGCACGACCGCGATCGGTATCTCGAGGACGCCCGAGAACGTTCCGGTAATCAGCTCGAGCTGAAAGCTGTTTCCCTCCTTGTCCTCCCGGACGCCGTCTCCATTCCTGTCGCGATAGCCGGCCGCATCGAGGCGGCGGGCAGCCTCGGCGAGATCGAAGTGCCGCCTGATATCGCCCAGGTCCGAGTAGTAGTCGGCCGCGACCGGCATCACCAACCCCACGCCAGGGTCGGCATGACCGCGGTAGGCCCGCTCCACAATCTCCTTCTGGTCGATCGCGTAGCCGATCGCATCGCGAAACGCCGGATCCTGAAGCGCCTTGGTGCTACCTGCACCGTCGCCCGAGGCGGTGTTGAAGGCCAAGTAGTCCCGCTGCTCAATACGGGATTGACCGACCTCGATGGCAGAATCCTTCGACAGATCGGCCCACTGGGAAGGCGTGAGGCTGACGCCATAGTCGAGATTGCCGGTCTTCAGACCCTGGGCGATGGGATCGGCCACATTGAAGAAATGGAAGACCATCCCTGCCGTCGCCGGCTGCCCAGTGCGGAAGTACGGATTCGGCGTGAAGCGGGCAAACTGACCCTGCTGAAACTCGGCAACGATCATAGGTCCGGTGCCCACCAGCGGCGCATCATTGCGGAACGTGCCGCGCGCATCCGCGCCGGTGATGTTCTTCCAGATATGTTGAGGCACAATCATTACGGCGTTATCGACCGGCCATCGAGTGGGGAGCTTCGTCACGATTTGCAAGGTCTCGTCGTCGAGGGCCGTGATAGACTCGACGTTTTGCAAGCCGTCAGTGCTGTTCCACCCGGCGTTCAGTTCGTTGGGCGTGCCGATGGACTGTCGCAAGTAGTTATAGGTGAACGCGGCGTCCCTAGCCGTGGCTGGCTGGCCATCCGACCACTTCATGCCGGGCCAGGTCTTGAAGGTCCAAGTGATGTTGTCGTCGGCGACGGACCACGATTTGGCAAAGCCCTTTCGATCGTCGTGCCGCTGGGCGTCCACGCAGACCAGCATGTCATAGCTGAAGACTAGCGGCCACCAGTTGCTCCAGGAGGCGAACGGGCTCAACGTATCTGGGGCGACAATTCCGCCGATACGCACGATGTAGTCGTCGCACGACGAGGCAAAAGCCTTTGAGTTCATAGTCCACGGCGCAGATGAGCCCACCAGCATCGCTTTCAAAGCCGTGCGGCGGCTAAGTTGCCACTTATCCATTGTGCAAAATCCTCCCAGATCTCGTTTTTATTCCGCCGCTAGTCCCCCCAAAACCATTGTGAGACGACGTCCATGTCTATATTCCACATGAACTACGACGCGGCTGTTGACCTTGAATGCGAGTATTGAAGATCGCGCCCGATACTCTTCGGACTTTCCATTCGGATAGCTAATCCTTCATCCGCTCAGTACCCGCTTCGTGAAGGTAGCAGCACCGATTGGGCCGCTTTGCGCGAATTACCCCCTATGGACGCAGGAAATCGGCGTTTTCTCCGGGTCCGAGCATAAAAGGCGACGATATTAGCCAGCGGAATCTGTCGCCCGCGCGGTCGCGGGTCACGGGCCGGAGACACGATCTGCGAAACTACGCACCGGTGCTCGCCCGCAAGCCCAGTGCGCTACGCAACGGCGCGTCCCCCCAGAGCTCCGCCATGGAGTAGTGGGTCGCAAACTGACGGGTGGCCGACGATGGCCATCGCTAGATGGCGGCATCCTGCCGGCCGTTACGGGTGATGGCCTCGACGGCGTCGAGACTTCGCCAGATCGACTCTGCTTGCAGCAGCATCCTGTTTCATGGAAGTTCGTTTGTACGTGGCTCTAGTTGTGGAGCCTTCTGTGGTTGCCGCCCTTAATGCAAGAGGCTTCTGGCCGCCCTTTTTGACGTGTGATCGAGTGCGGTCGTCTGTCAGGCCTTCATGTGCGGCATTTCCAGAGCCGCTGGCCGGTATGGGATCTGCAGATCAGGTCCAAATCTCAAC
>NZ_JBVVPV010000076.1:0-14140 GCF_055811735.1 Mesorhizobium sp. WSM4850 | reverse complement strand
ACAAGCGATTCGTGAGTCATCGCAGCGTAGAATCACAACCGATTCCCCGCTGCAACACCTATCTTAGCGCATATGCCTTGTTGGGGGAGATGTCCGGCAGGACAGAGGGGGGCGCGAAGGAACGCCGGAATTCTTTTTGAATTCCATTTGACTGAATAAATATTCGGTGCCACCCTCTTGTCTTCCAGGATGCAAGACATGGCACTGCGGGGGACCAATCAGGAGTTTGGGCGGCCTTACAACAGGCGTATCGTCCTTGAGTCCATCCGCCTTCACGGTCCGATCGCCCGCGGCGACATTGCCAAGCGGGTCGGGCTCACCGTTCAAACGGTCTCGACCATCGTTCGCGAGCTGGAAGAACACGGCTACGTTCTGTCGATGCGCGAAGAGCCGCGAGGGCGCGGGCTGCCTCCGGCGACCCTGCGGATCAACCCGGAGGGCGGCTATGCCGTCGGCATCCACGTCACTCCGCTGGGTATCAATGCCGCGCTGATCAATTTGAGCGGGGACGTGATCGAGAGCGCCTACCGCGAGGCCCCCAACGCAACGCCCGATCATGCCTTCGATCTGATCGGCGCGATGGTGCTTGAATTGACCGGACTGCGGCCGGGCGGTCGCGTTCTCGGCATCGGCATGGCGCTGCCCGGCCCTTTCGGCGTGGAGTCGATGAGCTTTGTCGGCCCGACGACGATGACCGGCTGGAAGGACGTGGCGCTTCGGGAACGGCTGGAGGCCTCGACCGGGCTGCCCGCGTTTTTCGAGACCGACATGGCGGCCGCGGCAATGGGCGAGCGCCTCTATGGCCTCGGGATCGGGTATTCCGAATACTACTATCTTTATTTCGGTGTCGGTCTTGGCGGCGTCATGGTCCATGACGGAAGCGCGCTACGCGGCGCCTGGGGAAACGCCGGCGAAATCGGGCACATCCCTGTCGTGCCGGGCGGCGAGCCGTGCCCCTGCGGCAATCGCGGCTGCCTCGAACGATACCTCTCGCTCGAGGCGCTGCAGCGCCGGAACATCAGCGACGCCGATTGGGTTGACGAAGTCGGGCCGATCTTCCGCAACGCCATCACCATCGTCGAGAACCTGTTCGATCCCGAAACCATCATCCTCGGCGGACTGGCGTCCACCGATCTGCTTGAACGGCTGGCCGGTTCGGCTGCCAGGCTTGCCAACTCGATCTCGGCGCGAAGCGACCGCACGGCGCCGCGTGTCACCGTCGCACGCGGCGGCCAGCATGCGGTGCTGCGCGGGGCCGCCGCACTTGCCGTCTCAGGCGTGCTTTCGCCGCGCTTCGGCCAGATATTCACCGCCGAGCGCGAACGCGGGCGAGATATACTGCAAGGCAAGGGGATCGCGGCATGAGCGGAGCTCAGCCTGGCATGAGCCAACCCCTGCTGGTGCTCGACAATGTCACCAAGAATTTTGGCGCGATCGAAGCGCTCAAGGGCATCAGCTTCTCGATCGGCAAAGGCGAGGTGGTGGCGCTTCTGGGCGACAATGGCGCCGGCAAATCGACGCTGGTCAAGATCATCGCCGGCGGCCTGGAGCCGACCTCCGGCCGCATGCTGTTCGAGGGCAAGGAATTCCTCGCCAAATCTCCCGCCGAGGCCAAGGCGGCTGGGATCGAGACCGTCTACCAGGACCTCTCGCTTTGCACCAATGTCGACGTGGTGGCCAATTTCTTCATGGGCCGCGAGATCACCAGGAAATTCCTTGGCGTTCCCGTGCTCGACGAACCGGCCATGGAGCAGGTGGTCGAAAAGGCCTTGGCCAGCGCCGGCACCCGCATCCCTTCGCTCAGAACCAATGTCGAGCATCTATCGGGCGGCCAGCGGCAGGCCATCGAACTCAATCGATTCGTGCATTTTGGCGGCAAGCTCGTGCTTCTCGACGAGCCGTTCGCAGCACTCGGTGTCGAGCAGACGCGGCGCGGCCTCGACATGATCCGCCAGGTGGCGAGGCAAGGCATCGGCGTCGTCATCATCACCCATATCATGCAGCAGGCCTTCCAGGTCGCCGACCGGATCGTGGTGATCCGGCAAGGCGTCGTGGCCGGCGATGTCGCGCGCAACAAGACAAGTCCCGACGCGGTGATCGACATGATCACCGGAGAGACGCTCGCCGGTGCCGGACCGGCAGGCTGAGGGACAAAATGAGGGGTCCGGCGCAAGAGGAGCGAACGACATGAAGAAAATACTTCTTTCCGTCTTCGGTATCCTGGCACTGGCCTTTGCCACGCTCACGCCGGCATTCGCCCAGTCCAAGGGCACCGTCTACTACCTGGTGCCGACATTGCTCGACGAATTCCAGACCGGCTCGGTGAGCGCTCTGGAGATGTTCCTGAAGCAGGTCGGCTACGAGATGAAGACGCTGAACGCCGACAACAAGACCGACGCTCAGCAATCGCAGATGAACGACGTCATTGCGCTCAAGCCGTCGGCGATCATTCTTGCCGCCGTCGATTTCAATGCGTTGAAGCCGTCGATCGAGGCCGCCCGCGCCGCCGGCATCCCGGTTGTCGAGTTCGATCGCCAGATCACCTCGACGCCATCCGATTTCACCTCGGTGGCGGGAACGGTCGAGATCGGCCAGATTGCCGCCGATCAGGCCGAGAAGCTTTTGAAGGCGAAGCATGGATCGGTGAAAGGCAAGATCCTCCAGGTGCTTGGCGATCCTGGCGACCCCTACACGCTCGACATCCAGAAGGGTTTCGAGGAGAAGATGAAGGCGTTCCCGGACGTCAAGATCATCTCGGTTCCGGCCATGCAATGGGCGGCGGATGCAGCCGGAACCATCGTCAACGACCAGATGCTCGCCAACCCGGATATCGACCTGATCTTCAGTCACGCCGCGCATCTCTCGGTCGCTGCCGTCGCCTCGCTCGAGGCCGCCGGCAAGAAACCGGGCGACGTCATGCTGATGAGCTCGAACGGCGCGCCGGTCGGCCTCGACCTGATCCGCAAGGGCTGGCTCAACGTCGAAGTCGAGCAGCCGCTCTACGCTCAGGCCGCCGCCGTCGCCATGTTCATGGACAAGGTCGTCAACAAGCAGGAGATCAAGCCGGGCGAGTACGATGTGCTCGGCCTGAAGTCGGCCGTGACGATTGAAGCCTGGGGACCGAACATCAAGATCCCCGGCGCTGCGATCACCAAGGAAAACGTCGACAACCCGGCCTTCTGGGGCAACATGAAGCCGCCCTCGGGCACCGTGAAGCCGGTCGAATAGCAAAGTCGCCCAAGGCTTCGGGCCGCGCTGGCCCGGAGCCCTGGGCGTTCGAACGGACGCGCAGAGCAAGCTGCAGCAATTTTTCCAATCCGCGCGTGATCCTTTCCGAGAATCGATGCGCCAGCCGGATCAGCACATGTCACCCCGCACGCGCCACGCCCTCGAATTCGTCCTCGACAACCTCGTCTGGTTCATGCTGGTCGTCGTGCTGGTGGTCTTCTCCATCTCCATTCCGAACTATTTCCAGCTCGGCATCTTCGCCAACATCATCGAGGCGTCGAGCGTGCTTGGCGTCATGTCGATCGGCCTGGCGCTGGTCATCATCACCGGTCACATGGACCTGTCGGTCGAATCCGTGGCGGCGCTCAGTGCAATGGCGGTCGGCATCCTGTTCTGCTCGGCGGGTATCGGCCTTGGCGTTCAGTTGCACCCGGAATGGCTGATGGTTCCGGTTTCGCTGCTGATTGGGCTTGTCGTCGGCGGCATCATCGGCGCCATCAACGGCTACCTGGTCGTCAAGGTGAAGATGAGTGCCTTCATCATCACACTGGCGTCCTACATCTGGGTGCGCGGCCTCGTGCTGGTCATTTCCGGCGGCCGCTCGGCACAGGACCTCGCGCCGGCAATCCGCTGGTTCGGCATTCAGCGCCTGCTTGGCCTGCCGCTCACCGCCTGGATCGCGATTGCGAGTTTCGTGGTGTTCTCGCTGATCATGGCCAAGACCCCCTTCGGCAGGCACCTGATCATGATCGGCGGCAACGAGACCGCAACCTTCCGCGCCGGCATCCGCGTCAACCGCAACCTCGTCATCGCCTTCGTTCTCGCCGGCGCCATCGCCGGCCTTGCCGGCTGGCTGCTGGCGATCCGCACCTCCGGCGCCACCGCCAATCTCGGCGTCGGCCTGCTGTTCAACGCCTTCGCCGCCGTCGTCATCGGCGGCGTCAGCCTCAAGGGTGGCGTCGGCACCCTGCCCGGCGTCTATGCCGGCGTGCTGTTGCTGTCGGCCATCAACACGGCGATCAACCTCATGGGCCTGCCGGCCAACTTCACCCAGGTGATCCACGGCCTGCTTGTGCTTGCTGCCGTGCTGCTCGACGCGTTCAAGCAAACCATCCGCCAAAGACTGGCATGAGAGGGGGGCTGGCATGACCGGGCGCCCACAGATCGGAAGACTTTCGGACAAGGTCGCGCTGATCGTCGGCAGTGCCCGCGGCATCGGCAAGGGCATCGCACAACGCTTTGCCGAAGAGGGCGCCAAGCTGGTGCTGGCCGATACCGAGGTCGAGGCCGGGCAAGCGGCCGCGGACGAGCTCGGCGCTGCCTTCATCCGCACCGACATCTCGCAGATGGCCGATGCCGAAGCCGCCGTTGCACTGGCGCTCGACCATCACGGCCGTCTCGACATCATGGTCCAGAATGCCGGCATCTATCCCTGGCAATTGCTGGAAAACACCAGCCCGGAGGACTGGGACCGTGTCATGGCGGTCAATTTGCGCGGCAGCTTCAATGCCGCCCGTGCGGCGCTCGTTCCGATGAAGGCGCAGCACTTTGGCCGCATGCTGTTCACCTCCTCGATCACCGGCCCGCACGTCACCAGCCCCGGTCACGGCCACTATTCGGCGACCAAGGCCGGCATCAACGGCCTGATCCGTTCGGCCGCCCTCGAATTCTCGGCCTATGGCATCACGGTCAACGGCGTCGAGCCCGGCAATATCCTCACCGAAGCCATCCAGCTGCATCGCGGCGCCGCCTATATCAAGAACATGGAGGACTCCATCCCGCTCGGCCGCCTCGGCAGCCCGCGCGACGCGGCCAATGCCTTCCTGTTCCTGGCCTCGGACGACGCCAGCTACATTACCGGCACGACCATCATCGTCGACGGCGGGCAGCTGCTGCCCGAAGGCAAGGACTTCCGGCTGCTTCCGCCATGATCCGCGCCCGATAAACTCGATTCGTCGCCCAATACTTCAGCATCGGTTTACCCGAAGCTGGTAACAGCAGCGACGCTCGTATTCATGATCAAGCAAAGGGCCTACCTTGCCGCAGCGTCACAGCTCTCCTTTCGACCATCACCGGAGCGAGTGCAATTGTAGACTGCATAGCTGCGGGCAGTTGCCGTTCGCCGCGATGGCCAAGGGGGAGCCGGGCCTTGCCATGGTCTGGAAACGCGGGGACTCTGGTGCCGGGAGCCGGGCTTGAGCGTCATTCGCGCCCTGGAAGGTGCCGATCTTCCGGCAGTCGCAGGCATGTTCCAACGCGTGCTGCGCAAGGAGCGGACCGAAGCACCGGCCGCGCTCATCGACTATATGAGACGGTTTTATCTGGAGGCGCCGGGTTGCGGAGGCGATCTGCGGTCGCTTGTCCATGTCAACGACGCCGGCCGCGTCTCCGGGTTCGTCGGCGTTCACGTGTTGCCGATGCAGTTCAACGGCAGGCAATTACGCGCCGCCATCTGCAGTTCGCTCATGGTCGAGGATCATGAACGCGACCCGATGGCCGGCGCCCGCTTGTTGAAGGCTTATCTGGATGGTCCGCAGGATATCTCGTTCAGCGAGACCGCCAACGACATTTCCACAAAGTTGTGGACCCGACTGCGCGGCGTTGTCCTGCCGCAATACAGTCTCGACTGGGTGCGCGTGATGCGGCCGGCGAGCTTTGTGCTCGGCCTTTCCGCCAGTCGCATGAAGCTTGCCCGAATGCTCAGTCCGTTTGCCAATACCCTCGACCGGTTTTATTGCCGACGAATGAAGTCCAGCGAACGACGCTGGTCCGGCGTGGCGGCAGACGGGGCAGGCCATGGAGCCTTTCGGACATCGCAAATCGACGGCGACGCATTTGCCAGGCTCGTCGAACCGTTGACCGCCCAGTTCGCCCTGCGCCCGAACTGGGCGGCAGGCCAAATCCATCATATGCTGACCGATGCGGCACAAAAACCGGAGCTGGGCGAGCTTGTCTATGTTTCCGTGGCATCGCCGGTCGGCACCAATGTCGGCGCATTCGCCTATCACGCATGGGCGGGCGGAATCGGTCGCGTGCTGCAGATCCTCGCCCTCCCCGGCCAGGCGGGTTCGGTGATCGACTGCCTGATCGATGATGCCGCCGTACGCGGCGTCAGCGGCCTGCGCGGCCGCATTCAACCTGCACTTCTGGAAGCAATGCTTGGGCGACGCATCGCTTTCCTGACCGTTGCCTCGACCGTGGTGCATTCACGCGATCCAGAGCTTTTGAACGCCATGAAGAACTCGCAAGCTTTCCTGAACGGGCTTGCGGGCGAGCAGTGGAGCCGGCTGGGCCGCTTCACCTGAAGCATTCAGTCGTGCGGGAGCGAAGATATTGGCTGATCGTTGGAAGCCTTTGCCTTCGCTCAACTAGTCCAGCACCGCCGATTTCCGTCCGACTGGCCGAGCGCATTCAAGACGGACAGGCGGAACATCGGTCACCCTGAAGCGCTCGCCGTGGCCAGGTTGGAGAGGCAGGTCAGGTATCGACTTCCTCGACCTCATCAACGAGTTGCGGGCGCAGGTGCAGGTAGCGCGTCGCCTTGCGTTTGGCGGCGATGTCGGCCCAGACGCGTTCCACCTGCGAGGCGTCCAGTCCTGCCGCCTGCCCCACCACTTCGGCCGCCACGCCGTTGTTGAGGCCGCAAAGGCAAAGATCCATGCGGTCATAGGGAAGCGAGAAGTAGAACTCCTCCTGCGTCTGCGCCAGCGAGTAGGTATCGGTGGTCGGCGGCCGATTGCGGATTTCCTCGGGCACGCCGAGATAGGCCGCCAGCGCATAGACCTGCGTCTTGTAGAGGTGGGCGATCGGCTTGACGTCCGCCGCGCCGTCACCGTTCTTGACGAAGAAGCCCTGATCGTATTCCAGCCGGTTGGGCGTTCCGAGAACGGCGAAGTTCAGCCGGTCGGCATGAAAATATTCGATCTGCTTGCGGGTGCGCTGCTTCATGTTGGTGGCGGCGACGATGCCGAGATAGACCGGCAGCGGCATTCTCAGTTTGGTCTGCTTGCCCCCGGGGTCCTGCACCACCAGCGACGAAATATTGTAGCCCTCATGCTCGAGGGCGTTCGCAATCACGATCTTCGAGGCCCAGCCTTCGCCGTAGTCCGGGACCAATTCGCGGATGAAGGCGTCGCGACGCTGATAGCAGCCCATGGCGCGCAGGATCGGCCCGATATCCTCCACAATAGAATCGACACCAAAAGTGCCGGCGACAAGGCGGCCGAGCCGCAGACTTTCCGGATCGGAATCGTTTTCCGGCATGAAGAGGCACAGTACATTCTGTGGCCCGACGGCTCGCGCCGCCAACGCCACCGAAACGCTGGAATCGATCCCGCCGGAAAGACCGAGCACCAGGCCGCGCTTGCGAATGCCGCGCAACTGCTGGCGCAAGGCGGTCACGATCCTGTCCGTTTCGGCGCCGGGGTCGATCGCCAAAGCCTGCGCCAGGATGGTCGGCGCGTCATCGCCGGGGCGAACGATCATTGCGCCGCCTCCATCATCTCCGACGCAAGCCGGCGGCTGACCTTGCCCGTATCCGTCTTCGGCAATTCCAGGCGGAACTCTATGATTTTGGGCACCATGAAATCCTCGAGATGACGGGCGCAGTGGCGCATGACATCCTTTTCGCTGAGCTTCGGGTCCGAGCGTATGACGAGCGCGCCGATCGCATGCCCGAGCAGCGGATCCGGCACGCCGACGACAACGGCTTCGGCGATGCCGGGATGGGCGTGAAGCACGGCTTCCACTTCCTTCGGCGCCACCTTCTCTCCCCGCGTCTTTATGATGTCGTCCTTGCGGCCGACGAAATAGAGAAAGCCGTCCTCATCGGTCCTGAACAGGTCACCGGTGTAGAGGACCTTCTCCCAAGGGTTCGGGCCCGGTCGCAGCGCTCGTTCCGTCGCAGCTTCGTTTCGCCAATAACCCTGCATGACGTGCGGTCCACGAATGACCAGCTCACCCGCCACACCTGGCGGCACGCTCTGCCCGTTGTCGTCGACGACAAAGGCTTCGGTGTTCGGAATGGCTATGCCGACCGAACCCGGCCGGTGGTCGAGCTCCTCGGGCGGCAGATAGGTGCAGCGCTTGCATTCCGTCTGGCCATACATCGAATACAGCCTGACACCGGGAAAAAGGCAGCGCAGACGTTCGATATGGGCCGGCGGCAAGGCCGCCGCCGTGTTGGAAATATAGCTGACGCTGGGCAGGAAGCCCGGTTCCAGGTCACGCATCTGCAGGATCATCGCTGCCATCGTCGGCACCAGCGGAAGACCGGTGACGCCCTCCTCGCGGATACGTTCGAAGATCGCTTGAGGAAAAGCGAAGGATTTTTCGAGCACGAGCGTGGCGCCGAGCCTGACGGCCATCAGCAATTGATAGAGGCCATAGTCGAAGGCAAGAGGAAGGACATTCAGAATGATGTCGTCGGACGAGTTGCGCAGATAGGTAGTGATGGAGTCCGCCGCCGCGTCGCAATTGCGGTGCGTCATCATCACGCCCTTGGGCCGGCCGGTTGAGCCCGACGTGTAGATCAGCATCGCAAGATCGACGTCGATGCCACGGTGGTCGATCTTCCCGGCTGCGAGCGTCAGGCAGTCGGCCAGGGATGCAGCCCCCACCGGGCTTTGGCCATCGGCACCGACGGTCGAAGCCACGAAGATGCCGGTGTTGCCGCCGCAGGCCTCGGCGACCACGGGCATCAGTTTTGCCTGGGTAAGGATTGCCGAAGCGTCGCAATCGGCAAGGATGTAGGCAAGCTTGTCGGCCTTGGTCGATGGGTTGGCCGGGATGAAGGTCGCCCCTGCCTTGAGGACGGCGTAAATCGAAACCGCGGCCTCCCAGCAATTGTCCATGAAAACGACGACCCGGTCATCGCGCCTGACGCCGTTCGCGAAAAGCACAGCGGCAAGGCGGCTCGAGAGATCGTCCAGTTCTTCGTAGCTCAGCCTTTTATGGCTGGTGATCAATGCCGTTTTGGCAGGTTGGGCAGCGGCATTCGCGGCCAGAAAATGTTCGATCCGCACGGAACGCTCCTCGCCGATCGGGCCTAGACTGCCGGCGCTTTCGCCTTGATGAAGGACGAAATACGCTCAATCGAATCCAGGTTGGCCGGCACGATGTCGGTATCGACCATCGCAATACCGAAGGTATCCTCGATGAACGCCACGAGTTCGACCACGGCGGTCGAGTCGATGATGTCGTTCTCGATCAGCGAGGCTGTATCTGCAAGTTCGTAAGACGTGTCGCCGAACAAGAAATTGTCGACGATGAAGGCTCTGACCTTGTCCTTGATTGTTATCATCATTTTTTCCTTCCCTGGATTTCTCAAGCTGCTCTTACTGCACCAGCCTCTTGGCCGGTGAAATTCTTCTGCCACAGCTGCGTCGACAGGATGCCGACGAAGGCGGCGTTGTCGCGGAACCCCGACCCTGGCTGCGTGCGGCATTTCTCATGAAGGTTCGCCACCGCCTTGGCGTTGAACAGTCCGCCGGCGGCGATGCTCGCTTCGCTCAGCAAATCGCTGACATAGTCCAGTTCGCCGGCTCCAACGAAGGAGCGAGCTTCCGGCGCCCGGTAGGGCTGCTTGGCACGCTCCCGGATCGCGCTGGGAAGCAGATGCCCCGCCGCTTTGCGCAATATGTGCTTTTCGACCAATCCCTTCAGCTTCATTTCAGGCGGAAGTCTTGCGGCAAATTCCACCAGGCGATGGTCGAGATAGGGAAACCGCCCTTCGATACCATGCGCCATGGCCATCCGATCGCCTTGGCTGGAGAGGATATAGCCCGGCAGGAGGAAGCGGCTTTCGAGATATTGCGCCTGATGCAGCGGGTGCCACAGGGAAAAAGCCTGGGGCAACCGGCTGACCAGTTCCTCGGCCGCATCATAGCCCTTCAACGTCGCGCGCAGGTCGCCGGAAAAGAAAATCTTCGCCGCCGCCGTGGTCTTGAAGCGCGGCCGATGCGAGAACAGCGGATCGTCGAGCGCAGCGTTGCCGGCGCCGAAGAACGCCGCCAAATACTCCACGGACTGCTGCTGCAGACCCGGTAGATAGGGATAAAGCCTGCGGAACAGGTTTGGCCTGATGCGCGATGCCGGCTGCCGTGCGCAGAACCGGCGCACCCGCGCTTCCCTGAAAATGTCGTAGCCGGCAAAAACCTCGTCGGCGCCCTCGCCGGTCAGCACCACTTTCAGGCCGGCCTGGCGAACCAGGCCGGACAGCTGATAGAGCGGGGCTGGGGCGGTGCGGATGATCGGCCGCTCGGCAAAGCGGATGACTTCGGGGAAGACACCGGCGATATCGCCGGCCTGGCAGGCAATGGTTCGATGCCGGGCGCCAAGCGCTGAAGCCATCTCGATCTGGAAGGCGCTTTCGTCGTGTTCGGCGCTGTCGAACGTCACCGAAAATGTCTGCAGCTGGAGAGGAGTCATGCCGGCGGCAAGCGCTGAGACCAGGGATGAATCGAGCCCGCCCGAAAGATAAGAGCCGACCGGCACGTCGGCGCGCATGCGAAGCCTCACCGCATCGCTCAACAGCGCCTGCAGTTCCTCGGCCGCATCGTCCTCGGTCGTGAGCTTCGACGGCGCGTCCCGATGCGGATAGTCGAGGTGCCAATAGCGTTTCACCGTGACTTGCCCCGGTGTCGCAATCATCACGCTCGCCGGCTCCAGCTCGTGGATATCGCGGAAAGCCGTGCGGGGAGCGATCGGCGCCCACAGCGTAAAGATCTGGTCGAGTGCTATCGGATCGATCTCGGCCGAGACGCCGGGGACCTTCAGCAGCGCCTTGATCTCCGACGCGAAGTACAGCACGCCGTCCCTGTTCGTGTAGAACAGCGGCCGGACACCCATCCGGTCTCGGGCAAGCACCATGCGCCGACGCCTGTTATCCCATATCGCGAAGGCAAAATCGCCGTTCAGGAGCGACAGGCAGTCTTCGCCCATCTCGTCATACAGGTGCAGGATGACCTCGGTGTCGCTCGACGTACGGAAGCGCCGGCCCTTGGCGATCAGCCCTTCGCGCAGTTCCAGGTAGTTGAAGATCTCGCCGTTGAACGCAATCGTCAAATTGCCTGACACGTCCGACATCGGCTGCTGGCCATCACCGATCCCGATCACCGACAGCCGCGCATGGCCGAGCCCGGCGTCGGCTGCCACAAACTTCCCTTGCTCATCCGGCCCGCGATGGGCGATCGCAGCGATCATCCGCGCAAGCAAAGCTTCCGCATCCCGGATCGACCCGAAATAGCCCCCGAATCCGCACATTGGTTTGACTCATATATCGGTGAGGTAGGAGACATAAGCTTGAATGGTTGCCACAAGCGTTAACCGGATTATTTCGGCCGACACATGGTTAATAATAGCTTAAGCAGCAATCATACTTTCTAAGGAAATGCAACTCTTGGTCGGCCACTTCGTGTGCCAATTAACCTACTCCTAGACATAAGAAAATTAAGGAGTACAAATAGCACAATAGTTTGAGTTCCTATTTTCCTCTGGCGCGCAATAAGAACGTGCCAGTGGGAAGTTGCCGTAAGCTTTCAGTGCTTGCTTTCATGGAGAATAAATAGAGAGGTTAGCTCGAGGAGGGTGTTATGACAGCGCGTCTCTTTAGGTGCACGATCAAAAATTCCGGCCAAGCCCCCATCAGGTGGGTAAAGGATCATCTTGATCACGGTGAGTGGGCTGAGGGAAGCCTTCCTTCCCAGGCAGCTGGACTTATCAACCCCGGCCAATCAGGCCACTATCAAGCGGAGTCCGGGGGCGACATTCCCATTCTGAGCAGCATCATGACGGGCACAGAAGGATGGGTCGCCTTCCGAACCACGAACACAAGCGGAACCAGTGAGTTCTTCAAAATCTCACACTTCCTGCCCTATTGGTCACCGCGTAGGGGTGCGAGTGTCGAGACAATGCGTTTTGATCCGACCATCGCCCCTGGGTCCGGAGAGTTCGACACGCGGGACACGACCCCGGCCACGATCTCGGTTAAGCGGACCAACTTCTTCTCGCCACACGACGAGCTAGCGGAAGTGCAGAGCCTTCCATGGCTGGTATTCTGGTCCGTCGGACAGATCTTCACTCAGCCTTACGGTGACTTTCACTGGCATTTGAACATCGAGGTGACGAATACCGCTCCGGCTGCCTCCACAACGATTCCATTTTCTTCTACGCCGCCGTCAAACATCGATTCACAGTCGTTCCGTTTCTCCAGCCCAGAGATGTGGCGTGGCGTGTGGGACAGCGACGACAGGCGAGTGACCGCTGTTATATCGGTGTTGCCGAACAAGTTGTTGAAGGTCAGGATCGTAGAGAGGAGTCCCGACGGCACGGAGCAAACGATCGAAGCGACCGATTTACCCATATCTAGGACGAAGTCTTTTGAGATCGCCAGCCTATTTGATCCCATTCCGTTCCTGCGGGAGCACGCTGAGGTGCTGAGCCAGCTTCCCCGAATGGTGCAGGTGGAACGACAGGGTGGAAACGAGTTTGAATTGCTTGATATCATCACACGTGAGCATCCTCTGCACAGCGTTGCAGTCGAGGCGGTGCAGCGGGAATTCGAGATCGGTAGCTTCGGGCTAAGGTCCCGGGAGTTGGGTGGTGATTACCTGAGCTTGCCCAACGATGCCGTGCTGGAAATCGAAGAAGTCACGGCCGATGGAACCGTGATCGGCTATGGTCTGAGATATGTCCGTCCTGGTTTCGTGCCGGTTCTAGTGTTCGACTCGATCGACACACGGTTGCACCGCCGAATGGTTCTCAACTAGGCCCAAAGACCAAGCCTGATGTGAGACGTAAACGGTATGTGGCGAAACGCATCGTCGTGGCGGCAAGGGCTTCCGTCAGGTCCGCCGCCCCGGCATCCCATCGTACCGGTGACTAGGAACGGACATCACCGTTGCCAGTGACGCCGCTCTGCAAGCCTTCTTTGAGCTTGTCCAGGAAGACCCGCATGCGTGGAATGCCCTCAGGGTCGAGGTATCCCGCGACCGCATGAAATGGCGGCGGTCGCAGCCCCGGCGACGAAGTGCCGCCACCGGTCCCATGCAGTATTCCGCTCGTTTCAGCGAGGCCTGCCACTGGTGGAATGCCTTCGCCTGCGCCTCTTCGTAAGCTCTTTCAGCCCGCCAGCCCATGCCTGAATCCCCATCATCCCCCGATGCAGGATCAGGACTTGCGGGTTGCCAGTCAAGTACGCTGGACCAGCGCTACCTTTTCAAGGCTTGTATCGGTGGCGGTTTCGGTGGCGGTTGCTGAGGTCACCGAGATCTGGAAGCTGGTAACTGTGCGGATTTCCTTAAGAAATTTGGTGGGCGATGACGGGCTCGAACCGCCGACATCTTCGGTGTAAACGAAGCGCTCTACCAACTGAGCTAATCGCCCGCTCCGGGGCGGACCTTTAAGCAGTTAGGACGGGGTTCGCAAGGCCAAATGAGCGCACGACGGCCCCGCCGCTGGTCGTTTTCGGCGGCAAAATCCGGCTCGTCAAAAAACCTTCTGCTGTTTGCTGTTATGCTGTCGCGCTCCGCTTGACACCCGGTGGCTTACGCCTTATCCACCGCCCCAACGACGAACACGGCTGACCGTGCTCGTCTTGCGCGGGTGTAGCTCAGTTGGTTAGAGTGCCGGCCTGTCACGCCGGAGGTCGCGGGTTCGAGCCCCGTCACTCGCGCCATTTTCAATCACTTAGCTGATTGGAAATGTAAAAAACTCTGAATGCCGGACCGGCAATTCAGATATTCGGGTCGACCTTGGCGCCCGATAAATTTCAGCGCTTGGCCTGATTTTCAGAAACCTGTTCGATCTGGCTCATCACCGCTTGCGGATCGACGCTCTGAGCTAGGGTCAGGACTCATTGATCCAGAAGATGAATGTGGCGGCGAAAGCGATAGCGGACAGGAAGGTGTGAGCG
>NZ_JBVVPV010000075.1:0-15419 GCF_055811735.1 Mesorhizobium sp. WSM4850 | reverse complement strand
CCCCCCCCCCCCCCCCCCCCCCCCCCCCCCCCCCCCCCCCCCCCCCCCCCCCCCCCCCCCCCCCCCCCCCCCCCCCTTTTTCCCCCCCCCCCCCCCCCCCCCCCCCCCGGGGGGGGGGGGGGGGGCCCCCCCCCCCCCCCCCCCCCGGGCGCGGGGCACCGCCCCCCAAAAAAAACGCCCCCCCCCCGGCCGCTGCGCGCCCACCTCTCCCCCCGCTTCGCGCGGGGCGAGGAACCCAAGTTCTTGGCCGGCAGGCCAGAGGGGGGCGCTGTCCCGCCAACAGTCGAGCGATATGCGCTCCGCTTCGGGCGACGGTCTTCTACCCCATTGCGTGGCGAATGGTCTTGGACAGACGGCTCAGGAATGCCGGTCTAGACGATGCGTCGAGCTTCCACGACAGCACCGCCGTCGCCAGTTTCCGCGGCAGCACCCCGACCGACAGGAACCAGGCGGCAAGGACGGCGCGCCGGCGCAGCGACGCGGCCATTTCGAGGCTGGCGACGGCGCCCGCCGCCCCAAGCGCCAGCCGGGAATCATTGGCCACGGGGTGCCGGCGCCTGTCCGCGCACAGCGACGCCAGCCGCTCTTCCAGGTGGACCGGATCGTGGCGGACAGCCTCCGACGGGACGATGGTCAGGCCGATCCCGGAGGCTTGGTCCGACAGCGCCTGCATGCGGCGGAAGTCGTGGGTTACCCGCCAGCGTGCCCGCTCTGCGAGCTTTTCACCGAACACCGAATGGTTGGCGCCGTGGATCCGGTAGGCGCCGACGCATTCGTCGATGGACTGGACGTGTCCGTACATGGGCGCCAGCGTTACAAGGTAGCCATCGGCGCCCTGGCGGAACTCCGCCTCCGGTATAGGCATGATCGATTCGAGGGTTGTGCGATCAAAGGCCAGCCCGCTGGTCACAGTCGTCTGATAGCGGCCCTTGTGCAGGAGTTTCGGCATGACGTCACCGCTGTCAAAGGGCAGTTCGGGCGGCGGAAAGACGTCCTTGATGCGTTGTCGTTCGTCGACGATATGCAGCCTTGACTGCACCTGGGCAGTTGCCGCATCCCAGGTGTCGACGATTCTGGAAACGGCGGTCGGATAAAGAAAGTCGTCGGCGTCGAGGAACAGGACGATCTTGCCCGAGCTTGCCGCGAACCCGGTGTTGAACGCCGCCGCATGCCCGCCATTTTGCGCGCGCGGGCAGGCGAGGATCCTGTCCCCATATGATTCCATGATTGTCGTGGAATTGTCCTGCGAGGCATCGTCGACGACGATGACTTCGACATCCGCGTAGTCCTGCTCGAGGGCGCTGTCGATGCTGCGTTTGAGGAAACGCGCGTAATTGTAGTTCGGAATGATGATGGATACCGGAATCCTCGGGACAGACTGCATCGCGTTTGACCTCGCATCTTGCTTTGGTTTCAGCAAACCCGCGCGCGGGCCTGGTTCCTCCTCAAGCGCGTCCCACGAATTCCTGGGAGAAGGCTCGTGCCTTTCGTCAGGACGGGTCACGTCTCTTGCTTTGCGACTTCATGCTGAGGCCGCCATTGCCTTCAAGAGCTGCCGCCGAGATCATGGTCGACGGCAGCAAGGGCTCCGACGGTTCGGCTCGGATGACACGACAACCGAGCCTGACGGAAAGGCTTGGGTCGCGATCAGGTCGGGACCGCAGCGGACAGGCACCTTGAGGCATGGCGGATACTGGCCTTCAAATGCGGCTGGAGCAAGCCCCACGCCAAGACCAAAGGCTCACAAGCCTGTTACGTCTCAGGCGGCATGCAGCGTTGGAATGGCGCTGACATCCACTTCGCGCTCCGCGTGCCAGGCATCATACGCGGCCTGCATCCTGAGCCAGATCGCGGCGCCGTCGCCGAACATCTTCCCAAGGCGGGCGGCGACGGCCGGCGACACCGGCTTCTTCTCGCGGATGATGTCGTAAAGCTGCTGGCGCGAGATTCCGAGCAGATTGGCGATTTCCACCTTGGTCTTTCCGGTTGCCGGGATAATGTCGTCAAGCAGCGCTCCAGGGTGGGAGGGGCAGCGCTCCATCGGACGAATCGGCTCATACACGCTCATATCCGACTTCTCCAATCTGACCGCCTCAATGGTATTCTTTGAAATCGACGCGGGCGACATCAGTGCCGTCGAACTCGAATGTGATGCACCACGGCCCGTTGACATGCACCGTGTAGTGGGTCGGGCTGAAATCTTTCAAAGCGTGGAAGTCGAAGCCCGGCATGTTCATGTCTTCCGGCCTTTCCGCGACTTCCAGACGGTCAAGCCGGACAAGGATGCGCTCGTGCATCTTGGCGTCGATCTTTCCGGTTCCTCCGGTTTGAAAGAGGTCCGCCAGCGCCTTGTGTTTGAACGATTTGATCATGCAAAACGTAAGCACATTGCTTACGCAAGTCAACTGAGTGTAAGCAAATGATTTACGGGATGGTCTGCTATCAGCCGCTATCGCGCGGCAACCGGCAGGATACGACCTGCGACGATCGGCTTACAAGGCCGATCGTCTTTCCCGGAGCCGGCGAACCGGCTCCGGGCCGTATGGTGGCAGGCCTGAACAGTCACGCAGCCTGCAGCCCCGGCAGCGACAGATCGGCTTCCTCAGGCAAGTCGCCGGCCATCGCGGCAGCGAACCTGGTCTGGTCGAGTTCCCCTTCCCAGCGCGCCACGACCACGGTCGCCACCGCATTGCCGATGAAGTTGGTCAGCGCCCGGCATTCCGACATGAAGCGGTCGACGCCGAGGATCAACGCCATGCCGGCGACCGGCACTGCGGGCACGACCGAGAGCGTCGCGGCCAGCGTGATGAAGCCGGCGCCGGTGATGCCGGCGGCGCCCTTGGAACTCAGCATGGCGACGGCGAGCAGCAGGATCTGGTCGCCGAGGGTGAGCGGCGTGTCGGTCGCCTGGGCGATGAACAGCGCGGCCAGCGTCATGTAGATATTGGTGCCATCGAGGTTGAAGGAATAGCCGGTTGGAACGACCAGCCCGACCACCGAGCGGTTGCAGCCGGCGCGCTCCATCTTGGCCATCAGGCCCGGCAGTGCCGCTTCCGAGGACGAGGTGCCGAGCACCAGCAGCAGCTCTTCCTTGACGTAGCGGATCAGCGCCAGGATCGAGAAGCCGTTGTAGCGGGCGACCGAGCCCAGCACCACCAGCACGAACAGCAGCGAGGTCAGGTAGAACGTGCCGATCAGCATGGCGAGGTTGGCGATCGAGCCGATGCCGTATTTGCCGATGGTGAAGGCCATGGCGCCGAAAGCGCCGATCGGCGCGGCCTTCATCAGGATGGCGACGAGGCGGAAGATCGGCGTGGTCAATGCCTGCAGGAAATCGACGACCGGGCGGCCGCGATCGCCGACCGCGGCAAGAGCGAGCCCGAACAGCACCGAAAAGAACAGCACCTGCAGGATGTCGCCCTTTGCGAAAGCGCCGGTGATCGTGTCGGGGATGATGTTCATCAGGAAACCGACGATGCTGGTGTCGTGCGCTTTTTCGGTGTAGGTCGCCACCTTCGTGGCATCGAGCGTGGCCGGATCGATATGCATGCCGGCGCCCGGCTGGACGACGTTCGAGACGACGAGGCCGACGACAAGCGCCAGCGTCGAGAATGCCAGGAAGTAGATCATCGCCTTGCCGGCGACGCGGCCCACCTTCTGCAGGTCGGAAACGCCGGCGATGCCGGTCGCCACCGTCAGGAAGATCACCGGTGCGATCACCATCTTCACCAGCTTGATGAAGGCGTCGCCGAACGGCTTCATCGCCTCACCGGTTTCGGGATAGAAGTGGCCGAGCAGCACGCCGGCGGCGATCGCCGCCAACACCTGCACATAGAGATGCCGGTAGAACGGAAGTTTGCCGCGCGGCGCGGCGGCAGCGAATGCTGTCTGCATGACGTCCTCCATTGTGCTCCGATCGAAAGCTCGACCTCCCGGAGCGTTTGCATTTGACCCAGCAGCCTCGTGACCGCTGAAGTCGTGTTTGCAACTGCCGTGCCAGACTGCGGGGAAGAGAATTTCTCTTTGATTTTATTGATGATTCTCGAACTGACGGTTCGTATCGCTCACACACAAAGTGCGGATACTCGCATGGCCGAATTGTGCTTTGTGCGAAATCATGCACAAATGGGCGATGCTGCAACGCCCCGCCGCTGCCTTGCCGTCGACGCCCGAGCAACTCGGCAGGCGAGCGCGCCGTGCCTGGCTGCTGTTTGCGGCCATCGCCCTTGCGACGGCCACGGCGGCACTTTACGGCGCTGGTCTCTATGGCCGTACCACGGAGCTCAGGGGACTGGCGGCGCAGGGCCGCACCGACGCCAATCTGAAGGTCGCGCTATTGCGCGCCGTTCTGGAAAGCCCGCGCGCCCTGCCCCTGCTTTTGTCGGAAGACCAGCAGGTACGCGACGCGCTGGCGCAGAAAAGTGCTGCTGCAATCGATGTGCTGAATCGCAAGCTTGAAGGGCTGGTCTCCGGCACCAAGGCCTCGGTACTCTATGTCATCGGCAGCGACGGACTGGCGATCGCCTCCAGCAACTGGCGCGACCCGATCAGCTTTGTCGGCAACGACTACCGGTTCCGCGACTATTTCTCCGCAGCGATGCAATCCGGAACCGCCGAATATTTCGCGCTCGGCAATGTCAGCAAACGCCCAGGCCTCTACATCTCGCGACGCGTCGGCGATGCTGCCGCACCGCTCGGCGTCGTCGTCGTCAAGGCGGAGTTCGATCAGCTCGAAGCCGACTGGCACGAGGTGAACCGCCCGGCCTATGTCAGCGACGAGCGTGGTATCGTCCTGATCACCAGCGTGCGGTCCTGGCGCTTCATGACGACGGCGCCGCTTGCCGCGTCTGATCGTGCCGCCATCCAGAACAGCCAGCAGTTCGGCGACGCACCGCTGATGCCGTTGCCGATCACGCGCCCGCAGGCGCTCAGCCCGGACACATCCATCGTCCACGCGGTGACGCCCGGCGGCAGCGACGCGGAATATCTCCGGCTTTCAGCCCCGGTTGCTTCGACCCCCTGGCGGCTCGACTATCTCGTCCCGGCCGAGGCGCCGATCGCCGCCGCGGCCCGTGAAATGCGGCTCCTTGCGCTCGGCGTCTTGGTCCCGTTGCTCGGCCTTGCTGCGTATCTGTTGTGGCGCCGGCAGTCGGGACAAATGCGGATCGCCGCCGAACAGGCGGCGCGCACCGAACTCGAGCGCCGCGTCGTCGAACGAACCGAGGATCTGAGCCGTGCCCGCGATCGGCTGCAGGCGGAGATATCAGACCATCGCAGCACGGAAGCCAAGCTGCAGGTGGTGCAGCAGGATCTGGTCCAGGCCAACCGCCTCGCCATCCTCGGCCAGGTCGCCGCCGGCGTCGCCCATGAGATCAACCAGCCGGTTGCCACCATACGCGCCTATGCCGACAACGCCCGCGTCTTCCTCGACAGGAAGCAGACCGCGCCCGCCGAGGAAAACCTCGGCGCCATCGCAGCATTGACCGAGCGCATCGGCACCATCACCGAAGAATTGAAGGCCTTTGCCCGCAAGGGCCGCACCCCCGCCGAGCCTGTCGCATTGCGCGGTGTCATCGAGGGCGCCGTCGTGCTGTTGAGAAGCCGCTTTGCCGGCCGGCTCGACGCACTGGCGATCGACCTGCCACCGCCGAGCCTCAAGGTCATGGGCAACCGGGTCCGGCTCGAACAGGTGCTGATCAACCTCTTCCAGAACGCGCTTGAAGCGCTGGACGGCCGCAACGACGCTCATGTGCGGGTTTCGGTCGAGGAGACCGCGGACGGCGTGATGGTCGGCGTGTCCGATAACGGACCTGGCATTCCGCCAGGGATTCTCAAATCGCTGTTCACGCCGTTCAATACATCCAAGGAAAAAGGCCTCGGTCTTGGCCTTGTCATCTCGAAGGATATCGTCGCCGACTACGGCGGACGCATCGAGGTTTCGAGCGACGGCTGCGGCACCCGCTTCGCCATCCATCTCTTGAAAGCAGCATAGTGGCCAAGGCAGCATGACGAACGACGACGCAGCGCCGGTCATCTTGGTCGATGACGACAGCGATCTCCTCAAGGCCACCGCGCAGACGCTCGAGCTTGCCGGCTTTTCGGTCTCGGCTTTTTCGGTGGCGGCCGAGGCGCTGGCCAGGCTCGACACCGGTTTTGCCGGCGTGGTGGTGTCGGATATCCGCATGCCTGAGATTGACGGCTTGCAGCTTTTCAACCGCATCCTGCGGCTGGACGCGGACATCCCGGTCATCCTCGTCACCGGGCATGGCGACATCGCGGTTGCCGTCAAGGCGATCAAGGACGGCGCCTACGACTTCATCACAAAACCCTTCGCCGCCGACCGGCTGGTGCAGAGCGTGCGCCGCGCCGCGGAAAAGCGCCGCCTGGTGATGGAGAACCGCGCCTTGCGCGAGGCGGCCGGAGAGGCGCAGGACGGCCTGCCGCTGATCGGCCAGACGCCGGCGATGGAAAGGCTGCGCCGCACGCTGCGCCAGATCGCCGACACCGATGTCGACGTGCTGGTGACCGGCGAAACCGGTTCCGGCAAGGAAGTGGTGGCCAGCCTTTTGCATCGCTGGAGTCGCCGCGCCAAGGGCAATTTCGTCGCGCTGAATTGCGGCACGCTGCCCGAGACGGTCATCGAGAGCGAATTGTTCGGCCACGAGGCCGGCGCCTTCACCGGGGCGCAGAAGAAGCGGATCGGCCGTATCGAGCATGCCAGCGGCGGCACGCTGTTCCTCGACGAGATCGAAAGCATGCCGGTCTCGACACAGGTGCAGATGCTGCGCGTGCTGGAAATGCGCGAGGTCACCCCGCTTGGCACCAACGAAATGCGGCCGGTCGACCTGCGCGTCGTTGCGGCCGCCAAGGTCGATCTCGGCGATCCGCGCCAGCGCGGCGCTTTCCGCGAGGATCTCTATTACCGGCTCAACGTGGTGACGATCTCCATTCCGCCGCTGCGCGAGCGCCGCGACGACGTCGCACTGCTGTTCTTCTACTTCGCCGAGCGCGCCGCCGCCCGCTTCCGGCGTCCGCTGCCGGCGGTGCCGGCCGCGGTGCACCGCCATCTCAGGGAGCATGACTGGCCTGGCAATGTACGCGAGCTCGCGCATTTCGCCGAACGCTTCGTGCTTGGACTGGAGGAAGACGCCGGAGTGGCATCCCCTGCCCCAGCCCAGCCGGATGCCGCCATGAAACTGCCGGAACGGCTGGAGCGCTACGAGGCCGACATCATCCGCGAGACGCTTAACCGCAACGAGGGCGATGTCAGGCGCACCATCGAAGCGCTGGGGATTCCGCGCAAGACCTTTTATGACAAGCTGCAGCGCCACGGCATCGTGCGCAGCGAGTTTTCGAGGTAGAGGGGCCAATGTCGGCGCTGCCCCTCATTGCCCTGCCAGGCATTTCTCTCCGTAGAACCGGGAGAAAGAAGCCTTCGCCGAGATTTCGCCAAAAACCAACGTTGCAGAAAGAGCGCCCGAGGTTGCAGCCAGCCCCTTCTCCCCGTTCTACGGGGAGAAGATCCCGGCAGGGGGATGAGGGGCAGCGCCAACGTCTGCAAACGTCCCTCCCGCAGCAACTCTCCTGACGCGAACCGATTCCGGTTTTCGCCATCCTGCGCTACACTTGGTCCACTTCAACCGGACCACTCTCATGATTGTCCAGACCTGCATCAATGGCGCGCGCAGCGCCGATTTCCATCCGCAGCTGCCGCTTGATCCCGAAGCCATGGCGCGTGACGGCGCGTCCTGCGTGGCCGCCGGTGCGGCCGAGCTGCATGTCCATGCACGCGGGCTCGACGGCCGCGAAAGCCTTGCCCCGGCGACGATGGACCGGACCGCGTTGGCGCTGCGCCGCGCCTGCCCGGGAACGCTGATTGGCGTGTCGACCGGCGCGTGGATCGAGAACGACGACGAGCGCACACTTGACGCGATCGCCGGCTGGAGCGAATTGCCTGACTACGCCTCGGTCAATCTGAGCGAGAAGGCCGCGCCCGAGGTCATGCAAAGCCTGCGGCAGCGCGGCATCGGTATCGAGGCCGGGCTCGCCTCCGTCGCTGATGCCGAGCGCCTGGTCCGCCTCGACCATGACAACCAGGTGCTGCGCATCCTGATCGAGATTTCCGAGCAGGCGCTGGACGCGGCGCTGGAAGCCTGCGACGGCATCGCCGCCGTGCTCGACCGCGCCGGACTGCGTCGCGCCATCCTGCTGCACGGTGCCGACGCCACGGTGTGGCCGTTCGTGCACCGGGCGGCGGAACGCAACTGGTCGACGCGCGTCGGGCTGGAAGACGGCAAGGCGCTTCCGGACGGCACTACGGCATCCGGCAATGCCGCACTGACGGCTGCTGCGGTTGCGATCTTCCGGGCCGGTCGTTGATTCATCCCGTAGGCTTCGGGCGCCTTGCCGATCTTCTCGGGATGCTGCGTCAGGCCACGTCCCGCAAAGTCGAACGCGGCGTAGCCGATTTCGCGGTTGCGCGATCCTGGTGAAGCGCGAACCCTGCGGCGCCCGGGTCGCCCAGTTCAGAGCGGAGCTGCATGCTCGGGATGTGGTAGTCGCCGCCATTCTGCTGCCGGTAAGGAATGGGCCGGGTTGTCTCGAGCGTCCGCATCCTTTCGCGCAGCCGCTCCGCGACAGGCTCGAAATCGGCCTCCCCAAAACGATCCACTCTGTAGACGACGAACGGCGGAAGCACGTCATAGCCCGGATAGTAAAGGATCCCGTGATTGATCGGAAACAGCAGGTCGTCGATTGGGCCGTTGACGCCGCGGGCGGAGTAATGCTCCTCCCAGCCGCCGGCGGTCACGATCAGCATCGCGCGCTTGCCGGCGAGCGTTCCCTCGCCAAAGCGGTCACCCCACCGCTTGTCGCTGTGCTCGCCGACACCATAGGCGAAGCCGTAGGCGTACACCCGGTCGACCCAGCCCTTGAGGATTGCCGGCATGGCATACCACCACAGCGGGAACTGGAGGATCAGCGTGTCGGCCCACAGCAGCTTGTCGATCTCTGCTTTAACATCTTCGGTTAGCGTGTTGGTCGCAAAAGCCTTTTTGGATGCCCCAGCCGGCAGGAAGCGCGCTTCGGGCGGCCACGACGGAAAGTCGGCACGGTCCACCTCGGCTTTCCAGCCATCGGCATAGAGGTCCGATATCAGCACCTCGTGGCCCTGGGCCTCGAGTTCCCTGATGGCGACGTCGCGCAGTGCGCCGTTGAGCGAACGCGGTTCAGGATGAGCAAAAACAAGCAGGACTTTCATGGGTCAACTCCGAAGAAGGACGATAGACGCTGAAGGTAGCCAGCCCCGGGATTATCCGCTACATCTGAGCAATGCATAAGATTATGCCGAATAATGGATAGGTCTGACGTGACACTCGAGCGCATGCGCACCTTCGTTCGCGTCGCCGAGCGCGGCAGCCTCTCGGCGGTGGCGCGCGAACTCGGAGTTGGGCAGTCGACGGTCACACGGCATCTGCGCGAGCTCGAGGAGGCTATCGGCGTGCCCTTGCTCAGCAGGACCACCCGGCGTGTCACGATGACCGATGAAGGCAGCCGTTACTATGCCGACGCCGTCCAGATCCTGCGCCTCGTTGAGCAGGCCGGCGATGAGGCACGGGGCACCCGCGGCGCTTCGGCCGGCACGATCCGGATATCCTGCACGGCGGCGCTCGGGGTCTTGCACGTCAGCCGCCTGATCTTCGCCTTTCAGGACCGCTATCCCGACATCGGGATCGATCTCAACCTCACCGACGAGCGCATCGACCTTGTGCGGGAGGGAGTCGACATCGCACTTCGCCTCGGTCCGCTCACCGACAGCTCGATGAAGCTGCGGGCGCTCGGCCAATCCCGGCGCCTGCTGGTGGCGTCGCCGGCCTATCTGGCGGTGCGGGGCAGACCGGCTGTCCCGCAGGACCTGCCTGGCCATGAAGGCATCCGGATGTCGAACATCGCAGGAAGCGACACGCTCGCCCTGCAGGGGCCGGGCGGCGAACGCCATGCGGTGCCTTTCGGCGGCCGATTTCGGATCGATCATGGGCTTGCAGCGCGCGAAGCGCTCGTCGCCGGGCGCGGCATCGCACCTGCCCATCACTGGCTTGTCGACGATCTCCTGGCGGCCGGCCGGCTGGAAGTGATCCTGCCGGACTACGCCCCGCCTCCCATTCCGCTGAGCATGCTGATCGTTCCGGAGCGCGCGGGCATTGCCAGGGTCCGGCTGCTGGTCGACTTTCTCGCCGAGCGGATCGGCGGCATTCCGGGGATTGGGAAGCCGCGTTAGCCGGCGTGTCCTCGGTCGGCTGCGGCACCGGCAAAACCCTCCGTCTTCCGGGATACACCGTCCGGCCTTGTTGACAGACGGCCGAACGCTCTTGCGATTTCAAAAGATACACCCTAAGCTGTTTTCATATCAGAAAGAAAACTCCATCATTTCTTTTCATTTATGAAAGTTTGAACGCTGCGGGAACATCTCGATCAGACCGACCGGCGACTGGTCAAGCTGCTGTCGCAGGATGCGCAGCTTGGCGTCAATCGCCTCGCCGAGAAGATGGCCGTCTCGGTGCCGACGGTGCGCATGCGGTTGCGCAACCTGCTCGACCGCAACCTGCTCAAGATCGTCGGGCTGCTCAACCTGACCGAGCGCCCAGAATTGATCTCGGCGATCGTCGGCATCAATGCGCAGGGGCGCGGCCGCGCTCGGGAACTGGCGCAGCGCATCGCCGAACTGCCTTTCGTGAACTCGGCCTCCGTCGTCACCGGACGCTTCGACATTATCGTCGACGTGACGGTGGCCGGCGATGTCGCCGATCTCTATCGCGTCACCAGCGAGCTGATCCCCGGCGCGGGCGAGCCCGGCGAAGTCGTGCGCAGCGAGACGTTCGTCGTCATGGCCTCCTGCAACAAATGGGTCAGCCTGCCCGAAGGCTGCTGGTCGGACGAGACCAAGCGCGACGAAACTGGGCGCGACGAACCTGGGCGAAAGGAAATACCATGAAGATCGCGGTTCTCGGCGGCCTCGGCCTGCAAGGCCGGGCGGCGATCGCCGATCTCATCGCCAGCGCCGATGTCGAAGAGGTCGTCTGCGTCGATACCGTGCCGGATGGCGCAGCCCGACTTGGCGGCCTGACCGACCTTACCCGCGTGCGTTTCGTCGTGCCCGACGGCGCGATCGCCCCTGTGTTGGCGAATGTGCTGGCAGGTGTCGACGCCGCCATAGATCTGTTGCCGCAGCCGCTGATGCGCGAGGCGGTGCAGGCCGCGATCGCGACGCGCACGCCGCTGGTCACCACCAATTACGGCAAGACGATCGCCGACCTTGCCCCCGCAGCGGAAGCGGCCGGCGTTTCGATCATGACCGAATGCGGGCTCGACCCCGGCATCGACCTTGTGCTCTACGCGCGCGCCGCCCGTCAGTTCGACGCCATCACCGCGATCGATTCCTATTGCGGCGGTATCCCCGAGCCGAAGGCGATGGCCAAGCCGCTGTGCTACAAGGTGAGCTGGAATTTCGACATGGTTCTGATGAGCCAGAACCGCGACAGCGTGCTGGTCGAGGATGGCCAACGGGTCGATGTGCCGGCCGGCCGCCAGCACGACAATCCGTTCATCCATCAGATCGAGGTCGAGGGGCTGGGCAGACTGGAAGCCTTCCCCAATGGCGATGCACCGCATTACGCCGGCATGCTTGCCGCCGCCAAGGGGCTGCAGCGCTCCGGCCGCTATTCGCTGCGCTGGCCGGGCTGGTCGGCGTTCTGGGCGCCCCTGAAGGAGCTCGGCTTCCTCTCCGAAGACAAGGTGCCCGGCGTTGGCGCCAGCCCACGCGAATTTCTCGGCCGGCTGCTCGGCCCGCAACTGAAATATGGCGCCGACGAGAAGGACCTGTGCGTGATGCGCAATGTCTTCTCAGGCACCCAAGGCGGCCGCCGCAAGACGGTGACCTTGGAACTGATCATCGAACGCGATCTCGCCTCCGGCCTGTTCGGCATGAGCCTAGGTGTCGGCTATCCCGCCAGCATCGTGGCGCAGATGCTGGTGCGGGGCGAAATTACCGAGCCCGGCCTGCTCAATCCACTGTTGCATGTGCCCGACGGCCGCTTCCTCGACGAACTGGCGAGACGCGGTATACGCGTATCCGAAACGATCGACCGGGACTGAAGGATTTTCGAACGGTGGTTCGCCGCCGGCAACGGCGCTGCCGCTCAAAAAGCACCCCCAAGGGGTGGAACAACAAAGTGAAAATAACAAACGACAACAAGGAGGAATGCCCAATGAAGATTGCCAAGCTTTTCATAGCAAGCCTTGCGCTCGCCGGCCTCACTGCCGCCGCCAGTGCCGGAACCCTCGACGAGATCACCAAGCGCGGCGAGTTGCGCGTCGCCGTGCAGACGCAAGGACCGCCCTTCTCGCTGGTCGGCGCTGCCGGCGAGCGCACCGGCAGTTCGGTCGAGCTTGCCGAACTGATGGCCAAGGAAATGGGCGTGAAGATCACCTTTTTGGATTTCGATTGGGACGGCCTGATCCCAGCGCTGCTGTCGGGCAAGGCCGATCTTCTGGTCGCCGATATGACGCCGACGCTGGCGCGGGCGATGAAGGTCGCCTTCACCAAGCCTTACATGTACACCGGCAGCACCGTCTTCACCAAGGCCGACGGCAAGTTCAAATCCACCGAGGATTGCAAGGCCAAGGGCACCAAGATCGCCGTGCTGCTCGGCGCCACCGGCGAGAAGGAGGCCAAGAAGGCTTTCCCGGACGCCGACATCAAGAGCTACAAGGGCGGCGGCCCGCTGCTGCTTGACGCCGTCAACAACGGCCAGGCCGATTGCGGCGTCAACGACGTCTCGGCGGTCAAGGGCCAGTCGACCGCCTACCCGGCGGGCAGCTTCACCATCATGCCGGAGATGCTGTCGAAGGAGCCGCTGGCCTTCGCCACGCGCTATGACGAGCAGGACCTGCTGACCTGGATGAACCTGTTCCTCGATCAGGTCAGCCTCGACGGCCGCCTGCAGAAGAACCTCGACTACTGGGTTAATTCCGACGACTGGAAGAAGGATCACTGAGTAGAGTGAATAGTGAATAGTGAATAGTGAATAGTGAGTAGTAAATCGCTACTCACTACTCGCTATTCGCTATTCGCTAATCCCTATTCACCATTCACTACTCCCTATTTCAATATTCACCATTCACCATTCACCGCCCAGCGATGCTCGAAAATTTCAGCTTCCGCACCATTGTCGAATATCTGCCCCTGTTCGGGCAGGGCCTCGTCACGACCGTGTGGCTGTCTGTCCTCGCCTTTGCCGGGGCGCTCGCCGTCGGCATCGTGCTCGCCGCCATGAACCTTCAGCGCGGCCGGCTGTTCCGCATGCCGGCCAAGGCCTATATCGACGCGGTGCGCGCCACGCCCTTGCTGGCGCAGCTTTATTTCCTCTATTTCGGCCTGCCGCGGCTCGGCATCATCCTGCCTGAGCTCGTCGTCGGCATCCTCGCTCTGTCGCTGAACAGCGGCGCCTATGTCGCCGAGATCATCCGCGCCGGCATCCTGTCGATCCCGCGCGGCCAGGTCGAGGCCGGCGTCGCTTCGGGGATGACCTATGTCCAGCGCATGCGACTGGTCATCCTGCCGCAGGCGTTCAAGGTGACGATCCCGCCGCTGCTCGGCCAGGCGATCGTGCTGGTCAAGGATTCCGCCCTGCTGTCGCTGATCGCGGTCGCCGAACTGACGCGCGCCGGGCAATTGCTCGCCTCCGACCGCTTCATGCCGGCGGAAGGTTTCATCACCATCGCCGCCTTCTACCTGCTGCTCTATTACGGGCTGAAGGGACTGGCGGCGCTGTCCGGGCGCTGGCTCGGCCTGGCGGGGGCACGGACATGATCTGGCAGCAGCTGCAAAGCATAGCCGGCAGCTATCCCCTCGCCCTGCGCGGCCTCGGCATGACCGTGATGCTGTCGCTGGTCAGCCTGGTGCTCGGCACGCTGATCGGCTTTGGCCTCGGCATCCTGCGGACCGGCGGCAACCGGCTGATCAGCGGCGTGATCGGCGCCTGGGTCGACCTGATCCGCGGCACGCCGTTCCTGGTGCAGATTTTCCTGATCTTCTTCATCCTGCCGGAACTCGGCATCGAGCTCGACGCCTTCACCGCCGGCATCATCGCGCTGACCAATCTGGCCGCCTGCTTCATCTGCGAGATCGTCGTCGCCGGCATCCGCTCGGTGCCGACCGGCCAGGTCGAGGCGGCGCTGGCGTCCGGTCTGTCGCGCTGGCAGCGCATGCGCCAGGTGGTGCTGCCGCAGGCAATGCGCATCGTGCTGCCGCCGCTGGTCGGGCAATATGTGCTGTTGATCAAGGATTCCTCCGTCGTTTCGGCTATCGGGCTCACCGACCTCACCCGCGTCGGCTGGCTGGTTGTGCAACGCGTGCCGAACGGCCTGCTGGTCTTCTTCCTCGTCGGCCTCGGCTATTTCATCGTCTGTTATCCGCTGATCCTGCTGGCGCGCCGGCTTGAGCAGCGCATGGGTGCGGCCCATGGCGAGGTGCAGTTGTGACGTTGAACCTCAGCAAAAATGGCACCGGTATGATCGAGTTTCGCGGCGTCAACAAATGGTTCGGCGCGCTCAATGTGCTCAAGGACATCACGCTCAGCGTCGAGCCGCGCGAAGTGGTCGTCGTCTGCGGGCCGAGCGGTTCGGGCAAGAGCACGCTGATCCGCTGCATCAACGGGCTGGAGACGATCCGCGACGGCGACCTGGTGGTCGACAGCCAGCGCCTCGGCGACCCCGCCACCAACATGACGCGGCTGCGCACCGAGATTGGCTTCGTCTTCCAGTCCTTCAACCTCTATCCGCATAAGACGGCGCTCGAGAACGTGACGCTGGCGCCGATCCATGTGCGTAAGATCCCGCGCGCTGAAGCCGAGAAGGCCGGGCGCGAGCTGCTCGCCAAGGTCGGTCTTGCCGACAAGGTGAACGCCTATCCGGCGCAACTCTCCGGCGGTCAGCAGCAGCGCGTGGCGATCGCCCGCTGCCTCGGCATGCGCCCCAAGATCATGCTGTTCGACGAGCCGACCTCGGCGCTCGATCCAGAGATGATCTCGGAGGTGCTCGACGTCATGGTCGCGGTGGCAGAGGAAGGCATGACCATGATGGTGGTGACCCACGAAATGGGCTTTGCCCGCAAAGTCGCCCAGCGCGTGGTGTTCATGGATGCCGGCGCCATCGTCGAAAGCGGCACGCCGGATGAATTCTTCTCGCACCCCAAGACCGACCGCAGCCGCGCCTTCCTGAGCAAGATTCTGCGGCATTAGAGTCAAAACTCAACCAGCTGGCTGTCGCCAACGGCCGAGACGGGTGGATTGTGTTGAAGAAGTCGGTGATTAAGCCGGGCGTTCTTTTCGCCGCGACGAGTTGCGGTTGGGTCGAGGCGGCTC
>NZ_JBVVPV010000074.1:0-15996 GCF_055811735.1 Mesorhizobium sp. WSM4850 | reverse complement strand
CCGGCGATAACATCAGCAAATCATCCATCGTGGCACCTCCGCCAACAATGAATCAGCCGCTCACCATCAATTCAACCTGATTAATAGGTCCTGACCCTAGCTGGCTCCTCCCGGTGTTCAACAACGAACGCGATCCGGACCTTTCGTTCGAGCAGATTTACACCCCGCTGCCACCGTGACCCAACGGGAGTACCTCGTCCCGCTCTCATTTGATCAACGCTGCCTGTGTATTCAGCGACCACTTCGCCGAAGCTGTTGCGCTGGATGGCCACCTTTTGTCAGGCCTTCGACCTTGTCGTTGAGCTTGACCAGATGCTCGACAAACCCGCCCTGGGACAGGTGAGGAAAGCACGTTGAGAAGATCGCGATTGGCTAGGGGGTGGATTACAGGACGCATGTTCTGGCGCGACCGCAACTTCCAGAGTGTCGCCGGCTATGTCCGCTTCAGGCGATGGCAAAGCTGACCTTAACGGCCTAACGCGGCGCATTAGCGCAGCCAATTCCAGCTCTCTAGCGAACGATCAGTTCGGCGCGCCCGCTTCGGAATTCGTGCTTGGTAAGAAATGAAACGATCGCTGCAGCGATTTTGCCGCCGCCCTGTTCCGAAGGCTCGATGGCGCTGGCAAAGTCGGCCTCCTCGTCGCAGATAATGCGAAGGTCGATCACTGGAACGCCCCGCCCAGCGGCTGCTCGTGTAATGCAGTCATTGAGGACCGACAGGGCCGTTACCGCAATGCGCCTCTCTTCAGGGTTCGGATACCGGACGTCGTAGATCGTACAAACGGCGGTGGGCAGCTTGACAGCCAGAACGGCATCCAGCGTCGACCGATACTCCAGGCAAAACTGCTCTCTTATTTCGGCCAGTCTTAGCAGGGCGTCGGCGACGGACCGCGACGGAGCGTCCAGAACAGAGGAAACGCCGAGCGCGTCGTTACCTCCCATGCTGACCACCAGATGAGTGGCGTCAGCCGGCAGACTGTCCAGCTGCTGGCGCACCCCTGCCATGACGCTGCCGTCGACGGCGAGCAGGTCGGCCGACCACCCGATCGGAAGCTGACGCACCAAATGGGCCAGTACATCTGCTCCGCCGGTCACATAGGCGCGATTGTCAAAAACTGAATCGCCAAGAAGCACAATTTTATTCGTCATACCCGCATCCTCGGCGAGAATGGCTTGTATGGGCGCGAATGCCGGTCCCGCCGCGCGGCCAGCAGGAAGCTCCTCCGCGATATCGGGGACTTCACCAGACTTGCGTCTCCATGGGGCTCTCGCTCGCCAAGTAGTTAGCGGCGAGGCGGTGGACGGCAACACTGTCCGAATAAACGCCAGGCGCCCCCAAACGATTGGTTGCCATGTTGCATTCAGCGCCATTGCTGGGAGCATCCCGGCTGCGGCAAGAATGCCGGAAGGGCTTTCCGTAAGCCGCGGCAGCCATCCCACTGGTTCTGTTTCGAGCACCGTGCCGAAGGCGAGCTTTTTCTGTAGACGGCAATTGTCCGCCTATGTCACCGTTTCGCCGTGTCAGAATCCCGCTCGTCGCGTCTGAGGAACTCGGTGGTGACCGTGCCGAGTCTGTTTTCCAGCCAATCAGCCATCGCCTCTTCTTCGCGCAGGTTCTCTTTGCACGCGCTTTGGGTTTCGGAATCGCCGATCTCGCCGGCTGCGGCAATGAGCATCTTATAGCTGGCGATTTCCATATGCTCGAACGTGTAGCTGGCCAGCGATCCTTTCATCACCTCGTCGCCTGCAAAAATGCCCCTGATGTTCTGTCCGAATGCGATTAGCTTACCGCCGGCATCCGTCAGCGTCGAAGATCCGTCGCCAATCCGGTCGAGGCATTGTTCGAGACGTTTTGCCTGTTGTCTCGTTTCTTCGAGATGCGAATCTCGGGATAGTTTCCAGACGCTCGATTTGGCCGCTCAAAATGGTCTAGGCCTGTTCTTCCATGGCGTGAGCGTCGCGCAGCCACTGCACCAGACGTTCCTTGGGCTCTGTCATGTCCGTCTCCGTTGGTCAGCATAGTTTTACTGCCATCGCAACATCGCCGCAGACCGTTAGTTCCGTCGAGTGGATCGTGCCAAACACGATGATGAGCGCGCAATGATCCGGGCCGGCCGGCCGTTCTAGATGCGTGATAGTCGACTGCAGGAAAAGCCTTAAAGCTTCGGCCTTAGATCGCGGCGCAAGAGACGCGCTTCTCTCAGGATCGAGGCACGATCGACGCCGATGAGCGATGCAATGTTGCGTATCTGCTGCTCAGTAGCACCGGATTCCCGCGCAAGTGAGCGTACAAAGTCGTCTGTCGGGCGGACCCGCCCTGCTTCTTCTGCCATCAGACAATTGCCCTACGTTTGGGGCAGGATTCCGATGGTCGCTCCCAAGCGTCAGCGCCCATTGTGCGTGGCTGGCGATCTCACATTGTACCGACTTGCATAGATGTTAGCCAGCTGGAAGCGTCTTCGCAGCCGTGAATGTATTGCGGGAGCGGAAATGAGATATCGGACCAACAACGAAGGCACGGGATATCGAGGCAAGGACCACGACCAGCCAATCAAGCCCGAGGCGGAGCATTTCGAACACTGCCCTATATGCGGGCAGGATTTCGACATGCGCGATCTCGGCCAGGTGCTTCACCATGCGGGGGCGGAGCACCAACCGGTTCCGGTAGACCAGTAGACCGGCCTATTCGTCGCTGAAACCCAGCAGTGATGCGTGGCGTATGTGGCTGTGATCGCCTCGGAGATGCTTGATGCGCAGCTTCATACCGGGCGTGTCGACCTCTTATCCGCATCAGCAGCGTGGAACATCTGCGGCGAATGCACGTTCGGCAGGTAACGCCCATGGAGGTAACCAAGTCCTTGTGTCCAGCTTTCTCCTCGGATGTGCTCATCCGCAAGCTGCGTCGCGTCGCTGACATCAGCGATGATGACGCCGCAGCCTTAGGAGGCCTCACGATTCAGGAGAAGGATGTTCCGGCTAACAGGGAAATCGCCTTAGAAGGCGATCGACCAACCAACTCATTTGTCGTCTTGGACGGCGTGGCATGCTCATACAAGCACACTGGTGCGGGAAAGCGGCAGATCACCAGCTTCTTTGTCGCAGGCGATCTCCCGGATCTGCACGGCATCCATCTGGCAGTTATGGATTGCAGCTTCTCGAGCATGACACCAGGCAAATTGGGCTTAATCCGCCACAGCGCTCTTCGCTCGATTTGCGAACAGCGCCCGCGTGTTGCAACCGCGTTCTGGCGATCGACCCTGATTGACGCTGCGATCTACCGGGAATGGGTCACCAACGTCGGGAGACGGGACGCCTACGCTCGCACGGCACACATGTAATGCGAACTCATTGTGCGGTTGCGGTTTGCAGGACGCATTGAGGACCACGTCGCGGATTTACCGATCACCCAGGCAGCACTTGGTGATGCGGTGGGTTTGTCCGCGGTTCACGTGAACCGCACGCTTCAGGCGCTACGAGGTGACAGGCTGATCGCCACGTCAGGTACAAAGTTGCGTGCTCTCGATTGGCCGGGTTTGGTTCAGGCAGGGGAATTCGATCCGACTTACCTGCACCAGAAGGACCGTGACGTGGCATTCTGATGACGGAAGCCGATATGCCAAGATATTTCTTTGATAGCGGCGATCACCAGCATCTCGTGGAAGACAACACGGGTCTGGAATGCGAGGGGATTGAGGCAGCGCGCAATGCAGCCGTCGAAGGATTGACTGAGCTGGCAAGAGACGAACTGAAAGGTCCCGATGGGCAGCAACTCATCATGGATATAAGGGACGAGAGTGGCAGAAAGGTTCTGAGGCTTAGCCTGTCCCTGGTGATCGAACCGCTTGAGGTAAATGCCGTCTCGCCGACATCCAACAAAGATGAACCTCGACGTCGCGCTTGAACCATGCGGAGCCGGAGCACCAGCCGCTGGTAGTTGTGCAGTGAACGAAGACCGGGCTTTTAGCCGACCTCGCGGATCTGGGCGATGCGGGCCTTACCGAGCGATACGAACAGGCGCTCTAGAAGGCCTTCGTCCACTTCGGAAGCCAGGCCGAACCGCCGGTCGTGCTCAACGATCCTGTCCTGGATCGACACAAGCGTTTCATACCGAGCGACAAGGCTCGTCAGGACTTCCTGATGGTGGGAAGTCATGTGCTTTTCTTTCCGCGCTACAATCGGGCATATAGTCGAAGGCGTTCGTAAAGAACTGCCTCGTCAAATTCGCCATCTGAGAAAAGTTCCATTGCGATCACGCTCAGGCGCTCCGCCTGCTCGCTACCGACGGGAATACCTTCCTCAACGCGAACACGATCAAAGACCTGCTTCAACAAAGTCAGGTCACTAGGAAAGGCAATGCCACTCTTTGCAGTCTTAAGGCTGACCATATGTCTTTCCTCCCATTTGGGGCGGAAGCGCGGTGGTCGCTCACAGCCAGCGATGCCCGTTGTCTATCGCCGATGAGAACACATTACCGCGATCGGCGCGTAGCGTCTTGAAAATAGCGCCTGAAGGTTTCTGCCCGTCCGTTCCATGCTGCCCGGGAAACGACAACAATCACGGTTGAAAGACAAGCAGTGCGACGGCGAGGCATGGGGAACCAGAACAACGGTAGGGCGTGATCCAAAAGCCTGGATCTGCAAAAGCGGCCATTTCGCTGAGCAGTTGCCTGCCGGCGAAACACATGCGCCTAGTGTTCGGTGCGAACAATAAAGCCCGCGCCCCACGAGGAAAGGACGCGGGCCGATCGGTGCATCTCCGATCTGCAGCCCATCGTTGGGAGGGAACAAGATTGCTGCACTTCCCGAACATTCATCTCAAGCATGTGTTCCAGAGAAAGCGAAATATGCCTGGAAAGTTTGCGCCATTTATCGCAACAAAACCCTCCCGCCGGCGTTCCGGTTCAATCCAAGTGCAAAAGGCTCACCATGGGCGAGGAAGAAAAGTCCGACCGCGACCGAATGACGGATTTCCAGGCGCAGTTCCTCGCCAAGGAAGCCGGAATAACTGAAGCTCAAGCGCGCGAGCTGATCAAGTTGATCGGCACCGATCGGGCATCACTACTTCGGGAAGCTCGGCTACTGAAAAGCCGGCTGAAGCCGCCTTAAGAGCATTCACAATGCTATCCATATGGGACAATTTTGAATAGAACCGGCTCGATTGAATGAGGGTCGCGCGCGAGCAGATATCGATGATCTTCGCCAGACGATAAACGATACCCGCTGCCCTAATACTGGCACCCGTAAGCTGTTGGATCGCATTGCCGCAGACGATACGCTGAGCAGTAATCAAGCGCCTAAAATCCCGCACCCCAAATCGCACAGCATTCCACGCTCGACCTTTGCACATCGGCCGTCGATTCACGCGGCCTGCGGAGAGGACCGCGGCTGATTGTAGGGCGCAGGTGCAGCGTGCCATCTACGACTTCTTGGTCTTCGAATTCCTCTTCGGTTTCGGTGCCGATGCAGCAGGGAGAGCTGTCTCGGCTTTAAGTCGTTGCTCCCGCAGCCGAGCCGTCTTTGCGTCTCGTGCGACGCGCTCAACGTCTGTTAATGCCCGCGCAGCATCCGAAGTGCGCTCCTGTCGGTCGTATTTTTCTTTATCGGTTAAGCCATGCCTTTCCCGCATTGTTGTACCTCGATCTTGTACGGCGCTTTTGTTGGCGCCCGAACGATTGTCGCCAGATCGTGTTCCCCCCAGACAACAAAAAAGCCCGCCGCACCCTTCGGCACGGCGGGCGATCAGTCGTTTGCACAGTGTGGGCGGGGATCGTAAGAAAATCCTACGCGCGCCGGCTGCGCTGCGTCCACCAAACGGCAGTTGGAATGTTTCAACAGCTTGCCGTTATCCCGCATCGTTGCCGGCCGCAACCTGACGGTACCGGAAATGATTGCGGATGTGCTCGTTGAAAAAGCGGCCCTTGGCAAAGGCGGCTTTGACCGCGGCGAAGGTCTCCGGCGGCACGTCCTCAAATTCGTATCGTTTGCCGCTGGCGACGAACCACACCGAGAGGATTCTGCTGTCGGGATCGTAGGCCATTTTTCGTATCGACGTCGATGGCATGATATGGCTCATCAAAAGTCTTCAACGATCGCAGAGCCTGTCACGTTCCCTTGTGATGTTGCTCCCAAGCAGCGCACGAGGATTTGCTCCGGCCACCTAACGCATCGCGGTATCGCAAACGCGGCAGGCACGGTCTTCCGGCTCTGTCTTTTCTACGCCAGCAGCGAATTTTGACCTTCCAATCACTTCGACCGCTTGGGCTAGGCGCTGTTGAATAGCCAATCGACCCTCATACATAGGCGATCAGACCTATCCGAGTTCAGCAGGAAGCGCCGCGATGGTGATGATCGCGAGTTTGGCCTTGGTGGATTGGCCTTTTCCAGCCGGAGCGGGAATGTTCTTGTTCGCCCCACGTTTCGGCGCGGTCGAGATCTGGTGCAGGCGTTGATCACGAACCGCCAGTTCTTTGCCCGGGACGCCTGCGTTGTCGCTCGCGATATGATTGGCGCCACGCTTCTTGTGCACGGCGTGGGCGGGATCGTCGTCGAAACGGAAGCCTATCGCGCCGATGACCCCGCCTCACACAGTTTTTGTGGTCGGACTTCGCGAAACAGCGCAATGTTCGGCGCCGCAGGGAGCGCTTACGTCTATCGCTCCTATGGTCTGCATTGGTGCCTGAATGCCGTCTGCCTTCCCGGTAGTGCTGTCCTTGTGCGCGCGATCGAACCGCAATCAAAGCTCGACCTGATGCGGGCAAATCGCGGAGTTGATGACCTTCGACGTCTTTGTTCGGGACCCGGTCGCCTTTGCCAGGCGCTTGCTGTCGATGCATCTTATGACGGGCTGCCATTGGACGAGCTTCCGTTCCAGTTCAAGCTGCCGTCAGGAGCCAGAACCAGCTCCATCTTGACGGGACACCGGGTCGGGATCTCCAAGGCTGTCGATCTCGAGTGGCGGTTCGGACTGGCAGGCTCGTCGTACTTGAGCCGCAAGTTTTGAGTTGCCTCTGCACGAGTAATCGCCTGGGGGTGAGTTCGGGTAATTAGCGATGTGCCGGCACCCTTGCGCGATACTTGGTTGGCCCGCGATTTCGACCAGCTTCAAACGTCAGGAGGCGATGGAGCCTAGCTCTCAAGCGATGGTCGATTGCATGTTAGAGACGGCTGGACGCGCCGAGAGAGGCGCAGCTCGCGATCGCCCACGCCTATCCGCGCCGGCCGGCCGCGAAATGTTAAAACGCAGTCAGCCGACCACCACGATTGGCTGAGATGGTATAAAGCTGGTTATTCTCATTGTTGCTCGAACAAGCCACTGAAGGTCCTGAACAGGGGAGTATTGCTATTAAATAAACTCGTCGCATGTGGATGGCGCAGTGTTCTGCAGTCGCTGGATGTTTGTTTGCGGGCGCAGGTCTGCACCTGCATCCTTTGGCGCTTTCATACGTTTGCCCGCGAAGAAGATGCTCCGGGCCGGCAGCCATGTCGAAAAAAACAACCGACGACGCTTACGAAAACCAAGTGCAGCTTGAGCGGCGGGCCGAGCGGGAGGGCCGCGGACGCAATGCCGAATGGCCCTCAGAGATTCCCAGCCGCGGCTGGAAGGACGTGCTGTGGCGGCTCTTTGCTGAGGTAACCGAGGACCGTGTTATGCTGATCGCGGCCGGGGCCGCATTCTATCTGCTCCTTGCCCTCTTTCCCGCGCTTGCCGCATTCGTGTCCATCTACGGTTTTGTCGCCGATCCCCAGACCATCGCCGAGCACATTGCGTTCCTTGGCGGCGTACTGCCTTCGGGCGGTTTGGATATTATCGGATCTCAGCTTAAGTCCTTGGCCGCTCAGAAGACTGGCGCGCTCAGCTTCGGCTTCATTTTCGGCCTTGCCGTCGCACTGTGGAGCGCCAGCAACGGCATCAAGACGCTATTCGAAGCCATGAACATCGCCTACGAGGAGAGTGAAAAGCGCGGCTTTATCCATCTGAATCTTCTGGCCTTGGGCTTCACACTTGGCGCCATCCTCATCGGTATCGGCTTTATCGTCTCGGTGGGGATCGTGCCGGCCATGCTTGCGCTGCTGAACCTCGGCGGTTGGACCGAAGCCCTTGTGCGGATCTTTCGGTGGCCGATGATGCTGATCCTGGTCGGCCTCGGGATCACGCTGATCTACCGCTACGGCCCCAGCCGCGAAAGGGCAAAGTGGCAATGGGCGACATGGGGCGCCTTCCTCGCGGCTGTGGTCTGGATCGCGGTCTCGATAGGGTTTTCCTATTATCTTGAGAACTTCGCCGACTATAACGCGACGTATGGAGCCTTGGGGGCAGTCATCGGTTTGATGATGTGGACCTGGATCTCCGTGATTGTCCTGATTGTGGGGGCGGAGCTCAATGCCGAGATGGAGCACGAGACAGCCAAGGACACCACCACAGGTGCGCAGCAGCCGATGGGCGCGCGAGGTGCTACGGTCGCCGACACGCTGGGCGGATCGGCCGATGCCGCCAACCAGCAGTCACGTTTGGACGAGCGCAAACTGTAGCGACTTACTTTGCGTCTCCCCGCAACTTCGCTTGGCGCAAATGACGGTGTTAGATGGCCGTCATCTTCGAACAGGCCTATGGAGCGATGTGAGGTTATCCTTCCATCACCGGAAAGACAAAGCTGCGTTCAGATGCCGCTCCCTCGGTAGCGAAGTCCCAGATCATGCAACTGCCGGTCGCGAAGCGATTTATGCCGTGAAGAATATGATGGCGAAAGGGGTTAGCGGTGGGGAACGCTAATGCGCGATGCGTCGGTTGAATTGCCGACAACGGTGGCGCTCGTGGCTACCGTGACTTTCGCCGAAGCTGCCTATTATAGCGGCTAGTCGATTTTCCCCAGCAACCGCTCATATTCCCGCTCCGGCTCGCTGTAGGTGCCATCGGCCAACTGGAACAGACCATCACGATCTCTGATGACGATCTCACCCCGCGTGGCTCTGATTAGGCCCCTACCCTCAAGCTCCTGGATTGCAACCGTGACACCCGGTCGCCGCACACCGAGCATGACGGACATGAATTCGTGGGTGATTGCAAGCCGGTCGGTGCGGACGCGATCGTGGCACATCAGAAGCCAGCGAGCCAAACGTTCGTCCAACTTCGACCGTGCGTTTACCAGGGCGGTGTAGCTGGTCTGAATATAGAGGGTCTGGACATAGAGAAGCAGAAGAGCCTTCAGCGCAGTGCTCTCAGACAGAGCAGACGACAGTGCCGGGGCTGGAACTCGCAAGCCGCTTCCCGCCAGTTGCATATAGGTGTCATGTGCGGCGCGATCGCCGCCTAGGGCCACTAAGGCTCCGGTCATGCCTTCCATGCCGATCAGGCCGACCTCGGTATCCCGGCCCTTAGGTAGTTTGGCGACTACCGACGCGATGCCGTCTTCCAGGAAATACACGTGTTCGATAACGGACTTCGTCGACTCAAGCTGGGTCCGCATCGGCAGCGCTACCCGTTCCATGTTGGGTTCGATCGATGCCAGATCGCCAGGGGAAAGTCGCCGCAATAAAGCATTTTGATAGGGAATATTGGGCTGGTTAAACATAACTCCACCCTCGGTAGGGCAAGAGCTTTCTGATCTCCCAGCCGTTCGCGCCCGTGACAACGTGCGAACGATAAGACTACACATGGGGTGCTAAAGTCCCGAAGCCAATCACATTAAGCATTAAGGGCGGGTACCGGGCATTCTGGCGGCATCCGAGAAGGGAAATCGCAACACCAATGCGTGTTTTTCGTCGCATATCTCAAAGAGCGCGCCTGTCAGCATTGGCTTCCCGCTGAGCAGTCCTTCCGCCAGGATCTCCTTGGCGGAGGCCATCGCGTTCTCCTCAGCCTGCGCCAAATCCGCAAATTCCTGCCCCTCGAGGTCCTCCATGAGGTGCCCCTCCTCGTTCCGGATATGGAAAAAATATCTTGGCATGCCAGTCCACCTCCATGGACTATCTAGATGCATGGAGGCTCATGGATAGTGTCGGAAACGTACCAACCGGGCATATGTATGAACCGGACATTCGACGTGTATCTGAGCGCTGGCGCAGGCCAGCGGTCAGCTGACGCTGTCGGTGATTTCTGACCTGTCGAACAGCACGCCGAGACCATGCTCGACGGCACAGGCGGCGATCATGTCATCAAGGGCTTTCCCGGACACAGGGCAATTGGGGAGGACTTCCCGTATGGCGGTTTCAGCTCTCGATGTTGAAACCACATCGTGCCGTCTTTTCCTGGTCTCCATATAGTGGTCGACTAGGGTTTTCAGACGCCTTGCCGCAATCTCATCTGCAAACATTGTTGTTCACTCCTGTCAGTCAGGTCGCCCGCAAACAATGGCCCGCCCCTGTACGAGGGCGGGCCAATCCGATCGAGTGACCGGTGATCCGAGTGAGGGACCTGGATCGCTAAAGTAAGTTCGAGCGGGATTATTCGTTCCAAGGCGGCTACGGCTTGGTAATTCCCGTACATTGATTCCGATGCTGAGGTGCACGCCGGACCTCGCAGCCGGTCAGGTGCGTAGGAATTCAGCAAGAGAGCAGGTCGGATGGCGCGCGCGCCAGCGGTCAACAAACTTCACTGTTTCGCGCGCTCATTGCTTTGTTTCACCTGGCATCGCAAAGCACTGGCGCGATCCCCGCTCTCTCTCCGCGCTTTTTGGTCCGGACACCAAAAAGCCCGGTTCATGCGTTGAACCCGGCGAAGATCTGCTTTGTCCGAATCTGGGTTTGGCGCCGGATCATCCGTCGCGCCCCGCATTGACGACAAATCTGCACGGAGGACTCAAGATGGGCGAAGAACGGCACGAAAAAAACCAACACCGCGCATACCAATTTGGGAACGTGAAGGCAGTAGACACGGCGATCACGAGCGACACTGGCACCAGGCTAAAGCCGAAATTGATCGAGAGGCCGCACTGCCCTTACCGCAGACGATGCTCTTCCGGAAACTCGCGAGATCGCCAGCTCGGACGCTATGACCGTTGAGGCCCTGGCAATGCGAACGGGCATAGGCGGTGACCAGGCCCAAGAATTGATCGATAGGCTTGGCAATGATCGCGCGGCCATCGAGGAAGCCGCGCGGAGCCTTAAGGCGGCGGGAGGGTGACCTCAGCGCGGCAATCCTCTTGTCACACGGCTCGGAATGTTCGCCGCGCCTTATTCGTCTTGTAAGTAAGCCAGTTGGTGCCCCGATCGGCGCCCCCAGTCCAAATCACAATGGGCAACAACCAACGAAGCCGCAGGTTGGACGGGCGAAGACCACGCCCAGCCGGTCCAGCCGCGGGCGGACCATTTCGAGGATTGTCCAGTGTGCGGACAGGACTTCGACAAGCGCGGCGTGGGCCAGGTGCTTCATCATGTGAAGACCAATCACCGGCTGGGTGCGGCCTATGACAAGGGCGCGCCGCCGTTGTCCGGAGGCGCGTTCTCTTGTTCATGACGTGCTCATTGATCGTGCTTTCGAAGCGCCGTTTAGCTAGGCAGCTTCCTGCATCGCTCTCTCGTTGACGCTAGCCTCTCCAAGCTGCGTCAGCGCTTCGTCAGTCGCCTTTTCCTCTTCGAGCGTCTCCTCGAGCAGTGGCACGGCATCCTTTAGGCCGAGCAGTCCGGCCCAGGTAATCAGGGTGCCATAGCGGGCGATCTCATAGTGTTCGACCGCCTGCGCCGCCGCCACAAGCCCAGCGTCCAGAGCTGGAGCTTCCTTGAATTCCTCCAGTATCTCCTGTCCTTCCTCAATGATGCCGTCGATCGCGGGACATGTCTTTCCTTGTGCCCGTTTGCCGAAAATCTCGAAGACCTGCTGCAGCCGTTCGATCTGAGCCTCCGTCTCGTCGCGGTGCTTTTCGAATGCGGCGGTCAGTTGGTCAGATTCGGCACCCTTGGCCATCTTCTTCAGCGCAGCCAGGATTTTGCGCTCAGCGTAGTAGACGTCCTTCAGTCCGTCGTGGAAAAGATCTTCGAGGCCCTTGGCCTTGCTCTGCGATTCATTTTTCATAGCCATCGTCGTCTCCGAATGTGAGAAACGCGTGTCTGGTGGCACGCGCAGCTTTAACCAAAGTGGGTGCTGTTTGTTCCTTTGGCCCGATCGGCAATCCTCTGTGCCTGGACGTCATCGACGTAACCGAACAAACCGCAACGCCCCTCAGTAGTGCCTCACGCCTACACGGGCCTGGAATGCGAGGGATTGAGGCAGCGCGCAAGCGGCCATTTCGCTGGATGCCGGCGAAACGTGCAACCCGCCCCGGTGTTCCGTGCACGAAAGAAAGCCCGCGCCCTTCGGGAAAAAAGGACGCGGCCCATCGGGAGTCATCCATGTCGCAGCTGCACAAATGAAACTTTCAGCCCGCGCCGAAGTTCCACACGGAAACAAGAAAGGCCCGCCGCGCCTTCAGCCGCGCCGCTCCACTGGCCACCAAACGAAATATGAAACCGGCGCCCGAGGGGATGGGAAGGACTCGGCCTGATCAGAGGGTGCAGTCCGATCAGCACTAGGGCAAGTGCTGCACGACCCGAACGCATTGGCTCGGCCAGGTTCCCGCACGGAATACAAGCCCACCGCCAGAACCCGCCCTCGCTCGATTTCAGCCAAGCCGCCTACCGTCTCCCCGAATGCCAGGTCGGAAGAACGGACGAGCGTCTGTAACCGAGAGCGATCACGGCTGAGTTCTGGAGGACGAGTTCCAGGATTTCTATCCCGTCCAGACTCCAGCCGTGCCTGCTTGCCACGGATGAGTTTGCCTTCGGACAGCGGCGCTTAGCCTGCCGTTAAGGAACAACAACGCCCAAGCCGAGTTTGGTGGTCCAGGAGGTAACGACAATGCGCATACTGAGAACCTTCTTTGAATACTTGTGGCGCTCGAACAGCAAGTTGCCAGCAGCCCTTGCGCCGCCCGTCGACGCGATCGTTCGGCTGCTGAAAGAAAAGCAAAAACTCGCTACAAAGAAAGGACTTGGTCGACCAGAATAGACTGCTCGCGGCTGACCGTAACGCAGGATGTGGCAGCATCACGCGTCACCTTGCCTATCTGCAGCTTTAGCCGGAACTTGCCATCGGGAACGGTGCGCCCGCGGCAGGCTCGGGCATGCGGCAATGCCTTGGTCACCTGGAGCAGCGCCAATCGGCGCCGTGTGTATCGGCGGCAATCACGAGAGAAGGAGGATCAGGTTCGCTCAATTCTGGCTGGCAGGTGACGACATGTCTTTTCGTGCAAGGCCCCGCACAGCTTCAAGACCCCGTGGGAAGCCGCTGCGGTTACTAAAATCCTGCGGTTGCCGGCGGCCTCGAGCGTGCCGCGCGCTTACCTTTTGCGCCGTCAATAAATCGATGAGTGTCACACCGGCAACGAGCACCAATGCAAGTCCGACGTTGTCACGTTTTGGATTGTCATGCCGGAACGCCCATAGGAGTGTTCCGATGTCGAGCCCATCACCGGCCACACGGCTCCAAAGCCCGAACTGTCTGTCTGCCGACAAGGACAGAATGCCGCTGCTGAGTTCACGCGCTCCATAGGCGCGGATCACGCCTTCCTTACCAGGTATGCCGAGTGCGCGGGCGATGCGCTCGGAGGCTATGAGTTCGACCATGCCCAGCGCAATGCTAAACCATCCGAGTTTGCGCGCTACCATATCGGAGGGCGCGAGCGCCTTCGGGCCAGATTTTACGACCTTTGGGTCGCTTGGCCGTCTGCTGAGATTGCCGAATTTGCTAAGCATGTTCATGACACTGATCCTATGGCTTCAGTACGACTTTGACGCAACTGTCCTGCTTGTCGCGAAAGATCTTGTACATCTCGGGTCCTTGTTCGAGCCCGGCAGTGTGGGTGATGACAAACGACGGGTCGATCTGACCTTCTTCGATGCGGCGCAGTAGGTCGTCGGTCCAGCGGTTCACATGGGTCTGGCCCATCCTGAAGGTCAGGCCTTTGTTCATGGCTTGGCCCATCGGGATCTTGTCGACGAACCCACTGTACACGCCCGCGATTGAGATGACGCCGGCTGGCCTGCAGACATAGATCATTTCACGCAGCACGTGGGGCCGATCGCTCTCCATCAGCATCATCTGCTTCGCGCGGTCATAAACGGTGTCTGGTTGACGAAAAGACACGTGACTTTCCATCCCGATGGCGTCGATGCATTTATCTGGCCCCTTGCCGCCTGTAAGCTCGTTCAGCCTTTCAACAACGCTCTCCTCCAGGAAGTTGATGGTGATCGCGCCGCCCGCTCCGGCCATGGAAAGGCGTTCGGGCAGGCAATCTATGCCCACGACCTGCTTGGCACCGAGAAGAATGGCGCTGCGGATTGCCATCTGCCCCACCGGGCCACAGCCCCAGATCGCGACGGTATCGGAGGGCTCGATTTCGCACTGGACAGCAGCCTGCCAGCCAGTTGGCAATATGTCGCCAAGGAAGAGGACCTGCTCATCGGAGAGCCCGACCGGTACCTTGATGTGCGTTGCATCGGCAAATGGTACGCGAACATACTCGGCTTGTCCGCCCGGGTAACCGCCGGTCAGATGGGTATACCCAAACAGCCCAGCCGTCGTGTGACCGAACGCCTTGTCGGCGATGTTCTTGTTGCGGTTGGTTCGTTCGCAGACCGAAAAGTTCCGGCGCTTGCACTGGTCACATTCCCCGCAAATGATGGTGAAGGGAACGACGATGCGGTCTCCCTTCCTAAGCGCGCCGTTTACCCCGGATCCAACTTCCACCACCTCACCCATCATTTCGTGGCCCATAATGTCGCCTGGCAGAATTGCCGGAATGAGGTTGTGATAGAGATGCAGGTCCGAGCCGCAGATCGCGCAGCTCGTCACCTTGACGATGACGTCGCGCGGGTCCTCGATCTCGGGATCGGTAACCTCATCGCAACGTATGTCTTCTTTTCCATGCCAAACCAGCGCTCGCATGCTTAATCTCCCGTAGGCCCGGTTCGCGGCGTCGTGAGAGCGAGCTCGGCCGCTTTCCTTCAGGCTGCGAATTAGCTTTCCGAGGTCCAACCGCGAGGCAGCATCCATGTTCCCCGCCTCCGTTAAAAAACTTAGGCCGGCTTTTGAAGGTGGGGCTGACGGCATTGTCGGAGCGTCGAGAAGGCGGTGGCCGCCCTGCCGGACATCGTTAAGAAGGTCAAGGAAGATTCCCGGCTTCGCCGTGGGCGTGGTGCATGGCGGCAACGTGAAGGGGCCGGTTGCGAGTCGGGGTGGAGAAGGTTGGATTTCAGGTGCTCTCCCTCTATCACCTTCAAAATTGCCCAAACAATTCTCCGGCCCCTTCATGGCTTCCCGGAAGCCCAGCGTTTGCGGGATGTGCGGCCGAAAGCTGGGGAGAGCGGAAACAACTTTCCCTTCAATCTGCTCTCCGAATGTCCATCATTCTCCGAAGCTGGGGAACCTTTTGGATCTTCGGTCCGGCCCATCCGCGGGCACAAACTTTGCGTTTCCGCCAATGGTTCGGCCAATGGCGTCTCTATGACTTGCCCGCAAGCACCGCCGCAACCTATAGGTTTGCAACTAGCCTTATGGTTTGCTAGCTTCACCGTAGGGATGAGGAGATGCGGATTTTGTACCGCCTTTGGAAGTGGCTCTTACGTCCGAAAGCGCTGGGTGCCGGAGCGAACAGGGAGGAGCTATCACCGAGTCATCCGTCCTCCATCAGCGAAGCACGTCTCCTGGACTTTTTGGCGAACACGACTGATGGTGTGTCGTTCTATGATCAGGACTTCCGCCTGACGCACTACGCAACCAACCTCAAAAGCATCCATAGCCGCCCGCTAGTTGCGGGCGACGCTCTGTGGGAGATTTATCCGAACGTCGACACTGAGCTCATCGAAAAATTTGTTCGCGTGCTGCGCGGCGGCACTCCAATAAATGTCAATCTCCAGCGATCGCTGGGGGAGGCGCCCCGTTCCGCTGTCGTTTTCGGCGCTGCGAATGGAATTGGAATCATTGAATCCAGAGAAAGGGAGCGGGGCGGGCGGGGCTCACCGGAAG
>NZ_JBVVPV010000073.1:0-16106 GCF_055811735.1 Mesorhizobium sp. WSM4850 | reverse complement strand
GTGATCACAGGTCCGCGACACCCGATCGAGGCGAGTTGCTTCAATAGCAAGTCGGACATATGAGCCCCCTCGTCGCAGCGACTGCCGAACCTATCACCGAGGCGCATCCTACCCGCAATCGTTGCAGTTAGCACCGCAGAAAGCGTTCGAGTCCAGCGATCAGCGTTCTCACAAGCCTCCGACAAGACCCTACACCTTGCGGTCGGTCGGCTCTGCGCCTCATAGCAGTGATCGCCACGGTCGCGTCCATTCCCCAAAAGCGGACGTCGCCAGAGCAGAGGCAACAGACAGCGTACAACGTCCATTTGCGCCAAATGAGTTGATCCCGCTCGGCGATAAGTATCAGCTGCTAATGATCGAACGTCCTTAAGCGCCCAGCTTCGTCGCCTTGCCACTTCATCATTACCCTGTCACCATCAGTCACTGCGGGGTGACTAATGGACAGCTTTTCCGAAAGCTACCTTGAAGCGCGCAACAAGTTTCTCGTTGCCTGTGCTCAAGCTGGCGCACAGGTAACGCACTATCACCGCGAAGGATTTAGGGGCGAGGCTGGCGAATCGCTCGCTGCCGACGTCGCTTGCCTTGGACCCGAAACTGCCGACCGTTCCGCGATAGTCATCTGTGGCACGCATGGCTCTGAAGCGTTTTCCGGCTCCGCAATACCAACCCGCTGGCTTTCATCTCGAAGTAGCGGAGCGCCAAGCGTCCGGCTCGTGCTCGTGCACGCCATCAATCCTTCGGGCTTCTCGCATCGCACGCGCACAGACGAAAACAACATCGACATGAACCGCAACTTCGTGAGCGTCGATGACGGCCCGGTACCGCAAAATCCCGCCTATGACGCCGTCATCCAGCTCCTACATTCCGACCCTTCAGATGCAGCCCGCGTGCTCGAGCTGCACCGTACCTACAAGACCTATTTCGAGGTGAACGGCTGGGCACTTGAAGGCCAGATTTGGCAGGGACAGTGGCATCGGTCTGACGGATTCATGTATGGCGGGCAGGCGCCGAGTTGGTCGAACATTACGTTCCGCCGCATCGTCCGGGAGCATCTCTCACGCGCGAGCACAATAGGTTTCATAGATGGCACACCGGGATTGGCCAGTTCGGCGAAATCGTGCACTTGATCTTCGACGTGCCCGAAAGCGAGGAGCACCGCGCGGCGTCGGGCTAGTGGGCGCTCGCAACCAAAGAAGACAGCACGTTCAAGACGGGCGTCAAGCCGAAGTACCACGGGCTTCTTTGTCAGGCGATCCGCCAAGAGCGGCCCGATGCGCGGATCGCTGGCGCGGTGATCGAGTTTGGCACGGCCGATGATTATCAGCTCTTCCGTGGCGACCTGATCGACCGCTGGCTACGCTTCGAGGGACGCGACCACCCCGACGCCAAAGAGCTACGCGCCGCTCACGTCGATATATGCTGCCCGCGGGACATCTCCTGGCGCAGGCTGGTCGAGGCGCGCGGACCGGTGTTGATGGATCAGCTCCTGGCAGGAGTTGCAGGCTGGTGAGCCGACGCCGTTTGGCGAACCTCCGCAAGCGCCGCATGTCGGCCGCTGAGGTGATCGTTGCTCCGGTCCGATAGCAGACTTGCTGGCAACTACCCTGGAACATCGCAGTTGCGCCAACACCTGACATTGCTGTTAAAGTCGCGATCAAGCCCGCGCAGGCCCTTAGCAGGAAGTGCCACCTAACCGTTCTGATTAAGGCGAACCGCCCTATTGCTGGAAAAAACGTCGAAAGTCCGGCCACCGATCCTCGCTGCGAATGGGGACGGATCGATTGACCGTCGGGTGACCTAGCATTTCTACTATCATTCTGCCTATGGTTTGCGTCTCGACCTAGAGGGCAGCGCAGCGACCGAGGGCTAGAACCTGCACATGCGGGAATCACACGGCGAACTCGAAGCTAGGATTGGGCTTTTCACGCGGGAGCTCAACGAAGCGCTTGAACGCGAGACGGCAACCGGCGAGCTGCTTCGTGTCATCGCCTCGTCGCCGACAGATATCAAGCCGGTCCTCGACGCCGTGGCGGCGAGCGCCGCCCGTCTTTGCGACGCCTATGACGTGATCATCCGGCTCAAGAAGGACAATATGCTCCATCTCGGTGCGCATTCGGGCCCGATTGCGGTCGACGAGGCGCCGTGGCCGCTGGAGCGCGACCGGGTAATGGCGCGGTCGGTTATCGATGCGAGGACCGTGCAGGTCGAAGACCTATCCGAAGCCGGGGCCGAATTCGCGGCAGGCCGGGAAATGGCCATTCAGTACGGCTTTCGCACCATTCTGGTGACACCTCTCGTGAGCGATGGAAGAGCGATCGGTGCGATTTCCCTGCGGCGAAGAGAGGTGAGACCGTTCAGCGACAGGCAGATCGAGCTTCTGAAGACCTTCGCCGACCAGGCCGTGATCGCCATCTCGAACGTGCGGCTGTTCGAAGAAGTGCAGGCGCGGACGGCCGAACTCAGCGAAGCGCTGGCTCAGCAGACCGCGACGGCCGACGTGCTCAAGGTAATCAGCCGGTCGGTCTTCGACCTTGAACCCGTACTGCAGACGCTACTCGATTCGGCGATCCGCCTGGCCGGCGGTGATATGGGCGCGATCTCACTGCGCGATGGCGATTGGCTACGGGTCATGACTGGGACCGGTTGGACCGATGAACTTCGCGCTTATGAGAAGAGCCATCCACACCCGATCGGGCGTGGGACATTTCAAGGTCGAGCCGCCCTCGAAGGGGCAACCGTTCATGTGCCCGACGTGTCCAAGGATATGGAATACAAAAGGCCGGAAGCGGCGACCATGGGCGATTTCCGCGCGGCCCTTTCGGTCCCCCTCAAGCGAGGCCAGGAGGTGATCGGTGTCTTCGGCATGGCGAGGCGAACCGTGGGGCCGTTCTCACAACGCCAGATCGAACTTGTGGAGAGTTTCGCCGACCAGGCGGTCATCGCAATCGAGAACGTGCGTCTCTTCGACGAGGTGCAGGCGCGCAACCGCGAGGTGACCGAATCGTTGGAGCGGGAGACCGCGACCGGCTCCATCCTGCGCGTCATCGCGGCGTCCCCGACTGACATCCAACCGGTTCTGGACGCCGTCGCGGAAAGCGCGGCGCGTCTCTGCGAGGCCTATGACGCGACGATCTATCTGCGGCAGGGCGATCGTTTGGCGGTCGGGGCGCATCATGGGCCGATCCCGGTCGACGACGCCGGGCTGCCTGTCGCCCGCGACGTGGTCACCGGTCGCGCGGTGCTCGACCGGGCACCGGTCCATGTTCATGACCTGACCGAGGCGGGTGTAGACTTTGCAACGGGCAGGGCAATGGCCCACCGGCTCGGCTTCCGCACCATCCTTGCGATCCCACTGCTGCGTGACGGGGAGGCGGTCGGAGCGCTGATGATCCGGCGCATCGAGATACGGCCCTTCACGGACAAGCAGATCGCGCTGCTCAAGACTTTCGCCGACCAGGCCGTCATCGCCATCTCGAACGTGCGGCTGTTCGAGGAAGTACAGGCGCGCACGGCCGAGCTCAGCGAGGCCTTACGGCAGCAGACCGCGACCTCGGAGGTGCTCGACGTCATCAGCCGTTCGATCGTCGAGCTTGAGCCGGTTTTCGAGGTAATCCTGGAAAATGCCGCTCGCATCTGCGACGCCAGCTTCGGCAATCTTGCGCTCCGGGAGGGCGATGGCTTCCGCCATGTCGCCGCCTACGGCGCGACCGAGGAGTGGGAAGAATTCAAGAAGGGCGGGAGCCTGATGCAGCCCGGCCCGAACACCGCGCTCGGCCAGGCGCTCGCGACCAGGCGCTACGCCCATATCGACGACGTCACGAACGATCCGGCCTTTGCCGAAGGTGATCCGCTGAGAACGCGCGTGGTCGAGCTGTTCAAGGCGCGCACCATGCTTTCCGTTCCGCTGGTCAAGGACGATGTCGTGATCGGCGCGATCACGCTGCACCGCCAGGAGGTGCGGCCCTTCACCGACAAGCAGATCGCGCTGGTCACCAGCTTCGCCAGCCAGGCGGTGATCGCGATCGAGAACGCCCGGCTGTTCAAGCAGGTTCAGGCACGCACGGCAGAACTCACCGAAGCGTTGGAACAGCAGACCGCGACGGCGGACGTGCTCAAGGTTATCAGTGCCTCGACATTCGATCTCAAGGCGGTGCTTCAGACGCTGATAGACTCCGCGGTGAAGTTATGCGGGGCCGAATTGGGTGGCATATATATGCTCGACGGCGACGTTTACCACATATCCGCTTCGCATGGGCACTCGCCTGAGTTGAGAGCCCATGAGGAAGCCCATCCCAATCGCGTTGGCCGTGATTCCTGGGTTGGTCGCGCCGCATTGGAAAGGGCGGTCGTTCATGTCCCCGACGTGACCCTGGACTTGGAGTATGGTACTCCAGATGTGCCAACAATAGGAAAGTTCGCAGCTGGGTTATCGGTGCCGTTGTTGCGCGAAGGCATCCCGATTGGTGTCTTCTCGATGGCGCGTGCAAAGCCAGGCCCGTTTTCCGAGCGCCAGATCGAACTCGTCCAGACTTTCGCCGATCAGGCCGTCATCGCGATCGAGAACGTCCGCCTGTTCGAGGAAGTGCAGCAGCGGACGCGGGAGGCCACCGAGGCGCTAGAGTACCAGACGGCGACCAGCGATGTGCTTGGCGTCATCAGCCGCTCGCCCACTGATGTGCAGCCGGTGTTCAACATGATCGCGCAAAGTGCCGCCCGCCTGTGCGAAGCGCAGTTCTGCTTTGTCTACAGATATGATGGCCAGCTTCTGCATTTCGTCGCGCATCACGGCATCACCGAAGAAAGCGTTGAGATCGTACGCAACACCTTTCCCGTGGCACCTACTCGCGGCTGTGCCGCCGAACGGGCGATTCTCTATCTTGACGTGGCGCAGATCCCGGACCTCACCTTGGATAGTGAATTCACGCATCGCGCCGCGGCGGCCTTTTCGGGCCTGCGCAGCGCTGTCGCCGTGCCGATGCTGCGCGACGGCCTGCCCATCGGTTGCATAGCAGTCGGGCGTGCTGAGACGGGCTTTCTTGCCGCCAAGCAAGTCGAACTTCTGAAGACTTTCGCCGATCAGGCCGTCATTGCGATCGAGAACGTCCGGCTGTTCGATGAAGTGCAGGCGCGCACCGAGGAACTGTCGCGCTCGCTGGACGACCTGCGCAAGGCCCAGGATCGGCTCGTGCAGACCGAAAAGCTCGCCTCGCTCGGCCAGCTGACCGCGGGAATAGCGCACGAGATCAAGAACCCGCTCAACTTCGTCAACAATTTTTCCTCGCTGTCCGGCGACCTGATCGTGGAGCTGCGCGACGCGCTGCAAGGCGCGGCGCTTGACGACAAGACCCGCGCGGAGATCGACGAGTTGTCGGATATGCTGAGGGGCAATCTCGAGAAGGTGGTGCAGCACGGCAAGCGCGCCGACTCGATCGTCAGGAACATGCTGCTCCACTCGCGCTCGGGCTCGAACGAGCACCGGCCGGTCGACATCAACGCGGTCGTGGAGGAGAGCTTGAACCTTGCCTATCATGGCGCCCGCGCCGAGGGGAAAGGCTTCAACATCATGTTGGAAAGGAATTTCGATCCAGGCGCCGGCGAGGTCGATCTCTTTCCGCAGGAAATCACGCGCGTGCTGTTGAACCTGATCTCGAACGGCTTTTACGCGACGACGAAACGGCCGGCGGTTGAAGGCGAAACCGGCTACGAGCCGGTGCTGGCGGCATCGACGAAAAGCCTGGGCGATGCGGTCGAGATCAGGATTCGCGACAACGGCACCGGCATCCCGCCGGACGTGAAGGAAAAAATGTTCAACCCGTTCTTCACCACCAAGCCGGCGGGCGAGGGCACGGGGCTTGGCCTGTCCTTGAGCTACGACATCATCGTGAAACAGCACGCCGGCACGATAGAGGTGGAGACCGAGCCGGGCACCTTCACCGAGTTCCGCATCGTTTTACCGCGAGGTGCGGCGACGCTCGCCAAAACCGGAGGCAACGCTTGAGCCTGCTCATCCTGGTCGTCGACGACGAGCCCGACGTAGAGCTGCTGTTCCGGCAGCAATTCCGGCGAGATCTTAGAACCGGGCGCTTCGAGATGGCGTTCGCGCTTTCGGCGCCGCAGGCGCTGGCGCTTATCGAGGCTGCGGAAAGCGCTTCGCTGATCCTCATCCTGTCGGACATCAACATGCCGGGCATGAGCGGCCTGGAGCTTCTGCCGAAAGCGAAGGCGTTGCGTCCCGATGTGCCCGTGATCATGATCACCGCCTATAGCGACGCAGAGACCAATAGGAACGCGCTGGAAAACGGCGCCGAGGCGCTATTGACGAAGCCGCTCGATTTCGTCGCGCTACGCGGCGAGATTGACGTTCGCGTCGGGCTCGCGGCATGACGGCGCTGATCCTGGTCGTCGACGACGAGCCGGACCTGGAGCCGCTGGTCCTGCAGAAATTCCGCCACGAAATCCGCGACGGCGCCGTGAGCTTTATCTTCGCCCGCGACGGCGTCGAGGCGCTCGACCTGATCGCCGCCAATCCCGACATCGAAATGGTCGTTACCGACATCAACATGCCGCGCATGGACGGGCTGTCGCTTCTTGCGAAGCTCCAGGACGCCGAGGAGCGGCTGTCGACCATCATCGTGTCGGCCTATGGCGACATGGCCAACATCCGGACCGCAATGAACCGCGGCGCCTTCGATTTCCTGATGAAGCCGATCGATTTCGCCGACCTCGAGACGACTATCGCCAAGACGCTGAGGCACCTTTCCCTTCTGCGCGACGCGCGGGGCAAGCAGGTGGCGGCCGAGCGCGCGCACGCCTCGCTGTCGCGCTACTTCTCGCCCAACCTCGCCGAGCGGCTCGCCGGCGACGCTGGCGAGCTTGCCGGGCAACGACGCGAGGTGGCGTCGCTCTTCACTGACATCGCCGGCTTCACTGCGCTGGCGGAAACGCTCGACCCGGCGGTACTGGGTGAACTCCTCAACGCGTACCTCGCCGGCATGACCGACATCGTTTTCCACCACGAGGGCACGGTGGCCAAGATCGTCGGGGACGCACTGCATGTGCTCTTCGGCGCGCCGGGCGAGCAGCCCGACCATGCCGCCCGCGCGGTCGCCTGCGCGCTTGACCTCGACGACTTTTCGGAAGACTTCCGCGCCGGCTGGCCCCCCAGGGGCGTGGCGCTCGGCCCCACCCGCATCGGCGTCCACGCCGGGCCGGCGATCGTCGGCAATTTCGGCGGCGCCCGCTTCTTCGACTACTCCGCCTATGGCGACACCATCAACATCGCGGCGCGGCTGGAAGCCGCCAACAAGCAACTCGGCACCCGTATTTGCGTGAGCGAGAGCGTCGCGAGACAGGTTGCGAATTTCCGAGGGCGGCCGGTGGGTGACCTCGTGTTGAGAGGACGAACGGAGTCGCTGCGCGCTTTCGAGCCACTGCGGCCTGAACAATGCGATGACCTCGCGACGAAGGATTACCTCGCGGCTTTCGCCAAGCTGGAAGCCGGCGACCCTAGTGCGGTCACCTCGTTCGCTGCTGAGGTAGGCAGGCGCGCAGAGGACCAGCTTGCGAGCTTCCACTTGAAGCGATTGCTGAACGGCGCGACAGGTCCGCGGATCAACATGGATTGATCGAGCCTACGTTCAAATGTCCACTTCCGCTCACTTCGATCTCCTTGAGGCTCGTTCCGAAATTCTTCAATACATGACGGCATCGGCTGGCGCGCCGATCGTGGCGATGGCGCGCACCTTCGGAACATCCTTGGCCATCGCGGACTGCCGCACCTCCGATCGAATAGCCGATCAGCAAGGACCGTGCGCGGTAATGATCGCTCAGATAGTCGACGGCCGAAAGGAGGTCGGCCACATTCGAGGAGAAATTCGTCGGCGCGAATTCGCCCTCGCTCGATCCCAAACCCGTGAAGTCGAAGCGTATGACAGCGACACCTTGCGAGCGAGCCCGATTGGGTTGAGAAGCACCATCCGCTCGTCCGTCCGGAGGACCGGGCAATTTACATCGAAGGACTTCGCAAAGCCGGCTCGGATGAGGCGAAGCGTCAATCGCTGCCCATTCCGAATTAGCAGCGCTCGTTGAACGAGTGCCGCCGCCCTCTCTATCGTTTCTCGGGGCTTTTCTTCCAGTTCGTCCGACTTGGGTGAGATCCGGGCGGCCGCCTCATCCAGGCGAATATCTGCTATTCCACCTTGGCTGCGCAAAGCCGACTGGCAGCCTTCGGCCCCGTTTCCGCCCCTCAGTCATCGGCGTTCGTTGTCCCGCGTGCCGCCGCCTTGCGGCCAGCGGCCATATGCGCGAACGTTGTCTTTGGATTAGCCGACTTTTTTTCAGACGTTAACCGGAGTGGTCCATGCCGCCATCGCGGAGCGGGTAGCCGGGCGGATTCCCATCATCCTCGACGGCGGCGTGAGGCGTGGCACAGACGTTTTGAAGGCGATTGCCCTAGGGGCAAGCGCAGTCATGATTGGTCGCCCCTATGTCTACGCCCTGGCAACGGGTGGTGCTGAGGGCGTAGCCCATTGTGTCGACCTGCTTCGCCGGGACTTCGAGGTGGCAATGGCGCTGACCGGCCGGGCGCGCATCGGCGAGATCGACCGGTCGGTAATCTGGTGAAGTCCGGACCTATTTCCTCGGCCAAGTTCAGCATTCCACTTGTGACGCTTTACCTCCGTCCCCGCCCTTTGTCCAACGAGCGCCGGCCATAGCAAGGGGGCGGCTTTTGGACAGAAAACTTGGATTGTGGGGACGCTCTCCACTCCTTACGCAGCGCTATTCTAAGCCCGAGAATTCGCGGCACTGATGGCAACGCCTGATCGGTTCTAGACCTCCATTGGATCATGCGCCTGTCAGATTTGGATCGGAATGCGTCGTTCCCCAGCATCTACCTGAATGGCCGCTTTTGAGGACTCGCACCGTGAAGCTGACGGTCTGCTGTCGGCCCCTTTCAAGCCATTCCGATGCTGTGACGTCTACAGCGGCACGGTTTGAACTTGCGACCCCTTTGCCGTGCAAGTTAGCCGGTCGATCGCTATCGATTGGTCCCGGTCAGGCATCGAAGAGGTCCTGTCCTAGCTAGGTTTCGGTGAGACAATCTCGACGAAAAAGATAAGGATCTTGAATGGCCTATTCTGTCCCACTTTCGAAATTGAGCGTTGAAAAGGTTCAAATCTTGCCTCCCGGCTAGGGGCACCATTTTCTACCCGAGACACCTTGAAAGCTCGGTGGGAGGTTATCCCAGGCGCACCTGGGATACCCCAATTGAGGCCGGGCCATTGCGTAGACTAAGTCGCCATTACATCGGCCCCGGCACCATCTTGGTCGGCTGCTCCGGCATCGGAAACGCGTAATTGTCGCATTTCACGTCGGGGTTCGTCGGGCTGAACATTCCAAGTGGGTTGTCTTTGAACAGCCAGACGTGAAGATCGTAATGGTAGAACTCCACCGGAATAAGCGGATAATGCCCCTCCATCGGCCCCTGGAACGTCTGTCCAAACAGTTTCGGCGGTTCCTTGGTGTCGGGCGTCAGCGGAACAAGCCATTCCACGGCCACCAGGCGCAAGCCGCCGTCGACCGGCTCATAGATAAGGACATTGGGGCGCGCCGGATCTGGTGTCGGGCTGACGCTCGCGACGTTGACGAAATGAATGCCCATCGCGCCCTTCGGGTAATCCATAGCTCCAGCCACTTTTTCGCCGCTGTAATAAACGCATCCGACCGTCGACAGGTAGAGGTCGCGAATGGCGGCCTTGTAGTCTTCGTACTTCGAAAGCGATTGTTTCAGGGCATCGATCTCGACCTTGCCGGGCTCGGCGGCCTGACCCGCGGCCGCAGTCAGGCAGGCGCCGATGAGGCCGGTCAAAGCGAGAATACTGCCACGCCTGAAGTGAATTGTTTTCGTCATGCATTCCTCCCAGATTTTTGTTCTGGCCGTGCAGGACCGAGGCGGCAATGATGCTGGTCGCGCGGCCGAGATTGTCGCCGATGCTAATCCTTTCCGCTGGTTGGGAGAATTAACCCTGATGACCTAGGCCTTCGACACAGTTCTTCCACTGAGTCTGAAAGGGACTGTGGACGGTCGCTGCCGCCGGCCTGCAGCTGCCAATTTCCAGCGCTGGTGATTAGCGTAAGCCCCCTGCGCCTTCGTCATTCCCAGGCCGGAGCAAGGAGCGAAGCGACGCGGCGGCGCGGTAGACCAGGCGATGGTCCTGGATGATGCGCCGCCGACCACCAGCGCCAAGACGGGTGCTGGACGGAGCGCGGCCGTGCCAAGCTGGAGCACCCCTCGTCCGGCCGCGGAGCCTGTCCTCGGGCTTGCCGGAGGCAAGACCCGTGGGCGGCCACCTTCTCCCACAAGTGGAGAAGGGAGAGCCGCACTTTGCCCTACCGCCGTCCCAGCAAGCTCTTCACCCGGTTGCGCAGCAGGCGCGCCATGTTGCGGGTTTCGCGGTAGAGGTGGATCTGCGACGCCGCCTGGCGGGCGAGGCGGTCGGCGTCCGGCGTCAGGCCGAGGACCAGCGTGCCGATCGGCCGGCGCTCCGTCCATAGCCGGCTCATCACCGGATGGTCGGGCACGGCGCAGGAATCGGTCATCATGATGTTGGGATCGTCGAGATGCTGCCTGGTCACCTCGATCATCAGCAGCGTGCCCGGCGAATAGGCGGCGAGCGTCTCGTCATAGGCCGTCTTCCAGGTGTAGGCGACGCCGGCCTCGACGAAGACGACCAGGCAAGCGATGGTGCGGTCATCGAGCGTCAGTGAATGGATGCGGCACAGGTCGCGTTCGGCCAGCCGGTGCACGGCCTCGCGGGCAAAGGCGGCGCGGTAGCGGTCGATGGCCATGGCGGTGCGCTCGCGGCCTTTCCAGCCGGCGGCCTCAAGCGTCAAAAAACGCTCGATGGCATGGCGGATGTTTTCCGGTCCGCGCGCCACCTGATGCTCCAGCCTGCCCAGGTCGGCGAGGCGGCGTTTTAGGCGGCGGAACTCGCGATAATGGTGCGAGCGCAGCGAGGCCTTCAGATACTCATCGCCGTCGATCTCGCTTTCGAGCATCGGCCGTTCGGCCTTGCCGGTGGTGACCAGCGTCAGGCCACGCGTCTCGGCGACGGTGGCCAGCAGGCTGGCCACCGGGCCGTCGAGCCGGATGTCGGGCAGCACGAAGACTTTTGGCAGTTTGAGATGCGGCCGCGACAGCATCGCGAAGAAATCCTCGATGACGCCGACGGGATCGTCGCGGTCGACCAGCGGCGTGCCGATCGGCCCGAACGGGCTCGACCATGTGCGCATCACCCGCACGCCGAGCGGCGTCGCCGGCCGCTCCACCGAGAACGGCACCAGCAAGCGCAGCCGGTTGCGGTATTCGTCGCCGTCGCGGATGACCGCCAGCCGCACCTCGCGGTCTTCCAGTCGCGGCATGGCGGGTGCCAGGAAGCGCGGGTTGAAGAACACGTTGGGCTCGATCGTGCGGGCGCAGAGATAGTCGAGTTCCTCGACCAGGTCGAAGCCGGCGGAGGCGGCGTAAATTGCCAGTTTGCGCTGGGGCCGGCCGTTGGCCAACAATTCGATATGGGCGGGATCGGCTTCGCGGGCGAGCCCGGCGAGGCCCGACACCAGGGCGCCGGCCGGGCCGCCGCTGGTTTCCTCGAGCAACGGGATGGCAGCCATCACGCGGCTCCTTTGGCGGCTACGAAAATGACCATGACGATGCCGAGCCTGCGCCAGACCGTGAAGGACAGCGCGCCGGCTTCGAAGATCATCGCGAAGGCGGTGGCCATCGCCGCGCCCCACAGGCCGAAAAGCGGGATCAGCACCAGATTGAGGCCGATGTTGAAGGCCAGCGTCATGGCGTAGACGGCGGCGCAGATATTCTGGTTGCCGCTCATGGTGAGCAGGCTTTCGCAGGGGCCGACGGCGGCGCGGGCGACGACGCCGAAGACCAGCAGGAACAACAGCGGGTAGCCGGCAACGAATTCAGGCCCGAACAAGCTCAGCATCGGCTCGCCCAGCACCAGCACCAGCAGCGCCATCAACAGCGATGGCCAGAACGTCCACGACACGGTTTCGCGGGCGAAGGCGGCGAGCTTTTCGGGCTCGCCATGGGTGAATTGCGCGTAGCGCTGGGCAACGCCCGCCTTGACCGCAAAATAGACGAAATGCACCAGCGCCAGCGTCTTGACCGTGGCGAAATAGACGGCGACGTCGTTGGGATTCATATAGGCGCCGACCATCAGCACGTCGGCATTGGTGAGCAGGAAGAAGAAGCCTTCGACCAGGAAGATCGGCAGCGACACGAGGAACCATTGCGCGAAATGCAGCTTCCTCGGCCCGGCCGGGATTTTTTTGCCGATGCGCGCAGTGATGCCGATGAGCTGGCCGAGCGTGGTGGCATAGGTGGCGGCGATCGAGGCGAAGATCGCCGTCCTGGCATCGGGCGCAAAGCCGACCAGAAGCATCAGCGCCATCAGCGCCAGGATCAGCACCGGCCGCACCAGATAAGTCGGCGCCAGCGCAAACAGCGCCCACGAGTTGGCCCGCGCCAGCCCCTGCAGCAGATCGGACATGGCGATCATCGGCATGCAGATGAGGCCGAGGATGAACGGCACGACATAGTAGTTCTCGATAAACGGCGAGAGCAGCCAGACGCCGAGCGCGCCCAGTCCGGCGATCGCCGTCGAGGCGACCAGCACGAACAGGCGGCTGGTCAGCACGATGCCGCGCAGTTCGGCCAGCATGTTGCGCTCGCGATATTCGGGAATGAAGCGGATGATCGAGGTGTGGAAGCCGAGGCAGGCGAGATTGCCGACGATCACCATCGTCACCCAGACAAGGACAAAAATGCCATACTCGAACGAGCCCATCCAGCGCGCCATCAGCACCTGACTGACGAAAGCGATGACGGCGCTGACGATGCGGATGGAAAAGGCGATCAGCGACATGCGGCTGGCTTCGCAGCGCTCGTCGGCGGTGAATAGCACGGCATCGATGCGGCCAAGCAGCGGCTTTGCGCGCAGCGCAAGGCGCTGCGGCAGGAACCGCCCGGCTGTCGTCGCCGCGGAAAAGCGCACCCTGATCACACTCCGTTCTCGGCTTCTTTTCGGGTCTGGGTGTAGTCAAAACACATTAAGAAACGGTTGGGTGGGAGGTAGGAGTGTTCCCTTCTCCCCGTTCACGGGGAGAAGGTGCCGGCAGGCGGATGAGGGGCGCCGGCTTTGTGACATGTTCACCGTTCGCGGCAGAACGCGACGAAACGACAGGCCAGCTGATGGAAAGAAATAAGAGCTGAAGGCCCATTTCCGGTGTCGACGGGACAGCGCCCCCCTCTCGCCAGCCGGCCATCCCCCCACGGGTGGGGAGATTGGCTAATCGTGGGCGTTGGCGTCGCCCCTCATCCGCCCTTCGGGCACCTTCTCCCCGTGAACGGGGAGAAGGGAAGTGGGTGCTTACGCGAACGCCCCGTGGCAATGCTTGTACTTTTTCCCTGACCCGCACGGGCAGGCCTCGTTGCGGCCGACCTTGCCCCAGGTGGCGGGGTTTTGCGGGTCGCGGTTCTCGGGGGCGACGGTGGCGTGGGTCTCCTGGCGAACCAGAAGGCCGGTCTCGCCGCCATCAAAATCGTCCTCGCCGGTAGTGCCGTCGAGATGACTGCCGAACATGTCGGGCGCCTCGGGCGGCGGCGCTTCGGCGGCTTGGCGGACCAGCTCGACGCGCATCAATTGCGCGGTGACGGCCTGGCGCAGATTGCCCAGCATCGCCTGGAACAGCTCGAACGCCTCGCCCTTGTATTCCTGCAGCGGATCGCGCTGGGCGTAGCCGCGGAAGCCGACGACCGAGCGCAGGTGGTCGAGGTTGACGATGTGCTCGCGCCACAGATGGTCGAGCGTCTGCAGCACCACGGAGCGCTCGACATAGGCCATCACGTCGGGGCCGAAGCGCTCTGCACGCTCCTTGGCAGCGGTCTCGGCGTCCTGGCTGATGCGCTCGCGGATGTCGTCCTCGGCAATGCCCTCTTCTTTGACCCAGTCCTCGATGGGCAGGTCGAGATTGAGGAATTCGGCGACCTCGGCCTTGAGGCCGGCGACGTTCCACTGCTCGGCATAGGCGTTTTCGGGAATGGCCTTGGCGACGATCTCCTCGATGACGCCCTCGCGCATCTCGGCGATGGTTTCGGACAGGCCTTCGCCGTCCATCAGTTCGAGGCGCTGCTCGAACACCACCTTGCGCTGGTCGTTCGAGACGTCGTCATATTTCAGCAGGTTCTTGCGGATGTCGAAATTGCGCGCCTCGACCTTCTTCTGCGCCTTTTCCAGCGCCTTGTTGATCCAGGGGTGGATGATCGCCTCGTCTTCCTTGAGGCCAAGCTTCTGCAGCATGCCGTCCATGCGCTCGGAGCCGAAGATGCGCATCAGATCGTCCTGCAGCGACAGGAAGAATTTTGAGCGCCCGGGATCGCCCTGGCGGCCCGAGCGGCCGCGCAACTGGTTGTCGATGCGGCGTGATTCATGGCGTTCGGTGGCGAGCACGTAGAGGCCGCCGGCGGCGAGCGCCTTCTCCTTCAGCCGGGCGACGTCGTCGCGGATTGCCTTTTCCCTGGCGTCGCGCTCGGGGCCGGCCGGCATGTCGCCAAGCTCCTCGGCGATGCGCATGTCGGCATTGCCGCCGAGCTGGATGTCGGTGCCGCGGCCGGCCATGTTGGTGGCAATGGTAATGGCGCCGGGTTTACCCGCCTGGGCGACGATCGCCGCCTCACGCTCATGGTGGCGGGCGTTCAGCACCTCGAAATCGGCAAAACCTTCCTTGCGCAGGCGTGCGGCCAGCAGCTCGGATTTCTCGATCGAGGTGGTGCCGACCAAGGTAGGCTGGCCTTTTTCGCGGGCTTCCTTGATCTCCCTGACGATCGCCTTGTACTTCTCCTCGACGGTCCGGTAGACCTCGTCGTCCTCGTCAATACGGATGACCGGCAGATTGGTCGGGATCTCGGTGACGTCGAGATTGTAGATGTTGGCGAATTCCTCGGCCTCGGTCAGCGCCGTGCCGGTCATGCCGGCGAGCTTCTTGTAGAGGCGGAAATAGTTCTGGAAGGTGACGGAGGCGAGCGTCTGGTTCTCCGGCTGGATCGCCACATGCTCCTTGGCCTCGAGCGCCTGGTGCAGGCCTTCCGAATAGCGGCGGCCCGGCATCATGCGGCCGGTGAATTCGTCGATGATGACGATCTCGCCGTTGCGCACGATGTAGTCCTTGTCCTTCTGGAACAGCTGGTGCGCCTTGAGCGCATTGTTGACGTGGTGGACGATGGCGACGTTCTCGACGTCGTAGAGCGACTCACCCTTGAGCAGGCCGGCGTCGCGCAAAAGGTTTTCCAGCTTCTCGGTGCCATCCTCGGTAAAGATCGAGGTCTTCTGCTTCTCGTCGATCTCATAGTCGGCCGGCTCGAGCTTCAGCATGAAGGCGTCGATGGTATTGTACATTTCCGAGCGGTCCTCGAGCGGACCGGAAATGATCAGCGGCGTGCGCGCCTCGTCGACGAGGATGGAATCGACCTCGTCGACGATCGCGTAGCTGTGGCCGCGCTGCACCATCTGGGCGCGCTCGTATTTCATGTTGTCGCGCAGATAGTCGAAGCCGAGCTCGTTGTTGGTGGCGTAGGTGACGTCGGCGGCGTAGGCGGCATGGCGTTCCTCGTCGGACAGGCCATGGACGATGACGCCGACCGTAAGGCCGAGGAATTTGTAGACGCGGCCCATCCATTCGGAGTCGCGTGTGGCAAGATAGTCATTGACGGTGACGACATGGACGCCTTTGCCGGCGAGCGCGTTGAGATAGACGGGCAGGGTGGCGACCAGCGTCTTGCCCTCGCCGGTGCGCATCTCGGCGATGCCGCCATTGTGCAGCACCATGCCGCCGATCAGCTGCACGTCGAACGGGCGCATGCCGAGCACGCGGCGCGCCGCTTCGCGCACGGTGGCGAAGGCCGGCACCAGGAGATCGTCGAGACTGGCGCCGTTGGCGACGTCCTGGCGGAATTTTTCCGTGCGGGCCGTCAGTTCGGCGTCGGAGAGCGCCCGCATCTCGTTTTCCATGGCGTTGATCGCTTCGACGCGCGG
>NZ_JBVVPV010000072.1:0-16898 GCF_055811735.1 Mesorhizobium sp. WSM4850 | reverse complement strand
ACCCGCTGCTCCACGAAATCACAGGCCGGGTTCCACATCAGAGATCCATAGGCAAAGAGCCAGACCTCATCAGCTGACGGTGCGGCGGCTAGTATCGCCCGGACGGTGTCATCATGGTCGGCATCGGACGGCGCGGTGAAGGGCCGTGGCAGAGAATCGTCCGCACTGAGGACTCTGGCGACCAGCTCGGGCGTTAGCCGCATTCGACTTGGTTTCGGGACCATCGCTCGCTACACTCGCAGCAGACGACCAAGGCATCAAGTGTCAGATTCGCACCACTAGCTATAAAAACGCCTCACCATCATCGCGGTGCTCGAAACAGAACCAGTGCGACGGCTGCCGCGGCTTGGCAAAACCCCATCCGGCATTCCTGCCGCAGCCGGGGTGCGCGCAGAAATGGTGCTGGACGCCTGGCGCGGTGCCCTGGTCTGGTCTGGGAAGCCGAATTTCATCGTTCAAAACGCGCGCCTTCCACTCTTGTCGAAATTGATTGAAAGGTTCCACAGCCTGTCTTGACGATCAAGGAAAATGTTCCTTATTCGTTCTCATGGCGCACGATCCGATCGACACGCTGGGTAAGGCGACCCGGCACAACAAGCTCGTCAAGGCAGAATGCAGCTGCGGCAATGTACGCTACTGCCGTTCGGCCGACCTGATGATGGTCTATGGCGGCGGTGCCGATCCGCTGAAGCTCAAATTCGACTGCAGCCGCTGCAAGCCCGAGATTAAGATCACGCTGATCGAGGTCACCCCGAGCACCTGCCCAAGCGATTGATGATCCACAAGCCGATGAAGGTCGACGGCAAGATCCACTGGCACAGGGAAAGTTTTCGAGGGTGAGCACATCACGGGAACATTCCTTTTGTCCGCAGGTTGGTTTGTGAGCGCGTTCGTGCGCTTAACAGAGGAGAAAGAATATGAAACGAATCCTTTTAGCCTCGGCGGTGTTGGCGCTTTCCGCCGGGCTTTCCTTTGCCCAGACGACGAGCGGAACTTCGGGCGGAACCTCCACGACCACGACTACGACCACGCCCAGCACCGATCAGGGAGCCAATTCCACAACCACTACAACCGATCAGGGAACTGACACCACGACCACCAGCGGCACGAACCCGAACTCTGCCAAGGATTGCGCGCCTGGCCAGCAGACCGGCAGCGCGCAGGAGGCCGCACCTGGTCAGCAGGACACGGACGCGAAGACCGCCGCCCCCGGCCAAATGAAGAAGACCACCGAAGACTGCTGATGTAACGCCAGACAAGGGGGAGTGGCCGGCGCCACGGGGGGCGTTGGGGTAAGAACGCTTGACGGCGCCGGCCAGGCGGATTGGGGTATCCGCCGCCGTTGGATAGTGCCGATCTTGGGCAAATCAAGTAATTCCGTTATCGCGGAAGTCCCTAGGCGCTGCCGCCGGTTTCGCTTTCCTGACCGATCGTTCGAACTGGCAGATAGGCGTTGGTTCCAGCCATTCGCGCAACACGAACTGGACGAGTTCCGACCGGCCAGACACCCCGGCACGCCGTCAGTTCGCACGAGGCGGGCGGTTTGCTCCAGTCCGGAATTCCGATTTGGAGCCCGCCATTGCACAGCTGCCCTGCGACATGCGAGTTTGTCAACCAAATGGCTCATCATGGGAGTCTCGTCATGTCCATTCGCCGGATTGCGTTGACCTCGGCAGGTCACGCTTGCCTTCACAACCCTCGCCGAGGCCAGGCCGGACACCCGCGCCATGACCTGCCAACAGACGCAGGCGCTAATCCAGAGCCAAGGCTCGGCGGTGCTGACCACCGGCCCGAACACCTATGCCCTCTACGTCCGCCAGTACAGCAATGCGTGCGACTGGTCGTTAATCCCAGCGGTAGGGTTTGTGCCGACGCGCGATGGCCAGTGCTTGGTTCATCGATGCGCAGAGCCGCTCTCAACTCCTCCCGGCTGACGGTGACGAGCATAGCTATACTGCTGCGCCTTTCGGCAGGTAGCCCTTTTCCCGCAGATACATGGTCAGGATCTTCTCGACCATCGAGGACACAGACCGCATGTCATCCTTCGCCGCTTCCTCCAGGACGGGAATCAGAGAGGGGGAAAAACGCAAAAGCAATTCATGGCCCTCTGGCCGCGTTCATGGGTGCGCAATGACAATAAGTGGGGATGAAAGTGGGGATCAATGGCGGATGCTGAAAAATACCATTATCTTTCAAGCGCTTACAATATCCCGCTGGTGGAGCTGAGGAGGATCGAACTCCTGACCTCGTCATTGCGAACGACGCGCTCTCCCAGCTGAGCTACAGCCCCGTCCAGCGGAATGGGCGCATTTATCGGGCGCGGCGGTTTCCTGTCAAGACGGCGTTTTGCCCAAAAGCCGGGCGGCCAGCCACCGGCCTGCCGTGCCGCGAAGCTGGCTCTTGCCGCCTCCGCCTGCAATGGCTACATGTCGGCAACAATCGGAGACCGGCATGATAGCCCTCATTCAGACCATTGTCCTGGCGCTTGACATTTATTGGTGGATCATCATCGCTTCGGCGATTTTCTCCTGGCTCTACGCCTTCAACGTCGTCAACTCGCGCAACCAGTTCGTCGATAGCGTCAGCAACATGCTGTTCCGGCTGACCGAGCCGGCGCTGCGGCCGATCCGCCGCTTCCTGCCCGATCTCGGCGGCATCGATATTTCGCCGATCATCCTGCTTCTGATCCTGTTCTTCCTGCGGCAGTTCCTGCTCACCACGGTGGCGCCGCTACTCGTCTGACGGCGGTTCCATGACCGGGCCGTTTCGCCCGCGTAACGACGGCGTCGACCTGTTCGTCCGGCTGACGCCGAAAGCGGCGATGGACAGGCTCGAAGGCATCGAGATCTCGGCAGACGGGCGAAGCCATCTGAAGGCCCGCGTCCGTGCCGTGCCGGAAAACGGCGCCGCCAACCAGGCGCTCGAACGGCTTGTTGCCAAGGCGCTGAGCGTGCCGCGGTCGGCCGTCTCGGTCGTCGCCGGCGGCACGGCGCGGCTGAAGACGCTGCGCATATCAGGCGATCCAGCTGCGCTGGCGAAAGCCATCGAGGCGCTGGATGGCCGCCCAAGCGCGCCGCGGTGAGGTGGCCTGCGGCGAGGTGCTTTTGATCAGACATCGTCGGTCCGCGGCGCCGAGGTTGGCGATTGGTCCTCCGTGGGCCCTCGCTCTACACCAGCCCGCGCTTGGCCATCATCGCTTCGGGCGACGGAATCTTGCCGCGGAAGGCGGTGTAGAGCTCTTCCGGGTCTTTCGAGCCGCCGGCGGCATAAATGTTTTTCCTGAGCCGCTCGGCCAGCGCCGGATTGAACGGGTCGCCCGTCTCCTCGAAGGCGGCGAAAGCGTCAGCGTCGAGCACCTCCGACCACATGTAGGAATAGTAGCCGGCCGAATAGCCGTCGCCGGCAAAGATGTGGCCGAAATGCGGGGTGCGGTGGCGCATGGCGATGGTGTCGGGCATGTTGAGCTTCTCGAGCGTTTCGGATTCGAAACGAAGCGGCTCGTCCGGCGCGTCCGGCCGTGCGTGGTAGGCCATGTCGACCAGTGCTGAGGCGGTGAACTCGACCGTGGCGAAGCCGGCGCCGAAGGTGCGCGCCGCCAGCATCTTGTCGACCAGTGCCTTCGGCATCGGTTTGCCGGTCTTCACGTGCAGCGCATGCTTTTCCAGCACCGCCGGCACCGTCAGCCAGTGCTCGTACAGTTGCGAGGGCAGTTCGACGAAATCGCGGCTGACCGAGGTGCCCGCGACCGATGGCCAGGTGACCTCGGTCAGCATGCCATGCAGGGCATGACCGAATTCGTGGAACAGGGTTTTGGCCTCATCGACCGACAAAAGCGCTGCCTCGCCCTCCGGCGGCTTGGCGAAATTCATGATGTTGTAGATCACCGGCCTGGAGCCATCGCCAAGCTTGTAGCCGGATTTCAGCGCGCTCATCCAGGCGCCGGAGCGCTTTGAGGGCCGCGCGAAATAGTCGGCCAGGAACAGCCCGCGCTGGCTGCCGTCGGCATTCCTGACGACGAAAACGCGCGCGTCCGGGTGCCAGGTGGCGATGCCTTGCTTCTCCTCGAAGCTGATGCCGAACAATTTTGTCGCCACGTCGAAACAGGCGTCGATGATGCGGTCGAGCTGCAGATAGGGCTTCAGCTCGGACTCGTCGAAGGCAAACTTCTCGGCGCGCAGCTTCTCCTGATAGAAGCGCCAGTCCCAGGCGGCGAATTCTTCGTTGCTGCCGGCCTCGGCCGCCAGCCGGTGCAATTCGATCTGATCGCTTGCGGCCTTTTCCAGCGCCTTTTCCCAGACCGGGTCGAGCAGCTTATGCACCGCCTCCGGCGTCTTTGCCATGGTGTCGTCGAGCTTCAGCGCGGCATAGGAAGCATAGCCGAGCAGCTTCGCCTTTTCGGCGCGCAGACGCAGCATGTCGCGCACCACGGCGGTGTTGTCGGTGGCGCCGCCGTTCTGGCCGCGCATGGTGAAGGCGCGAAAGGCGATTTCGCGCAGGTCGCGGCGCTCGGAGAAGGTCGAGAACGGCTCGTAGATCGAGCGCGACAGGGTGACGGCATAGCGGCCCTTCTGGCCGCGCATCTCGGCGGCCTCGGCCATCGCGCTTTTCAGGAATTCCGGCAGGCCGGCAATGTCGGCCTCGTCAAGAAACAGCGCCCAGTCGCGCTCGTCGGCAAGCAGGTTCTGGCCGAAATTCGTGCCGAGCGACGATAGTTCCTCATTGATCGCCGCCAGCCGCTTCTTGCCCGCGGCGTCGAGCCTGGCGCCGGAACGGACGAAATTATTCCAGGTCTTTTCCAGCACCCGCAGCGTTTCGGCATCGAGCTTCAGGGCGTCGCGGCGCTGGTAGAGCTCGTCGATGCGGGCAAACAGCCTCTCGTTCATCGAGATCGCCGAGAAATGCCGCGACATCTTTGGCGAGATGTTGCGCTCAAGCGCCTGGATCGCCTCGTTGGTGTGGGCGCCGGCCCGGCACCAGAAGATCGACGAGACATGGTCGAGCGCCTCGCCGCCAAGCTCGAGCGCTGCAAGCGTGTTCTCGATGGTCGGGGTCTCGGCATTGCCTGATATGGCCTCGATCTCGGCCTCATGCGCCGCCAATGCCGCATCGAAAACCCCGGAAAAATCGCCGTCGCCGATGCGGGTGAAATCGGGCAGGCCGAGCGGTCCTTGCCAGGTGGTCAGCGGATGGGCGGCGAGGTCGACGGCGGACGGCATGGGCATTCTTCCGTTAAGTGAGGGGCTTTCGCTGCGTGGCGGGATGAGGCGGATCGTCACCGATGTAAGGCGCCGGCTTGCCGCACGCAATATCGCGGCTGGTCAGTAGCTATCGCAGTTTTCTGCGATCGCCGCCTGCGAGCTGGCAGTGATGCGGTTGTCGGCGATCGCGAAGGTTTCCTGCATCAGCACGTCGTTATTGGGGAAATCATAACAGGCGATCACCGTGATGACGCCGCCTTCGGTCTTCTCGATCCGATGCCGGATTTCAGCCCCGGCGACTGCGCCCTCCCAGTCGTCGATGGAGGCGATGAATTCCTGCTTGGTCTGGACGACGCCGAGATCGTCGAGTTTTATCCGGACGTCGTCGGCAAGCAGATCCGACAGTTCCGTGCGATCGGCGACCAGTAGCGCCGCATACCAGCGGCCGATGAGCGCGCCGTCGTCGGCGCCGGCGGATATGACTGAAAACAGCAGCGCCGCTGCGGCCAAAGCGATCGAACGGCATGCCATGCAACCCTCCTACGTCATCTCCGGCCGCTCGAAGTCGCCGGTGTCCTTGTTCATCACCCAGAGTTCGCCGGTCGAGATGTCGAACCAGGCGCCGTGCAGCGACAGCCGTCGCTTGCCTTCCAGGATCGAGACGCAGGGAAAGGTTCTGAGGTTGGCGATCGAATAGCGGATCGAAATGCGCTCGAGCGCGGTCTGCCGCTCGGTCGCCGTCATGAAGGTGCTGGACGACACGGTCTCGGCGGCCGGCGCAATCAGGCTCATCCACTTGCCGATGAAGTCGCCGGGCGACAACGGCGCGGCGGTACTGTCGAGTGCCGCGCGGATGCCGCCGCAGCGGCCATGGCCCATCACCACGATGTTCTTGACCTTGAGGCTCTGCACGGCGAACTCGAGCGCCGCCGAGGTCGAGTGGAACTGGTCGTCGGGCGCATAGGGCGGCACCAGATTGCCGACATTGCGCAGCACGAAGAGTTCGCCGGGGCCAGCGTCGAAGATCGCCTCGGGGGCAGCGCGGGAGTCGCAGCAAGCAATGATCATCGTTTCGGGGGCCTGGCCCTCGCGAGCAAGCGAGCGATAGCGTCCGCTTTCGGCGAGATAGCGGCCGTTCATGAAATTGCGGTAGCCGGTGAGCAGATGGTCAGGGAGATGAGGCATTGGCGGCGTCTGGAGCCTTTCCGGGTTAGGCGGCAGCTCTTTGGGTCAGGAAGGCTCTAGCGGCAAAAGCCGGTCGCGAGCAATGCTGAATCGCGAAGGACGTGGTTGCCATTCGCCAATGCGATTGCCTCGCCGATAGACGGGACCAAGAAATTCATGCCCAGATCGCCACAGGGATGCCAAAACGGTCGGCGAGCGGCGGATCCGGAAACGGCCTTGCCTCGCCGCTGGCGATGCGGCCGGCTATCAGCATCATCGCTGCGGCGTCGAGAAAGTCGTCGGCAGCAGCGCCTGGCGGCGGCGTCCGGTCGAGAAAGCCCCTGACATAACCGTGCCGGCAAAGCAGCGCCTTGCGTTCCGCTATGCCGGCTGGGTTGACGGCGCCCTTGATCTTCTTCGGCAGGCGCATCGCCTGGTCGTCGTTCAGCCGGCAGAAGGCGACTTCCGGATGCGATTCGAAGACGTGGCGGCGCAGTTCGGGACGCGCGATCAGCACCGCATCGATCTCGCGGATCTTGGCAAAGATGCCAAAAGCCTGGATCGAGACGCCGCGCGGCGGATCGGAGGTCGCCTTGGCCACTTCGCTTGCGTGGCGATGCGCGGCATGCCACGCGTCGATCGTGGTGAAGCCGTCCGTATGCGCGTAAAGCGCCGCACGCGAGGGGATGGCGAAGACACTCGATTGCCTGTTGCCAAGCAGCGGCCGCACCAGAGCTTCGGGCCCGCGGCCGCCCTTTTGCGAAACATCGGGCAGGCCGATCGGCATGTCGACGGCGACTGTCGCATCGGCCGGCAATGCGTCGAGCAGTGCTGCGAAGCTTGGAAAAACGGCTGCCGAGGGAGCTGCGCCCGGATCGCGGCGAACGGCGATCCAGCCGGCCTTGCAGCCGTCGACGCCGACGACAGTCACGCTCTTTTGTCCCGCCCCGGATGCAGGAGATGGCGAAGCTGCACCATCGCCATCGGGTGCGACAGGCTCTGTGCGTCTGTTTCGAGCTGCAATTCGTCGCCGCCGCGCTTGGCGGTGCGCGCCAGGATCTCGTAGACCGCCGCCGTGGTCGACTGCAGTGCCTTGATCGCCGGCTGGCCGGACAGGATGCGCGCCAGATAGACGGCCGCCGTCAGGTCGCCGAGCCCATTGGGCGGCTTGTCGATGAGGCGATGCTCGGCGAGCAGCGCCTGGTTGCCGTTGAGCAGCAGATTGCCGGTGCCGCCGGCCATCATCGCCGGCGCCGAAGTGACCAGCATGGTCGACGGCCCGGCATGAAGGGCGGCCGCCATCACCGCTTTGAGGTCGGGCAGCGGCGCTCCCGCCATCCATTCCAGCTCGTAGCGGTTGGGCGTGGCGATGTCGGCGATCGGCATCAGCCGGTCGCGCATCGCGATGGCGGTCGTCTCCGGCACATAGAGCCCGCCCGAATCGCCCATCACCGGGTCGCAGATATAGACGGCGTCCGGCGTCTTCGCCTTGACCGCGCCGACCAGCGAGGCAACGGCGTCGGCCTGGCCGCCTTCGCCGAGATAGCCGGACAGCACCGCGCCGACCTCGCCCAGCCACGGCGCGCGCTCGAGATCGGCCATCAGCGCCCTGAATTGATCGAGCGGCGGCACGATGCGCGTCGCCCGTCCATGGCCGGGATGCCAGGGCAGGATGACGGTCGGCACCGCCCACACCGGAAAGCCCAGCGTCTCCAGCGCAAAGACCGCGGCGCGGTTGCCGACCGAGCCGCGCGCGACATGGCTGGAAATGACGATAACCGCGCGCGGCGCGTCGTATTCTTCGGTGCTCACGAGGTTCCTAACTCTGGATGATGAAAAGCACGAGCCAGATCAACAGGCCAATGCCGACAATGAGCCCGAGCGCCCGGCCAATGCGCGTGCCCCAATATTCGATCGGGTCCGCCCGGTCGGCGTCTGCTGCAGTGACGTCATCGCGCGCGCCCTTGGCCGTCCGCGCAACGGACGAGGCCGGGTCGGTTTCACTTGCCACGCGCTCGATGATGCGGCGCGATTCGTCGTCGCTGTCCTGGCGTCCCGCCATGGCTATACCCTGTTTTCGCAGCGACTTTAACCTGTTCGCCCGGCCAGTTACAGGGCCTGACAGTGAATGGTAAAGCACCAGCAGCGCCCAGGTTGAGGTCATGTTCTTGCGCGCGGATTGTGGTAATGCTTCGCCCGTCAGTCTGTTGAGGGATTTTTCCATGCCTGCCCTTTCCTCCCCTTTCGTCTTCCGCAACCTGCCAGCCTTGCTGATGATGGCGATCGTGCTGCCGCTGCTGGCCGGCTGCGGCTACAACACCATTCCGACGGCGGAGGAAAACGCCAAGGCCGCATGGAGCCAGGTGCTGAACCAGTACCAGCGCCGCGCCGATCTCATTCCCAACCTGGTCGAGACGGTCAAGGGCTATGCGGCGCATGAGAAGGATACGCTCGATGCCGTGGTCGAGGCGCGCGCCAAGGCGACGCAGGTGACGGTGACGCCCGACGCGCTGAGCGATCCGGAAGCGGTCAAGAGATTCCAGGACAGTCAAGCCGGCCTGACCAGCGCGCTGTCGCGGTTGCTGGCAGTGGTGGAGAATTATCCCGACCTCAAGGCCAACCAGAATTTCCTGGCGCTGCAGGCGCAGCTCGAAGGCACCGAGAACCGCATTTCGGTCGCCCGCCGCGACTATATCGAGGCGGTGCGGGAGTATAATCTGACGCTGCGGACCTTCCCGTCGGTGATTTGGGCGACCCTGTGGTTCCGCGACAATCAGCCATTCGCCAATTTCACCATCGAGGAAGACAAGATGCAGACGCCGAAGGTCGATTTCGGCACGCAGCAGGGCGGGTGATCGGCGCTTAGCGAGCGCAGTTCCATTGACCTTATACTCCGTCCCACCCCCCTCTGTCCTGCCGGACATCTCCCCCTCAAGGGGGGTGGGACGGAACGCAAGCCTTGCATTCCTGCCGGTTGCTCTAGCCGTTCTCTACTTAGCCCTCTTCCTCCCCCTCGCCACCCTTGCCGCCGAATTGCCTGCCCTGACCGGGCGGGTCGTCGACAATGCCGGCATCATCGATGCCGCGACGGAGGCGGCGCTGACCCGCAAGCTTGCGGATTTCGAGGCCAAGAGCTCTGACCAGATCGTCGTCGCGACGCTTCCTGGCCTCGACGGCGAGGAAATCGAGCCCTATGCCAACCGGCTGTTCCGCGCCTGGAAGCTCGGCCAGGCCGGCGAGGACAATGGCGTGCTTTTGCTGGTCGCCAAAGACGACCGCAAGATGCGCATCGAGGTCGGCTACGGGCTGGAAGGCACGCTGACCGACCTGCACACCAGGCTGATCATCGAAATCGACATGGTGCCGGCCTTCCGCGCCGGCGATTTCTCCGGCGGCATAATGAAGGCCGTCGACGACATGGTCATGGTGCTGGAAGGCAATCCGGAAGAGCTGGAAGCGCGCGGGACCCGCAACCAGCAGCCGCCATTCAACACCGACGATCTGTTCTTTGCGATCTTCATAAGCATCTGGGCGATCATCTTCTTCGGCAGCATCGCCGCCTCCATCCTGCCGCCGATCTTCGGCCGGAAACTCGGCCCCGGCCGCTATCGCTGGCTGGGCATGATTTTCGAACCGGGCCGACAATCTTCTGGCGGCTGGTCGTCCGGCGGGGGCGGCTGGTCCTCGGGCGGAGGCGGCTCAGGCGGTGGCGGGTTTTCGGGCGGCGGCGGCTCGTCCGGTGGCGGCGGATCTTCAGGAAGCTGGTGAGACACGACATGGCAACTCGACCGATCAGCCCCGAGGATCATGACCGCATCGCCAAAGCGATCCGCGTCGCCGAATCAAACACCGACGGCGAAATCTACTGCGTCGTCGCCTATGCCAGCGACGGCTATTTCTTTCCGGCCGCCTTCATGGCGACGCTGGCGATGCTCGTCGTCAGCCTCGCCGTCGGTTACGGGCTGGAAGCGTGGTGGCTGTCGATCCGCTTGCCGCATTTCGTCATTGCCCAGCTTCTGGCGATGGCCTCGGTGCTTGTGCTGTTGTGGGCGCTGCCCGGCTTGCGCATCCATCTGGTGCCGAGACGGCTGCGTTACCAGGCCGCGCACGCCAATGCGATAAAGCAGTTCCTCGCCCGCAACGTCCACCGCACCACGGCGCGCACCGGCGTGCTGGTGTTCGTTTCGATTGCCGAGCACTACGCCGAAGTGATCGCCGACAGCGGCATCGACAGCCGCGTCGGCCAGGATGTATGGGACGGCGTCGTCCGCGACCTTACCGCGCATGCCCGCGACGATCGTCTCGCCGACGGCTTCATCAAGGCGATCGAAGCGACGGCTGCGGTGCTGGCCGAGCATTTCCCGGTTTCTTCCGGCGACAGCAACGAACTCGACGACCATCTGGTCGAAATCTGAGTCGCTACGAACGTTTTCTTCAGCACTCAACGGCACGTCTATCGTCTGTGCGAAAGCTTGGGAGCCGCTGACCGGACTCTTGCAATCGGGCGATGCGGGTTTATGGTTAACCAATCATGAAGACGCTGAGCATCGACATCAGGAAAGCCGAGCCGCGCGACGCAAGCGCCATCGCCGACGTGCATCTGCTGGCCTGGCGCGGCGCCTACTCCGGCATCATCCCGCATCGCACGCTGACATCGATGATCAACCGCCGCGGCGCCGACTGGTGGGCGAACGCCATCCGCCGCGCCGCCACCGTCCTGGTTGTCGAGATCGGCGGCAAGGTTGCCGGCTACGCCACGATCGGCAAGAACCGCGCCCGCGAGCTCAAGCAGCAGGGCGAGATCTACGAACTTTACGTGCGCCCGGAATATCAGGGCATCGGGCTCGGCAGCCGGCTATTCTCGGCAGCACGGGCGCGACTGGCAGACCACGGGCTGAAAGGCATGGTGGTGTGGGCGCTGGAGGACAACCAGAACGCGCTCGTCTTCTATGCCGGCGCCGGCGGCCGCGACGTCGCCGAGGGAGTCGAGGTTTTCGAGCAGAAGGCTCTGAAGAAGGTCGCCTTCGTCTGGGAGTGACGGCTCGATACCCCTCTCACCAGCACCCTCAGCCGATTTCAGTACCATTCGCCGCATTGCACCATGCGCCGCTGCCCGCTATCGGTTTCCAATCGAAAGAGGGACAAAAGCCATGCGTATCGAAGCCATCGCCATCGGAAAGAACCCGCCGGAGGACATCAACGTCATCATCGAGGTGCCGATCGGCGGCGAGCCGATCAAGTACGAGATGGACAAGGAGGCCGGCACGCTGTTCGTCGACCGCTTCCTGCACACCTCGATGCGCTATCCCGGCAATTACGGCTTCGTGCCGCACACGCTGTCGGGTGACGGCGACCCGATCGACGTGCTGGTCTGCAACACGCGGGCGCTGGTGCCGGGTTGCGTCATCAATGTGCGGCCGATCGGCGTGCTGGTGATGGAGGACAATTCCGGCCTCGACGAAAAGATCATCGCGGTGCCGTCGCCCAAGCTTACGCTGCGCTACGAGAACGTCACCGAATACACGCACCTGCCCGACATCACCCGCCAGCAGGTGCAGCACTTCTTCGAGCACTACAAGGATCTCGAACCCGGCAAATGGGTCAAGATCGAGGGCTGGCACGACGCCGCCTACGCCAAGAAGATGATTGTCGAGGCGATCGAACGGGCCAAGGCAAGCAAGTAGCCGAAAGCCTGAAGTTGCGAGCAAACTGCTGGCGTAGCGCCGCCCCTCATCCGCCTGCCGGCACCTTCTCCCCGTGAACGGGGAGAAGCCCGCTGACCTCGACCTTGGCGCCCATTCAGCAACGGTGGTAATTGGCGAAACCATTGATGGCTGCGTCTTTCTCCCCGTCACTATACGGGGAGAAATGCCCGGCAGGGCAATGAGGGGCAGCGCTGACCGACGTTACTTTTCAATGCGACGCGCTCCTAATTGTCGACGCGGCCGAAAGCGGGTGCGTTGCCGATAACCACGCGCTTGTCCTTGCCGCAGGCAAAGGTCCGCGCCTTCTCGTCGGCGAGCTTGCGTGCCTGGTCGTTGGCGCCGGGGTTGCCGGTGGCCAGCACCAGGCCGACGGTGCAGCCTTCATAGGTCTCCGGTTGGCCGACCTTGGCGACGATCAGCACGTCGGTCGGTTTGTTCTCCACCTCGGGATTGCTGATCGAGCGCCGATGGATGACCGCAAACGGGACGGCGCGATCGCCGTTCGTCTCGATGCGCCACTCGAGTTTGGATGCCGCCGAGTTGAAGGCGACAAAACTTTCCCAGACTGGGGTCATGTCGCTGGGCGGAAAACCATAAAACAGCGATTCCCGGGCGTCGTCGTAGGCGATCAGCACCGGATAGCCGCGATAGCCAGAACAGGCGAGACTGGCCCAGTCGCCGTCGCCTTCTTCCGCCTGCGCGTAGGTCACGCAGTCCTTCCTCCAGTCGAGATCGGTGTAGGCGCTGGAAATGTCGCCGGCCCGGGCAGGCTGGCAGAGGCCGGCGAGGGCAAGCGGGATCAGCAAAAGAGCACGCATCGCGGGCAACTCCGTTTCGGGGCTACCGCACGGTATCGTCAAACGCTATTTCTTCAAGCTCGCTTCTATCAGCAGGTCGGCATTGCTGGCCACAGACTTCGCCGGTCCGCCGGCCCCGAACAGCTGGCCACTGATATAGGCGCCTTCGATCAGGAGCAGCAGCCCGTCGCCCAGCGTATCGGCGTCGCCGGCACCCATTGCCGCCGCCATGGCGCGCAGGCGTCGGCGCAATTCCTGCTTGTTGGCCTCGCTCACCACGCGGGCCGGGTGGCCACGTTCGGGATATTCGACGGCCGCATTGGTCATGCCGCAGCCGCGATAGTCGGGCTTTTGCGTGCGCTTGCCGATGCGGGTCAGGAAGGCGGCGATCTGCGCGCGCGGATTGCCGGGATGGGCAGCCACCGCCGCGTCGAAGCGGGCCCAGAACTCGAGGTCGTATTGCCGCAGATAGGACGCGGCCAATTCGTCCTTGGAGGGAAAGCTGCGATAGAGGCTGGGCTTGGTGACGCCAGCGCGCCGCACGATCTCGTCGACGCCGATCGCCCTGATGCCTTGCCGGTAGAACAGGTCGCGGGCAACGCGAAGGATTTTTTCGCCCGCGCGGGGCCGTTCATCCGCTTTGATCGCTGGTTCAATGCTTTTCATTCTTGGACGTGCCGTTGCCTGCTTGACAATGTTACCGATCGGTACGTATGCTCCCATGCATTGCAACGTACCGGTCAGTAACATGATAGCTCGATCCCGCCCGTTTGGCCAGCGCTATGCTTTCGTCGTGGCCGCCGTCATTTTCCTGTGCCTGCTGATCGCGGCGGGCCTGCGGTCGGCGCCGGCCGTCATGATGCTGCCGCTGGAGGAGAGTTTCGGCTGGCGGCGCGATGTCGTCTCGCTCGCCGCGGCCATCGGCATCTTCCTCTACGGCCTGACCGGGCCGTTTGCCGCGGCACTGATGGAACGGATCGGGCTGCGCCGCACGCTGCTGGCGTCGCTGGTGCTGATGTCGGGCTCGACGGCGCTCAGCCTGTTGATGACCCAGCCCTGGCACCTGCTTCTCACATGGGGCGTATTCTCCGGCGTCGGTTCCGGCGCGGTCGCCACGGTGCTCGGCGCCACCATCGTCAATCGCTGGTTCAAGACCAATCGCGGCCTGGTGATGGGGCTGATGTCGGCCTCGGCCGCCACCGGCCTGCTGGTGTTCCTGCCGCTGCTCGCCGCGCTCGCGCAGTCGGGCGGCTGGAAGCCTGTCGCCATCGCCATTGCGGTCGCCACCGCCTGCCTGGTGCCGCTGGTCTGGCTGCTGGTGCCGGAACGGCCGTCCGCGATCGGCATGGTGCGCTACGGCGCGGACGTCGACGACGTGCCGCCGGTTCCGCCGGCCTCGCAGGGCAATTTCCTCACCCACACGCTCAGCACGCTGCGTCGTGCCGCCGGCACGCGGGTGTTCTGGTATCTGTTCGCCACTTTCTTCATCTGTGGCTTCACCACCAACGGACTGGTCGGAACGCACCTGATCGCGTTTTGCGGCGACATGGGCATCGGCCAGGTGCAAGCCGCCGGCCTGCTGTCGCTGATGGGCATCTTCGACCTGATCGGCACGACGCTGTCGGGCTGGCTCACCGACCGTTTCGACCCGCGCAAGCTGCTCGGCGTCTATTATGGCATCCGCGGCCTGTCGCTGATCTATCTGCCTTATTCCGGCTTTTCGTCGACCAGCCTGATCATCTTCGCCGTGCTCTACGGATTGGACTGGATCGCCACCGTGCCGCCGACGCTCAGGCTGTCGAACGAGGCGTTCGGCGACCGCAGCGGGCCGATCGTCTTCGGCTGGATCGTCGCCGGCCATCAGGTGGGTGCAGCGGCGGCCGCCTTCTTCGGCGGCACCATGCGTGAATTGCAGGGCAATTACGAACTTGCCTTCCTCATCGCCGGCATGACGGCAATAGCCGCAGCCTGCATCTCGCTGTTGATCAACACCAGCCGTCCGGCCTTCGAGCCGAACCCGCAGGCGGCTTGAGCTGTGACGGCCGAGCGCTAATCTCCCCCCTTGAGGGGGAGATGGCCGCGAAGCGGCCAGAGGGGGTCGGTCCGACCGGGCTCGGCCCCTTATCGCAGACGCAGGAGGTTGGCGCTCCACGCGACACGACCCCCTCTGTCGCCTTCGGCGACATCTCCCCCTCGAGGGGGGAGATTCGCCAGCCTGTTGATCGTCAGAAAACCTTCATGGTTTCGAGATGTGCGTGAAACATTGACGCTGGACCTTGGCGGCGATGTTTAAGCCATCCAGGAGACAGCCATGAACAAGATTTCGCGCCGCGCTTTTGTCACGTCGGCGAGCGCCGCCGGCCTCGTCGGCGTATCGGGCCTCGCGCTTCCCTATTATTCGCGCGCCAATCAGCGGCCCGCCTTCACCCATGGCATCCAGTCGGGCGATGTCGACGCAGCCAGTGGCGTGGTGTGGACGCGGACCGACCGCCCTTCGCGCGTCATGTTCGAAGTCTCGTCGACGGAGAATTTCGCCAATCCCTTGCGCCTTGCGCCGCTCGATACGTCGCCGGCCAGCGATTACACGGTAAAGCGGCTGCTCACCGACCTCACCTCCGACCAGGACATCTTCTACCGCATGGTCGCGGCCGATCTTGCCGACATCAACGCCGTCTCCGAGCCGATCGTCGGCCGCTTCCGCACGGCGCCGGCCTCGAAACGCGACATCCGCTTCGCCTGGTCGGGCGATACCGCCGGCCAGGGCTGGGGCATCGACGACACCGGCATGAAGACTTATGCCACGATCGGCAAGCATACGCCCGACTTCTTCCTGCATTCCGGCGACACCATCTATGCCGACGGCCCGATGAAGGACGAGGTCGAGCTTCCCGGCGGCAGCAAGTGGAAGAACAAGGTCCTCATCGACGAAAAGCGCAAGGTTGCCGAGACGCTGGACGAGTACCGCGGCCAGTGGAAGTACAACATGATGGATAAGAACGTGCTGGGGCTCAACGCCATCTGCCCGACCTTCTACCAGTGGGACGATCACGAGGTGGTCAACAACTGGTCGGATTCGAAGAACCTGAGCGCCGACGACCGCTACTCGGAAAAAAACATCCATGTGCTGGCGGCACGCGCGGCACGCGCCTTCCACGAGATGACGACGATCCGCTACGAGCCGTCGGAACCGGGCCGCGTCTATCGCAAGATCGCCTACGGGCCGCTGCTCGACGTGTTCTTCCTCGACATGCGCTCCTATCGCGGCGCCAACGGTCCTGGCATGCAGGATACGGTGACGCCGCAATCGCGCATCCTCGGCGAACAGCAGATGAAGTGGCTGAAGCGCGAACTGGCAAACTCCAACGCGACCTGGAAAATCATCGCCGCCGACATGCCGCTTGGTCTCGTCGTCTGGAACGACGCCACCAACAAGGCCGGCGCCGAGGCCGTCAGCAATGGCGACAATGGCCCGGCCAAGGGCCGCGAACTGGAAATTGCCGACCTCCTTCGCTACATAAAGAATGCCGGCATCACCAACACCGTCTGGCTGACCGCCGACGTGCATTACACGGCGGCGCATTACTACAATCCCGACAAGGCGCAGTTCCAGGACTTCAATCCGTTCTGGGAATTCGTCTCGGGTCCGCTCCATGCCGGCACCTATGGACCCAATGATTTCGACATGACCTTCGGCCCGGAGCTGAAATTCATCAAGGCGCCAACCGCCGAGCAGGGGCAGAACCTGCCACCCTCGGCCGGCCTGCAGTTCTTCGGCCTCGTCGACATCGATGGCGCCACTGAACAGATGACGGTACGGCTGATGGATCGCGACGACAATGAACTCTACAAGGTTACGCTCGACCCGGTGCATTCGGCGTGAGGGGACTGGGTTCAACAATGGCCAAAACGCAGGCGGGACAGCGCCCCCCTCTGTCCTGCCGGACATCTCCCCCCATGGGGCATATGCGCTAAGATAGTTTTGGCATGGACTGAAATTTGCGCTTTCGTGGTGGCTCACGCCATCGATGTCGCAA
>NZ_JBVVPV010000071.1:4999-17509 GCF_055811735.1 Mesorhizobium sp. WSM4850 | reverse complement strand
AGGCACCCCCCTCTGTCCTGCCGGACATCTCCCCCTCAAGGGGGGAGATTGGCAGTTTCGCTGTTGGGTCCCCTCCTGCAACCTTGGAGAATGGCGAAGGCGGAGTTGAGAGCGCAATCTCCCCCCTTGAGGGGGAGATGTCCGGCAGGACAGAGGGGGGTCTCACAGAACGCAAGCCTCTAAAATCCGCCGCCAAACCCACCCGCACCCCCCTCGGAGGTCGCGACATCGGCTTCGTCTTCCAGGACCCGTCGGCCAGCCTCGATCCGGTAATGGCAGTCGGCGAGCAGATCGCGGAAGTCGCGCACACGCATCTCGGTCTTACTTGGTCGCAATCCTATGCCAAGGCAAAAACCCTGCTCGAACGCGTCCGCCTGCCCGACCCGGACGCCGCCTTGCGCGCCTACCCGCACCAGCTTTCCGGCGGCCAGAAGCAGCGCGTGGCGATCGCCGCGGCGATTGCGGCCGGTCCGAAACTGCTGATCGCCGATGAGGCGACCAGCGCGCTCGACACCATCGTGCAGGCCGAGATCGTCGCGCTGATCCGGCAATTGGTGGCCGAGGACGGCATGACGCTGCTGTTCGTCAGCCACGACATCGCGCTGGCCGCCGAGCTGGCCGAGCGCATCGCCGTGTTCCGGCACGGCGAGCTGGTCGAGCTCGGCACGACGGCGCAGATCGTCGCTAGTCCGCGCCACGCCTACACAAGAGCGCTGCTTAACGCCCATCTCGGCCTCGACGCCGAACCGCTGCTGCAGCAGTCAGGAGCGTCGCGGTGAGCAGTCCATTGCTGGCTGTTTCCGGCCTGACCAAACGATATCGTCGCGGCGGCAAGGCAATAGCCGCCGTCGATGATGTCTCCTTTCATATCGAGGCCGGCGAGACGCTGGCGCTGGCCGGCCCTTCCGGCAGCGGCAAGTCGACGGTCGCGCGGCTGCTGCTGCGGCTGACCGAACCGGACGCCGGCCGCATCGAGTTCGAAGGTGGCGATTTCCTGTCCCTGAACGATACTGCGTTGCGCGCCCGGCGCGCGCGCGTGCAAATGGTCTTCCAGGACCCGCTCGCCGCCTTCAATCCGCGCGCCAGCGTGGCGCGTGTGCTTGACGATCCCTTGCGCATCCATGGCATCGCAGCCCGATCAGAACGCCCGCGCCGCATCGCCGCTCTGCTCGAGCGCGTCGGCCTGAGCGCTGATCTCGCCGCTCGTGCCATCCACGAGATCTCGGGCGGCCAGCGCCAGCGCATCGCGATCGCTCGCGCCATCGCCCCAAACCCGTCGCTGATCATCCTCGACGAGGCGGTGTCCGCGCTCGACGTATCGGTGCGCCGGCAGATCCTGCAATTGCTGCTTGATCTGCAACGCGAGCAACGGATCGCCTATCTGTTCATTTCGCATGATCTCGGCGTCATCAGCGCCATCGCCCATCGTGTCGTCATTCTCGATGCCGGCCGCGTCGCCGAAAGCGGCAACGCCCGCGCGGTCATCGGTACCCCGCAGTCGGCGATCGGCAAGGCGCTGGTGGCGGCAGCGCCAAAACTGAACAGGACCAGCACGCAGGGCGCAGCGGACCGTCAGTAACCCAGCGCGCAACCATCCTTGCGCGGATCGGACGCGCCGGTAAGCGTACCCTTGTCCCAGTCGATCAGCACCAGCTGGCCGCCGCCATGCGGCTCGGTTGGGACGGACACGTCGTGACCTCGCTCGCGCAGGCCGGCGATCGCGTCGGCCGGAACGCCACGCTCGGCCTCCACAGTGTTCTGTCGGTAAAACACGCGTGGCGCATCCAGCGCCTCCTGCGGGTCCATGCCGAAGTCGATCATGTTGGTGAGCAAATGGACATGGCCGAACGGCTGGTAGCCGCCGCCCATCACGCCAAACGGCATGACTGCCCTGCCCTTGGCTGTCACCATGCCCGGCATGATGGTGTGCATCGGGCGTTTTCCCGGTGCGATGCGGTTTGGGTGGTCCGCCGCCAGGCGGAAGCTGCTGCCGCGATTCTGCAGGACGACGCCGGTCCTGGGGCCGACCACGCCGCTGCCGAACGAACCAAAGGTCGAGTTGATGAAGCTGACCGCATTACGGTCGCGGTCGACCACCGAGATGTAGACGGTATCGCTGGGCTGAAGCTCCAGGCGTGGCAGATGCGTCATTGCGCGCGCCGGATCGATCTCGGCGCGAAGCTGGTCGGCATGGGATCTGGACAACAACTGCTGCACGGGGACATGGACCTGGTTCTGGTCGCCGATGAAATTGTCGCGGTCCTGATAGGCAAGCCGCCCCGCCTCGATCTCGAGATGAAAGCGCTCGGCGCCGTTCGGTTCCAGCGAACCGAGCGAGAAGCCCGACAGCACGTTCAGCATGATCAGTGCCGTCAGCCCCTGGTTGTTCGGCGGCATCTGATGAATGTCGTAACCTCGGTAGGATGTGCCGACGGGCCTGACATAGTCGCCCTTCGTCGCCGAAAAATCCTCGAGCGCATGCAGCCCGCCAAGCGCGCGCAGACGCGAAACCATGTCGTCGGCGACCTCGCCTTCATAGAAGCCGGCACGGCCACGGCGCGAGACAATGCGCAGGGTCTCGGCCAGTTGCGGCTGCCGGTGCAGCTCGCCGGCCAGCGGCGCCTTTCCATCCGGCAGAAATATCCGCGCGGCATGTTCGTCGGCGGCCAGCAATCCGGCACTTTCAGCCCAGTCGAAGGCCACGCGGTCTTGGACGACATAACCCTGTTCGGCGTAACGTATGGCCGGTGCGAGCGCGGCGTCGATGCCCTTCCTGCCGTGATCATCGAGCAGCCGGCACCACGCGTCGACGGCGCCCGGCACGGTGACCGCGTGCGGACCGGACTCAGGCAGTTCGTCGAACCCCTTGTCCAGATACCACTGCGCCTCTGCTGCCGCAGGTGCGCGACCTGAGCCGTTGAAGGCCAGAACCTCGCCTTGACCGTTGGGACAATAGAGGACGAAACAGTCGCCGCCGATACCCGTCGATTGCGGCTCGACCACCGCCTGCACCGCCGCCGCGCACACGGCCGCGTCCATTGCATTGCCGCCGGACCGCAGCATCTCGATCGCCGCCAGCGTCGCCAGCGGGTGCGATGTCGCGGCCATCGCTTCCGTCGCACGAACCGGCGACCGTCCGGGGAGTTGAAAATCACGCATGCAGTTCAATAGCCTCCGACCAACCGGATGTGAACTGGCAACAGCAGCCAAAGGGCTGCGCCACCGAAAGCAGCACCAACGACGGAACGATCACCATGGCAGCGCCCAACCCTCGGAAGCTGCCGATCTCAATCAGCGAATCTGAAACTGTCCGTGGTGTAATCGGGGTAGGCATCCAGACTGTCGAAAAGCTCTGCCAGGTCACGGGTATCCGCCAATATCCCGGACAAGACCAGCGCGGTCGCCACGCCGGCACCAATTCCACCGGCGACATCGTGTTCGACGCTGTCGCCGACACAGACCACGCTGCTGCGGTCCGGGTTGCCCGCCAGCGCCAGCGCGGCGTCGAAGATCGGCGTGTAGGGCTTGCCGATGCGGGTGACGCTACCGCCGAGGCTCTCGTAGAGATCCGCAAGCTGGCCGGCGCCAAAGCGAGGCCCCACTGCCGTCAGCATGATCTTGTCGGGATTGGTGCAGAAGCACGGCACCTGCCGCATCGCTGCCGGCACAAAAAGCCGGCGATAGTGCTCGATATCGTAATGGTCGCCCTCACTGGCGGCGATCAGCACCAGCTCGGCATCGTCGCCGCCCCCGGTCAACACGAAAGGCAGGCCTTCAATCGCCGAGCGGTCGCCTTCGCGGCTGATCAGCAGGCACTTTGTGCTTGGGCGCAGCTTTCCCGATATCGCCATTTCGTGGAAGGACCGCCACGCGATCTCGCCGGAAGAGACAAATTGATCCCAGCTTCCTGGTTCGAAGCCGAGCTTCAGCAGGCGGGCCTCATTGGGCCGCGCCCGCCTGCCGGAATTCGAGACCAGCACGATCGTCCTGCCTGCTCGCTTCAGCGCCGACAACGCCTCCACGGCGCCCGGATAGGGGTTCGTGCCGTCGTGCAGCACGCCGAACTGATCGAGCAGGAACACCTGATAGCGCTCGACCAGCGCTCCGATGCCGTCGAGATGGTCGACTGGTTTCGTGCTCACAACAGCCCCGCTGCGATTGCGCCCATCAGCGCCAGCCGCGCCGTGCCGGCGGCCGCCTCGTCCGAGAGCGCCGGCAGAAAATCGACACCCAGCTTGCGCTGCCGGATCGCGGTCCAGGCGGCGTTTGCAGCACCGCCGCCGACACTTCTGATCGACGTCAATCGGGGGGCGCCGAGTTCGGCAAGCCGGCGATAGCCGAGCGCCTCGATCGCCGCGATGCCCTCGAACATGGCTTTCAGATAGTCGGCGTCGTCGGCCGGCCGCGGCGTCAGGCGTGGCGGCAGAGCAGGATCGGCCACGGGAAAGCGTTCGCCAACCGCGGGAAGCGGATAATAGTCGAGGCCGGTCTCGGTCATGGGGTCCATTGCCGCACTCAATTCGATGATGCGCGCGAGAGAAAAATGCTGCGCCAGCACCTTGCCGCCCGAATTCGACGCACCACCCGCCAGATAGGCATCTCCCAGCCGGTGGCTGTAGATGCCGAACTGCGGCGCCGAGATCGGCCGGTCGGAGAGTATCTTGATGGTCAGCGAGGACCCCAGCGCGGTGACGCCGTCGCCAACTGCCGCAGCCCCCGTCGCCAGGAACGACGCGCAGCCATCCGTCGTGCCGGCGACCACGGCGACGTCGCGCGCCAGGCCGAACCGGTCCGCTGCGCTCGCGGTGAGCTTTCCCGTGACATCGCCCGGCTTGACGACACCAGGCAGGAATCCCATGCGCATGCCGGTCGCCGCGATCCAGTCCGGCCAGCGGCGGGCCTCGACGTCGTAGCCGGTTTTCAAGGCATTGTTCTCGTCGCTGATGTCGAAGCGGCCGGAAAACTGTGCCGCGATCCAGTCGGCCTGATGCAGCACCGCGGCGACGCCGGGCTGGCGCTGGGACGACAGCGCCTTGGCGAGACCGGACGTCGCCCCACGGGCTGCGCTCGCGGCCGGCGCCTCGCGCGCGATCACCGCCAGAATGGCGTCGTCGTCGACCTTGTCGTTGTACATCAACGGCTCAGCCAGCGGTCGTCCGGCGCCGTCGACCGGCAGCAGCGTGCCGGAAGTGCCGTCGACGGCGATCGAGCGCACCGCCGCGCGATCAATGCCCGAAAGCAGTTCCGCCAGCGCCGCGCCGACCGCTGACCACCATGCGGACGGGTCGCGGGCGTTCTGGCCAAATCTGTCGAGTGGAACGGCGGAACGCGCGGCAATCGAAAAGTCCTGCCGCATGGCGACGGCGCGGGCGCCTGATGTGCCGATGTCGATACCGATCGAAACTGGGCCGGTTGACAACGCCATCTCAGCCGCCGGCTGCATTGAGTTTCTGGCGATACTGCTCGGCGTCCCAGTTGATCAGTTCGTCGTTCTCGGCGGCGGTCAGATAGTTCAGCTTCGCCGCGACGTCGACCCGCGCCGTCACGTCGGCGAGGCAGCGTTGCATGGCATCGGCGCCGGGACTGGCGTCGCCGCGCATCAACACCCCAAGCCCGGGAAACAGGATCGCCACCGGTGCCGTGCCGCACCGTTCGGTGACACGCATCACATCCTCACCGGGTCTCGCCACGACCGAACCCTGGCCGAGAAAGATGACGTGATCGGGATAGAGGCTGCCTCCCGACGCCATGCGGCAGCTGTCAGGATCGATCGCGACGGCATGCGCTTCGACATCCGCCGGCAGCCTGTGACCGGTGCGTCCGATGAGCGTCGTCAATGCCGCGATGTCTGGCTCCGCCACCTCGCGGGGCGGCCGCGCCAGCAACCCTGTGACGCGACGCAGCAGCGCCTCGGCGCCGGTGACGGTTTCGGCTGCGACGACCAGGCCATGATTGGCAAGGATCAGCACATCGACACCAGGCCGAAGGCGCTCGGCAATGCCCTGGGCAAGCGGCAGGCCCGGCCGGCGATAGGGGACATACGCCCATTCGAGGCCGTCCAGGCGCTTGGCGACTTGAGCCTCGCAGTCGGCCTGCACGGCAAGCGAAATGGTATCGACGCAATGGACATGCAGAACGACGCGCTGCGGCATCAGCGCGTGAACCGTGGTCTCGATCGAAGGACGCAGCTTGCGGGCGTTGAGCGCCTCGATGGCGAAACCCTGTGGCTGATCGGCGGCCGGGTCGCGCCGTTCGACAGCCCTGAGCAGCGGCGAGATCGCCACCGGGACCATGATGTCCTCGGCGAGCGCGTCCTTCAACCAGGTGCCGGAAGCCTTGATCCAGAGCGTGTCGCCGGCTTTCAGCGACGTGTTGCCGCCCGCGGCCTGGGTCAAGTGCGGGTCGCGCCCGATGCTGGCCGAAAGCGACCGCAAAGCAGCCAATTCCTGCGCATCCGCATTGATTGCCATCGAAACTCCTTCACAAACCGACCGCCTAGCCACGGCTTTGGATCCCCGTAGCCGGGACAGCGAGTGACGCTGGTATCGCAGCGGCGAGTAAGTTACGTCAATAGTGATCTTATCCCACCAAATCAAGCTTGCAATCTGATCTCTGTTGAGTAAGTTGCACCAATTGCCGTGGCAAAATGGCATTTCGGGAGGGTATCCGTTGAGCGACTCCGGCCGCCAGCGTCAGATCGTCGAGCTGTTGCGGGATCGCCCCTTCGCCTCGGTGCGCGAGCTGCAGGAGCGGCTCGGCGTGTCGGCTGCGACGGTGCGGCGCGACATCGACAAGATCGACGAGGCAGGCGAAGCACGCAAGGTCTATGGCGGCATCTCGGCGCTCGATGGCGCTGCGCAGGCGGGCGTCGCCTCTGCCAGGTCCTACGACGAGAACCGCGATCTCGCGGTCGAAGCCAAGCGGCAGATCGCCGCTCTCGCGGCGACCATGGTGCGCGATGGCGACGCCGTCATCGTGCATGGCGGTTCGACCTGCTTCCATCTCGGCGCCAAGCTCGCCGACCGCAACATCCGGCTTTTTACCAACTCGATGCCGCTCGTGGCCTATTTGAGCGACCACGGCCATTGCAGCCTGACCGTTGCCGGCGGCGAACTGCATCGCGAGCCTGGCATCATCCATTCGCTCACCCAGTCCGTGCCTTTCTACGCATCGAAGTTCTTTCTAGGCGCGCAAGGCATTGGCCCGGAGGGCGTGCTGGAATCGCATCCGCTGCTGGTCCGCTCCATCGCCGAACTCAGTCTCTGCGCCGACCAGATCGTGGTGCTGGCCGACAGCCGCAAACTGTCGATCCACGCGCGCAACGTCGCGCTGCCGTTGTCGCGCATCGGGACGCTGGTGACCGATGACGGCCTTTCCGATGCCGACGCACGCATGCTCGAAAACGCCGGCGTCATGGTGCGGATCGCCTCTGCCTCAAGAGCCGTCCAGTGAAGGTGGCTGTCCTCGACTTCGGCAAGACCAACTCGAAGCTGTTCGTCTTCGGTCAGGACGGGCAGATTCTAGGTGAGCGCCGGACCCAGCCGAACTGGACGCGCGAAGGCGGCTTCAGCGTGCTCGACGAAGCAGCGCTTCACGATTGGGCGGCGCGCGCCGTCGGCGAGGCGGTCGACATCCATGGCATAGAGGGCTTGATGGTTTCGGGCCATGGCTGCACCTTTGCCTTGGTCGACGATGCGGCGCTGACGCATCCGATACTCGACTACGAGCAGGAGCCGCCGGCCGAGATTGCCGCGCAGATCGATCGCCGCATTCCGGATTTCGCCGAGACCTTCTCGCCGCGCCTGCCGCTCGGCTTCAACTATGGTCGCCACATGCTGTGGCTGCAGACGGTGCAACCAAGCGTGTTCGCCGCCGCCAAATCGATCCTCGGTTATCCCCAATACTGGAGCTGGCGCTTTGGCGGCCGGGCGGTTTCGGAGGTGTCCTATCTCGGCTGCCACTCGCATCTGTGGGCGCCGCGCAAGCGCGATTTCTCCACGCTGGTCGACGCCGAGGGATGGCGCGGCCAGATGCCCGCCTTCGAGCGTGCCGGCGCGGTCATCGGCGAGCAGCGCTTCGGCGAGGCGGCGCGGCCGATCGCCATCCACACCGGTGTCCATGACAGCAATGCGGCGCTCCATGCCTATCGTCGGCAGGCGCTTGGTCCGGTCACCGTCGTCTCGACCGGCACCTGGGTTGTGGTGCTCAATCCGGACTGCCCGCTCGACGCGCTCGATCGCGATCGCGACATGCTGGTCAATGTCGATGTCGATGGCGGCCCGGTGCCGACCGTCCGCTTCATGGGCGGCCGTGAGTTCGCGACGATCAGCAACGGTTGGCAGGGCGCGATCACCCCCTCAGCCGTACAGCAGGTGATCGACGCCTGCATCATGGCGCTGCCGAGCTTCGCGGCGGGCGGGCCGATGCCTGGCCATCGCGGCGAACTGGTCGGGCGCGCACCAACCGCGGATGAGCGCGCGGCCGTGGCGCTGCTCTACGTCGCGCTGATGGTCGATCTGTGTCTCGACCTGATCCATTCGAACAACACGGTGATCGTCGATGGCGGGCTGAACAGTGGCGGCCTGCTTGCCAGCCTGCTGGCGCAGCTGCGTCCCGGCCAGGCCTTCATGCAGGGCGCCACGCTGGAGGGCAGCGCCACCGGAGCAGCGGCTCTGGCCTTCGAGAGTGTTGGACGCGAATTTGCCGCCGAGGCGCCAGAGCCCGTACGCGCCTCGAGCTTCACCGGGCTTGCCTTCTATCGCGATAGCTGGCGCGGTCTCGCCGCCGACCGAGGCGTCGCTGATGCCGCAGCGGGAGGCGCGCGATGACCGCCGCTGCCCGGATCGAAACCGTGCGCCAGCCAGTGCTGGAGATGCGGCACATCTCCAAGACGTTCGGCCCAATTCGCGCCTTGCAGGACGTATCGCTGACCGTCCACGCCGGTGAACTGCACGCGCTGATGGGCGAAAACGGCGCCGGCAAGTCGACGCTGATGAAGGTGCTGTCGGGCGCCTATCGGCCAGATGCCGGCGGCGACATCTTGATCGACGGCACACCGGTCGCGACCGGCGACCCGATCAAGGCACGCGCCAACGGCATTGCCGTCATTTACCAGGAGCTGTCGCTGGCGCCCAACCTGACGGTCGCGCAGAACATCTTCCTCGGCAACGAGCCGAGACGGTTCGGCATCGTCGACCGCGACCAATGCAATCGACGCGCCAAGGAAATCATCGCACGGCTCGGCGTCTCCTTCTCGGCGCGCGCCCTTGTCTCCAGCCTGTCGCTCGGCGAGCGCCAGATGGTCGAGATCGCCCGCGCGCTGTCGACCAGCGCGCGCATCATCGTCATGGACGAGCCGACGACCTCGCTGACCTCGCGCGAGACCGACAGGCTGTTCGAGGTGATTGCGACGCTGAAGTCGCAGGGCATCGCCATCATCTACATCAGCCACCGCATGGAAGAGGTCTACCAGCTTGCCGACCGCGTTAGCGTGCTGCGCGACAGCGGCTATGTCGGCACGCTCGAACGCGCCGATCTGAACGCCACGCGCCTGGTCTCGATGATGGTTGGCCGTGACCTGTCCGCATTCTACAAGAAGGATCACCGCCCGCCGGACAGCAAGCGCGCGATCGCACTGTCGGTGCGCGACATGTCGAACGGCAATCTCCTGAAAGGCTGCTCCTTCGACCTGCACAAGGGCGAAGTGCTGGCGCTGGCGGGCCTGGTCGGCTCGGGCCGCACCGAACTCGCGCGGCTGATCTTCGGCGCCGACAGGCACACGTCAGGCACGCTGGAACTCGACGGCAAGCCGATAGCCATCGGCTCGCCGCGCGAGGCGCTGGATGCCGGCATCGCCTATCTTACCGAAGACCGTAAGGAACTCGGCCTGTTCCTCGACATGTCGATTTCCGACAATATCAGCATGGGCGTGCTCGCCAGGGACGCGCAGGCCGGCGGCCTGCGCGACTTCGCCACGGCCGAAAGGCGCGCCGCCAAGGCCGTTTCCGACCTCTCTATCCGCACCAGGTCGGTGCAGGCCAATGCCGGCTCGCTGTCGGGCGGCAACCAGCAGAAGGTGCTGCTCGCCCGTCTGCTCGAAACCGAGCCGCGGGTCCTCATCCTCGACGAACCGACCCGCGGCGTCGATGTCGGGGCGAAGTCGGAAATTTACCGGCTGATCGACGATCTCGCCAAGAAGGGCATCGCCATCCTGATGATCTCCAGCGAACTGCCGGAGGTGATCGGCGTCGCCGACCGCGTGCTGGTGATGCGCGACGGAACTATCGCTGGCGAGGTGACCGCATCCGAAGGCCAGCCGCTCAGTCAGGAGGCAATCATGGAACTCGCAACGGGAGCGGCCAAGGGATGACCCATAAGGCAACCGGGATGAGTGCGGGTGACCAGACTGTCGGCAGGAGCCGGCGGCTGCGCACCGCCTTCGCCGCGCTTGGCATGCTGCCGGTCCTGATCCTTTTGGCGGCCGGCTTCCAGATCATGAACCCGCGCTTCCTCACCGAGACCAACCTGTTGATCGTCACCCAGCAGTCGTCGATCAACATCGTGCTCGCCGCCGGCATGACCTTCGTCATCCTGACCGGCGGCATCGACCTGTCCGTCGGCTCCATTCTTGCCGCCTCGGCGATGGTGGCGGTGATGGTGTCGCTGGTGCCGGAGTGGGGCATGCTCGGCGTGCCGGCGGCCATTCTGGTCGGCCTCGGCTTCGGCGTCATCAACGGGCTGCTCGTCGCCTACATCAAGCTGCCGCCCTTCATCGTCACGCTTGGTTCGCTGACCGCCGTGCGCGGCGTCGCCCGCCTGCTCGGCCAGGACACCACGGTGTTCAACTCGGACTTGCCGTTCGACTTCATCGGCAACGGGTCGCTGTTCGGCATCCCCTGGCTGGTCATCATCGCTCTGTCGGTCGTGGTGCTGTCCTGGCTGGTGCTCAAGCGCACCGTGCTCGGCACCTGGATCTATGCCGTCGGCGGCAATGCCGAGGCCGCCCGCCTCACCGGCATCAAGGTGCCCCTGGTGCTGCTCTTCGTCTATGGCGTTTCAGGCCTTCTCGCCGGCCTTGGCGGCGCCATGTCGGCGGCCCGGCTCTATGCGGCCAACGGGCTGCAGCTTGGGCAGTCCTACGAACTCGACGCCATTGCGGCAGTCATTCTCGGCGGCACCAGCTTCGTCGGCGGCGTCGGCTCGATCTGGGGCACGCTGATCGGCGGCCTGATCATTGCGGTGCTCTCCAACGGGCTCATCCTGGCCGGTGTTTCGGACATTTGGCAGTACATCATCAAGGGATTGGTCATCATCGTGGCGGTCGCCCTCGACCGCTACAGGCTCCAGGCAGGAGCAAGAACGTGATTGACCTTAGTCGCCGGCGTCAACGACCCGGTTTCATGTAACGCACCGTGAGAGGCGCGGGGCATCAGGAGGAAAAGAATGAAGACCATCGCTAAATTGCTCTGCGGCGTTGCCCTCGCGGCGGTCGCCGTCGCACCGGCTTCTGCCAAGGATCTGAACAAGGTCGGCATCTCGGTCGGCCTGCTCGGCAACCCGTTCTTCGTCGCCACCATCAAGGGCGTCGAGGACGCGGCCAGGAAGATCAACCCGAATGTCGAGGTGACGTCGGTATCGGCCGACTACGACCTCAACAAGCAGGTCTCGCAGGTCGACTCGTTCATCGCCGCCGGCGTCGACGTGATCATGCTCAACGCCGTCGATGCCAAGGCGATCGCGCCGGCGGTGAAGAAGGCGCAGGCGGCAGGCATCGTGGTTGCCGCGTTCGACGTTTCGGCGCCGGGCGCCGACGTCACCGTGATGACCAACAACGTCAAGGCCGGCGAAGCGGCCTGCCAGTACCTGGTCGACCAAACCGGTGGCAAAGGTGACTATGTCATCCTGAACGGCCCTGCATCGTCGTCGATCCTGGAGCGGGTGAAGGGCTGCAAGGACGTGCTGGCAAAACACCCGGACATCAAGATCCTCTCCGACGACCAGAATGCCGAAGGCTCGCGCGACGGCGGCCTGAAGGTGTTCCAGTCGCTGCTGACCCGCTTCGACAAGATCGACGCGGTGTTCGCCATCAACGACCCGACGGCGATCGGCGCCCAGCTTGCGGCCAAGCAGCTCAACCGCTCGGAGTTCATCTTTACCGCGGTCGACGGCGCGCCCGACATCGAGAAGGAACTCTCTTCCGGCACCTCGATGATCAAGGCCTCGGCCTCGCAGGATCCTTACGTCATGGCCGGCCAATCGCTGCAGATGGCAGCTGAAGTGCTCGCCGGCAAAAAGCCGGCCGAGGCGACGGTGCTGCTCGACCCGCAGCTGATCACGGCAGAGAACCTGAAGGACTATAAGGGCTGGACCGCGGCTCGCTAGCTAAAGCCTCCCAAGGCTGGTGGGGGGGGGGGGGGGGGCGCCCCCCAGTTTTTAAATAAGTATTTTTATAAAAACACCGGCGACAAGTTGTTGAGGAGGAGGGGGCACAAACGGGAGAAACAGGGTGGG
>NZ_JBVVPV010000071.1:0-4989 GCF_055811735.1 Mesorhizobium sp. WSM4850 | reverse complement strand
CCGTTCTTTATCCTTCCTTACAACCTTATTTAATATATGGGCGGCCCGGCGCTCCTCTTGAAAAAGCCCCCCATGGGGGGGGGGGCGGGGTCCCGGGCCGCACCAATTTTTGAACATCGGATTTTTCCCAAAACCGGTTCCCACTTTTGGTTCCGATGCTCTCGAACAGCAGGAGACGATCGTGTCGCGCATTGGAATCCATTCTTTCGTCTGGTCGGCGAGCTCGGCGCAAGACGACCTCGAACGGACGCTGGCCAACACCAGGGAGGCGGGCTTCGACCTGATCGAATTCTCCTATCTTGACCCCGCCAATGTCGATGTTGGCGGGCTGGCCAAGCGCATCGCCGAGCTCGATCTCGGCGTGGCGATCAGCATCGGGCTGCCGCCCGACGGCGACATTTCAAGCGCCGACAAGGCGATTGCCGCGCACGGCGTCGAAGTCCTCAATGACACGATCGCGCTCACTCGGGATCTCGGCGGCCGGAAGGTCGCCGGCATCCTCAGCACCAGCCATGGATTGCAGACTGAGGCGCCGACGCGCGATCAATGGAACCGCAGTGCCGCCACGCTTGCCAAGGTCGCGGAGACCGCCAAGGCCGCCGGCGTCACCCTCAACCTCGAGATCGTCACCCGGTTCGAGAGCAATCTGCTCAACACCGCAGCGCAAGGGTTGGCCTTCATCGAGGACACTGGTTCCGACAACATTTTTCTGCATCTCGACACGTTCCACATGAACATCGAGGAGGCCGATATCGGGTTGGCCATCCGCCACGCCGCCAAAAAGATCGGCTATGTCCATATCGGCGAGAGCCATCGCGGCTTCCTCGGCACCGGCAACATCGACTTTGCCGGGATCTTCGATGCGCTGACCGCAATCGGCTATGGCGACGACCTCAGCTTCGAATCCTTCTCGTCGGAGATCGTCGACGAGAACCTGTCGAAGAAAACCGCCATCTGGCGCAATCTGTGGACCGACAATATGGAGCTGGCCCGGCATGCGCGCCGCTTCATCGCCATCGGGCTGGAGACGGCGCAGCGCAAGGCCGAGCTTGTTGCGTCAAGCCATCAGCCTTAGGCCGGTTGCGATCGTCAGGCCAGCTCAAAACGTTCCACGGCGCGCATGATGCCACGCAGCTCGGCCAGGCCTTTCAGGCGGCCGATCAAAGAATAGCCGGGGTTGATCCTGGTCTTGCCGATATCGTCGGCGAGCAGATGGCCATGATCGGGTCGCATGGGAATCCGCCAGTCGGCGCGACCTTCCCTACGGCGGCGCGTCTCTTCCTGCATCAAAGCAAGGATGACATGCGCCATGTCGGTGCCGCCCTCCAGATGTTCGGCTTCATAAAAGGAGCCGTCATCCTCGATGGTTACATTGCGCAGATGGACGAAATGGATCCGGTCGGCGAGCTCCTTGACCATGCCGACGATGTCGTTGTCTGCGCGCGTACCGTAGGAGCCGGTGCAGAATGTCAGGCCGTTGGCCGGGTTGTCGACGGCGTTGAGGATGAAACGCGCGTCCTCGGCGGTCGAAACGATCCGTGGCAGGCCATAGAGCGAGAATGGCGGGTCGTCGGGATGGATGCACATGCGCACCCCCTCGTGCTCGGCCACCGGAATGATCTCGCGCAAAAACCAGGCAAGATTGTCGCGCAGCTCCTTCGGCCCGATCGAGTCATATTCCGCCAATGCCTCACGAAAACTATCCCGGTTGTAGCTGCGCTCGGTTGCCGGCAGGCCGGCAATGAGATTGCGCTCGATCCTGTCGATCTGCTCTTCGCTCAATTCCTTCAGTCGCGAATCCGCTTCGGCAATACGTGCCGCGCTGTAGCCGAATTCGGCATTCCTGCGCTTCAGGACGAACAGGTCGTAGGCGGCAAAATCGATCGCATCGAACCGCAGTGCGTAGCCCGTCGTTGGAAGCCGATAGGCAAGGTCGGTGCGGGTCCAGTCGACCACCGGCATGAAGTTATAGCAGATCGTCGCAACGCCGGCCTTGGCGAGCGCACGGATCGTGTCCTTGTACCAGCCGACATAGCGAAGCCGTTCCGCAGAGCCGATCTTGATCGAATTGTGGACAGGAATGCTCTCCACAACCGACCAGGTCAGCCCTTCGGCCTCGATGACCCGCTTGCGCTCCAAAATGTCCGTCAAAGGCCAGGCGCGGCCGTCATAGATATTATGCAGGGCGGATACGACGCCCGTGGCTCCGGCCTGCTTGACATGATCGAGCGTCACCGGGTCGTCAGGGCCATACCAGCGCCAGCATTGTTCCATCGAGGCTTTCCTTTGCGATAAAACGGAACCGTATTGTTGGGCCACAATGGAAGTCAAATTAAAGGAGTTTGCGCAATGAAGGATTTCGACGGCAAGATCGCTCTGGTGACGGGGACGACCGGGATCGGCCTGGCAACCGCCAGACGTCTTGCGGCGGGCGGGGCGGCGATCATCGCCTGCGGCATCGACCGCGCGGCCAACACGGCGATGAGAGCGGAACTGGGCACCTCCGGCGCCGAGGCGCTGGTCGTGGCCGTCGACGTCTCCGTGCCGGATCAGGTCCGCGACGCGGTCGCAGCCGGTGTCGAGCGGTTCGGCGGCCTCGATATCATCGTCAATTCCGCGGCGGTCCATCCGTATGGCACCGCTGTTAGCACCGATTTCGACATCTGGAACCGTGCGATGTCCGTCAATGTCGGCTCGATTTACCTGACCGCGCATTTCGGTATTCCGGAAATGATCAGGCGAGGCGGCGGCGCCATCGTCAACGTGGCTTCGGTGCAAGGTTTCGCCTGCCAGCAGAACGTCGCCGCCTATGCCACGACCAAGGGCGCCATCCACACACTGACGCGCGCTCTGGCGCTCGACCACGCGCGCTCCGGCATTCGCGTCAATTCCGTCAGCCCGGGCTCGATCCGCACCCCGATCCTGGAAAAAGCGGCGCGCGGCGAGAACGGCACCGACGCCGATGTCGAGGCCGCCTACAGGCGCTTCGGCGAAGCACACCCCATCGGGCGCATCGGCGAGCCGGAGGAAGTGGCGGAACTCATCGCCTTTCTGTGTTCGTCGAAAGCCGGGTTCTGCACCGGCGCGGACTACAGGATCGATGGCGGCCTGACTGCCGGCATCGGCGTGAAATAGAACGGGAAGATCGGTCTCGGCTTTACGGAAGACGTTGTCTCCGAACGATTTTCGGCCAGCCGCCACACGTAGCACCGGCGGCGGCGAACCAATAGCGCATAACATGCGCGAGCGCGAATACTGCACTTGCAGCCGGTTCAACCGTCTGATTCCCTTGGTTACGCTGGGCTGTCCTGATTCGCGCACTGTCCAAAGTCTTTGCAGCGCGCCGGGAACAAGCCTTCCACCGACCGCTGCGCTTGCGCATTCAAGGGGAGAGACGGCAAATGAACACTGCAACGAGGCCGACAATCTCGGAGATGAGGCCCAAGATATCCGTCATCGGGGTTGGCGGCGGTGGCGGCAACGCCATCAACAACATGATCGCCGAAGGCTTGCAGGGCACCGAGTTCATCGTTGCCAACACCGATGCCCAGGCGCTCACCATGTCGAAGGCAACGCGGCTGATCCAATTGGGAGCGCACGTCACGGAAGGCCTTGGTGCCGGATCCCTGCCCGAGGTCGGCCATGCCGCGGCCGTGGAATCGATCGACGAAATCATGGACCATCTTGCGGGAACGCATATGTGTTTCGTGACCGCAGGCATGGGAGGCGGAACTGGAACCGGTGCAGCACCGGTCATAGCGCAGGCCGCGCGCAACGCAGGAATACTGACCGTGGCCGTCGTCACCAAGCCGTTCGTCTTCGAAGGAAACCGCCGAATGCATGCGGCCAATGAGGGCATCGAGCGGCTGCGCGAAAGCGCCGATACCGTCATCGTCATACCGAACCAGAACCTGTTCAGGATCGCCGATGCCAAGACGACGTTCGCGGACGCTTTCGCCATGGCGGACCGCGTACTCTACGCCGGCGTCGGCTGCATAACCGATCTCATCGTCAAGGAAGGCCTGATCAATCTCGACTTTGCCGATGTGAAGTCGGTGATGCGCGATATGGGTCGCGCGATGATGGGGACCGGCGAAGCCACCGGCGAGGACCGCGCCAGGAAGGCAGCCGAAGCGGCGATCGCAAACCCGCTTCTCGACGAAGCGTCGATGATGGGCGCCAAGGGCGTCCTTGTCTCGATATCGGGCGGCACTGACATGACGCTGTTCGAGGTCGACGAAGCCGCCACCCGCATCCGCGAGGAGGTCGACGCCGATGCCGACATCATCGTCGGCGCCATTTTCGACAAGGCGCTCGCAGGAAAATTCAGGGTGTCGGTGGTTGCGACGGGATTGCGGCGGGGGCTTGAGATTCCGCTGACGGTGGGGTTGGAAAACCGTGTGAATTGAGCGACGCCCTTATGGCAGCACCACGGCAGGTTTCGACTGAAGGTCCGACGCACCGGACACCCCCGCCAGACGGTAATCGGGCGGAACGCCCAACCCTGATTGTTGCGGGATAAGCCTGCCGAGCAAGTTGTCGGTTTTGCCTGCGCGACTTCTTGCTGTCGAATTGGAACGCCAGCCAGCGCTCATGGCGCCGGCCGCGTGAACAGGGTGCGGAACAGTTCCTCAGCCCGTCGCGGGCCCTCATCTGTCAGAACCACCGACTTTGCCTTGTTTGCCGGATTGGCGATCAGTCCCTTCTGGTGCAAGCGATCCAGAGCATCCCAATCCAATCCCTTCCAGGCGCGCCTCTCTTCATGCAGCGTTAGCCAAAGCAGCCCCAGAACGGCATTGTCGATCTTGTCGGTGTCCATCTCCATGCCAAGCAGTTAACACGGGAAGACGGCGCCTGCCGAGACCCACACCGTCGGGTAACTCGATGAGGATCAAACTGGCCGCGCCAGGCTGCAAACGCAAAACGGCCCGCGTGATGCGGGCCGTTTTGTGGATTTGGTTGCGGGGACAGGATTTGAACCTGTGACCT
>NZ_JBVVPV010000070.1:0-17957 GCF_055811735.1 Mesorhizobium sp. WSM4850 | reverse complement strand
ACCGGATTAAACAGGACGTGCTCTAGTTGTGAGCTTTCGGAAGGTTGTCCATTCGGGCCTGACCGAGGAGACTGGAGTTACCACACTTCAGATTCGCCGGAGGGTCCGAATGAACATCCATAAGAATGACCATCTGACGCCGCTGCGTCGAGAGGAAATGGCGCTGTCGGTCATAGAAGGCAGCCTTTCCCAAGCCCAGGCAAGAGCCCGCTGCCGCCCAAGCTTTGGAGCGGAAGAGGCCGGCCGCCGTCTCGAGTCGGCCGAACCGACAATCACAAGCCGATCTCGGCCAAAGCCCTGGCCGAGGAGTTCGACGCCGAGACTTGGCGCACGATCGCCTGGCGTGAAGGAACCAACACCGAGCTCAATTCCCGCTTCGCCGCCGTGCGCTTGTGGCCGGCATCCAGGGACTACAATCGGCCCGAGGCTCACGCCGAAGAGTGGCTCCTGATCGAGTGGCCTGAAGGCGAGGTCGAGCCGAGCAAGCATTGGCTCTCCACCTTGCCGGCCGACGCTACGATCACCCAGTTGGTCGACGCCGCCAAGGTGCGTTGGCGCATCGAGCGGGACTATCAGGAACTCAAGCAGGAGCTGGGACTGGGCCACTACGAAGGCCGAGGGTGGCGGGGCTTCCACCACCACGCCAGCCCCTGTATCGCCGCCTATGGCTTCCTGGTCTCTCTGCGGGAGACGATTTCCCCCTCAACTCCAACTCGCGCCCAGGGCCGCCAAACACCTGGTCTTCCCGGCGGTTATCGACCCCGCGGACCCTCCGATCCGACCAGAGCGGCACGTCCCGACCTCGATCCCGACCATCAGGCGACGCCTGACTGTGGCCCTGGCCAACCGTCTGCAACGATGTCCGTTCTGCACAAGGGCCATGGACAGTCCGCGTCAGGCTCGCAATTTATGACGCAGTAGTACTAGCAGGCTGAAGAAGGATCACGTTTGGCCTTGAGGATGGCTTCGTCGCCGTTGTGATAGGCGAATGTGATCTCGATCGAGCCATCGTCGAGCAGCTCGGCGGAGCCATCACCTGTGACTTCGTCCATTTTGTCGCAGCCGGCCCATGTGAAGAAGACCATCGAGGGACTGTAGCTGAGATCGAGGCCGGCTTGCAGGGCGCCAAAGGCGATCTCGCCGTTGTTGTCATCCCCTATAGTGATGGTGGCAGGGCCGCTCAGATCGAGATAGCCGCGATCCCAGGTCGGCCTCGACGATCCGCCAGCGGCCGGTCAACTGGCAGCCTGCCGGCGCGCTCAAGCTGGCACCGCCATGAGCTTCGGCAGCCGCACCAGATTGTAGGCGGCGGCAGCGAAGGTGAAGCCCCATCCGACGCGGTCCCGGCTGCGGAACTTGGTTTGGCGCTGACCGGCAACCGTCTTGATCCAGCCGAACGCCTCTTCGATGCGCTTGCGAATACGCTGACTGACAGCAAAGCCGCTATGCCGGGTGGTGCGCCCGTCGATGGCCGAACTACGGCCGTTCGTGTTCTGCGCTACATGCGGCGTCACCTTCATTGAGCGCAACTCATTGATGAAAGTCCTCAGCGTCATAGCCCTTGTCGGCGCCGAGCGTGATGGCCTGCGGCCGGTCGGCGCAGGGTTCGATCATATGCAGTGCGGCCACTCGCTCAGCATGTCCGTCGGCCAGCGTCAGGCAGGCACCGACCAGCAGGCCGTGGCGGTTCTCCATCAACCCATGCCCGATGAAGCACAGCTTCGTCTCTTTGCCTTTGCCCTTGCGATAGAGCCTGGCATCAGGATCGGTGGTCGAGGCATGCGTTTCGTTCGACCGCTTCTGGCCATGGAAATCCGCTTCCGCGTTGCTCCCGCCGCCACCCGGAGCCGGCGGCTCGCCCGAGCCGTCCTTTGGCTTGACGCTCTTCATCGACGCCCAGGCCTCGATCAGCGTCCCGTCGACCGAGAAGTGATCCGTCGACAGAAGCCTCTTGACCGTGGGCTGCGCCAGTAGCGCGCTCAGGAACTTTGCGGCGATGTCGCCCTCCAGCAACCGGTCGCGGTTCTTGGAGAACACAGAATGATCCCAGGCCGCATCGTCAACGCCAATCCCGACGAACCAGCGGAACAGAAGGTCGTATTCCAGCCGCTCCATCAGCAGCCGCTCCGAGCGGATCGAATAGAATGCCTGCAACAGCATCGCCCGCAGCAGCTTCTCCGGCGGGATCTATGGCCGTCCGATCGGCGAGTACAGCGCCGAACTCACGCTCCAGCGCCGACAGGGCTTCATTCACGATCGTCCGGATCGCCCGCAATGGATGATTGCGCCGAACCCGCGCTTCAAGGTCCACGTAGCTAAACAGTTCGCCAGTTCGATCGTCGCCGCCGCGCACTCGTTACCTCCGAATCCCTTCCGAGCCAGTGAATCATCGCTGCGCTCCGGTGGCGAGTGCCTTTTTCAACAGCTGCAGCGCCGACAAACGTCTGGCCTGCCGCTTGGCGATAGTGGGGATTGGGAATATTGACTGCTCCGGCTGGCAGCCCCGCTGTCTCGCAGGCGCGGGCTATTCAATTTCCGACAGGCGTCAGTTCCGGCGATCTCACCACCCCCATCGAGTTGTCGGTCGCGTTCGCACAGGCGAGCGGCAGGCGAGCGGACGAGCGGTCAGTTCCAGCGGGAAGTTCTACGGCCTGATCTGGGCGGAAGCCGGAAGCCCCAAGCGGGTTCTGACTGTGTGGTCGGGAGGCGCCATGCGGAATCGAGCCGCCTTCAAGTTCTCAGCAAGGCCGTTCGTAGTACCTGAGGTATCGGATCGCGGTCCGTACCTCCTCATGCGCGTTAATTGGCCTAGCCAGTGTCCATACAGACGGCTGTGGCGAAAGCATCGCCACGCCTCAGTGCGTCGGCAATGGGGAACAGAATGCATCCACAGGCGTAGGATGCATGTCTACAAGGACGCGATCCCAGACCCCGGTGAGTGGCAGCGGCGGCAAGCCCCCTCTTTGGGCCCTTGCCTGCGCGACGATGGCAATTGTCACGGCATCGACGGCTATCGAGCCCGATCCAACTGCCGGAAGACGAATTCCGCCGCTCTCCGTCGATGAAGCTTTTGATTTCCTGTTCGCTAGCCATTCCGGTCTTCCTTCAATATCGCGTCAGCTATCTTCTCAGCCACCATGATCGTTGGAATATTTGTGTTGGCTCGGGGGCAAAATGGCATCACCGAAGCGTCGGCGATCCTCAAGCCGGGAACGCCGCGAACGCGGCCCGATGGATCGGTCACGGCGGCAGGGTCTGAGGCTGCCCCCATCCTGCAGCTCGACGTCGGATGCCAATTGCCGGTCACATTCTGGCGCACAAACCGATCCAACAACCCCTCGTCAGTATTCAGATCTGAAATGCTACGACCATCGGTTATGACGTGCCTGATGAGGCCCCGACGCAGGCGTGGAGAGCAGTCCATGAGCAGCGCCAACACCGAGGTAAGTCCGTAATTAATGCAATTGACCTTGCTAACCTGCTTCGCACGCGCATTCCAAGCTGACGGGAAGGGGTCGAGCGCCACGGCCGACAGTGAATCTTGCTTCAGCAGGCGGCCGATAAAACGGAATCCCTGCTTCAATCGCGCGGCGTCCCGCTCATCGCTCAACCAGTTGAAATCAACCTCCGGCGCGATTGCGTGTGAGCGATCCTTCAGGACGATGCTTCCTGTCGAATAAGGGCGGTTGACCCAGAAATAGAGGGAGCCGAGGCGCTTGCCGAGGGGGTGCCAGGCCGACTTGGCAACGGCCGATATTGCCATATCTGTCGAAGGGCACCCGCTGTAGCCCGACGAGTAACGAGCATGCATCTGGATGTGGCCGCTCACATGAGGTGCCATGCGATCGGCTGGTTTCAAATACGTCGAAACGGCGATCCCTGGATGTTCCTGAAGGCTCCGGCCCACACCTTTCAGCTCTGTAACGACTGGAATACCGAGTTTTGTCAGTTGCTCGGCCGGACCTATCCCGGAGCGCATCAATATGGCGGGCGAATGGATGGCTCCGGCGCAGAGGACCACGGTCGAAGCGCGGTACGACTGCTGGCCCGAGTTGTTGTCCGTCTCCACACCCGTTATGGCGCGTCCTGAAAAGGTCAGCCGCACAACCGTCGTTTCCGACAAGATTGTCAAATTGGGCCGAGAGCGGACGCTCTCGGACAAGTAGGCCATCGCAGCAGAAACTCGGTGGCCGTTGCGGTTTGTCAACGGAACAGCGGAGTATCCGTCACCAAAGGCACCGTTGAAGTCCGGCCTGAAATGAATACCTGCACTTTCATACGCTCTCGCTACCGCTCGGATAAAGCCGGACCAGTCTGATTGCCGAACACGTCTTATCGGCAGGGGACCAACTTTGCCGTGAAATTCGCCGTCGAAATCCAGATCGCATTCGAGGCGACGGAAGTAGGGTAGAACCTCCTCCCAACCCCAGCCCGTTGCACCGCTTGAGGCCCATTCATTGTAATCTTCGGGACCACCGCGGTTCGCCACCTGAGCATTGATGCTGGAGCCGCCGCCCATGACCCGGGCCTGCTCGTAATGAACGGGCTTGCGGCCGTCCCGTATCATGGTCGCGTCGAGTGACGGCCACTGATAATCGGGATTGAAGTAAGCACGCGTCGGATTGCCGTCGAGAATGTCGTTAGGGACGGCGTTCGGGGGCGTATCAGGACCGGCTTCGATGAGCAGCACGCGATTTCCATCGGCGGAGAGCCTGCTCGCCATGACGCATCCAGAGGAACCCCCACCCACGACGATATAGTCGAAAACCAAGGCAATCCTCCCTTCCGTATGCCCCGATAAGGGCAGTAGGTGTTGACAGGCTACTCAGCATGTGCCTGGACACGCTTTCGTGCCAATTAGCGGACGCGTCTACTACCAGATGCCGTAGTACCGGTGCTTGCCCGAAAACTCTAAAAGCCATGTAGGTTCAGCGTATTGATCAGGGTGCATCGGCATGCAGAACAAGGTGACGACACTTGAGGTTTCGAGGTACCTCTGTGTGGCAGAGGAGTGGGGGCGCAAGTCCGGTCTCCATATTACGATGGGCGACGATTTTGAGGAATACGTTGGGATTACCAGCAGACTTCCCGGAAAGACACCGACTTATCCAAGCTTCCGTCCTGACAGTTCTGATCTTCCGCCTGGGAAGGCCTTTTGGATCGCCGGGCGGGATCGGGAAGGAAGAGTAGCGCATGTCCAGGCACTGCGTTTAGATCATATATCCAACACAGACCTTGCTGAGCACCTTGGGTCGCTCAGAGCCTGGTTCGCGGATCCTAACCTCAAAGCCGGGCCCGGTTCCTCGTCTCGCTGCGACGCGCCGACTGCGCGCAACATAACCGGGCTGGTCGCGTATCATGGCGATATCTGGTTGCGCGAGGACTTCAGAGGCCGCGGCCTCTCTACCTTTATCGGTCACATTGCATTCGGACTGGCATGGGCCAACTGGGCGCCGGACTTCATTTATGCGCTGGTTGCCGGCTGGCACATCGACAAAGGCGTAGTCGATCGCTACGGCTATGTTCATTGCGAGCCGCACGGATCAGTCCTGCACTTGCCTGCGCACGGGATAGATGACGACGATTGGCTCGTTTGGTTGACACGAGACGAACTGTTGAAGACGCTTTCGCGCACTCTCATAATGGACAGCATTGCACGACGCTGATTTGACGCGCACCAGATGCAGTATGAGATCGCCCCGTCCTGGCGAATGGCAAGGCGAGATCAGTGGCGCTGGGCGCGGGTGGCCATGGGTTCGGTGGCACAGTATCCGTAAATGCCGCTATTGCGAACTCGGCTTTGAGGCTGCCACCAATCCGGCTACGCTGTTGGTCCTGCGCAGCAGTGTTTGGTCGCGACCAGAGTTGGGCTGGTCATTTTTCACCGGACCAACTGGCGTATTTCGCCAACGGACGAGTTCCGATTTTGTCATCGACAGCGAACTCGGCCTGGGGCTTCCCGGAGGCTTCGCTCCAAGAAGGTCACGGAACGTACACGTGATCCCGGTGGAGACGTCGTAAAGCGCGGGAATTGCTCGCGGGATATCCGTCATCATCGGATTGGCGGGCGGAGCGGGAGCTTAGCCGCATCTCAACCGGGCCGGCAAGATCTTTCGATAGATGCGCTCAAACAATGATCAGAATCTAAGGTTTATTTCCCTATGTTGCGCTTTCATAATGATGTATAAGCAGATACACGACACAAACACTTCAACACATTACACTCATTAAGCTCATTAGCATCGTTATCACAACCCATACACAACTCAATACACTTCTTCACACTACTCCTCTCACACACTTAACGCATACACATAAAGTTTAAGTTAAATAACTCGGCTAACAGCAACGAGGTGGTAGAGCTTTGACGATGCCGGCCTGACGAGGACGACGCGCAGAGCCGTACCCATACAGCCGGCAGCTTGTGCGCCAGTGACAATATCCGGTGCAAATGGCTGCGGAGCAGAGACTATGGAACGCCCGCCGATAGCTGCTGTCTCTCAACTTCGAGGGCTGGCAACCAGAGTGTCCGACCGGCCCTCTTTGGTCTCATCGATGCATTTCCCCAAGGCGGCCAGGGAGGTGTTTGCGGTGGAACTCGGCCGGTTTCTCGACCAGACGGATGCCGTTGCCCAATCCGAGCAGTTGTTCGACCTCTTATCTGCTTTTGTCCTGAATTTTGATTGCCCGTGGATCGCCTATGGCTCTCTTGCACCCGACCAAAAATTTTTAAAACCGGTACGACGCGATCCGACGATCATGCTGAACTATCCCGATGAATGGCAGGAGCGCTATTTCGAAATGGGTTATGACAGGATAGACCCCATCATCAAGACAAGTCGACAGCGGACAAGCGCCTTTCGATGGAGCGATGTGTACAACGACGCGAACACGACTGAAGACGAACGGCGTGTTTTCGATGAGGCTGCCACGTTCGGCTTAAGGTCGGGCATCAGCGTTCCATTGCACGGCCCCCAAGGCCGCTTTGCATTCATGAGTTTTGCTCGAGCCAGGGACTACGGTTTCCAAAATAGAGCAATCACATACTTGGAACTTGCCGCGCTTCATTTCCATCTGAGAGTCGCACAGCTCGCGAATTCGAGTGCTATCGACAAATATCCTGACATTTCCGTAAGAGAAAGAGAGTGCATACTGTGGACGGCGAGAGGGAAATCCTCGTGGGAAATAGGAAAAATTCTGGGGATATCCGTAAACACTGTCAATTTTCATATAAAAAACGTAATGCGTAAATTGGATACCGGTAGCAGAACGGTCGCCGCAATAAAAGCCGTAAACTTCGGAATTATCGAAGTGTAAGAAGCGGTGACCTGCCACTGAACTTTCATCCAGTGGCGATTAGAGCCTCGGCCGTTTCTGTTACGCCGTATGGCGCGATTTGAGCAACCGGCGGAGACGCGAAGCCTTTCATTGAGCGCAGCGTCGGAGCCGGTTGCGGCGAGGGTTCCGGCGAAGGCCGCCGGGGTCAGGTAGCCGAGCGAGGAATGAGGCCTCGCCGTGTTAAAGTCCTGCCTCCATTCGGCGATGGCGCTTCGGGCGTGATCGAGGCCGAAGAACAGGCTATCGTTCAACAGCTCATCGCGCATCCGGCCGTTGAAGGATTCGACGTAGCCATTTTGCATCGGCTTGCCCGGCGCGATGTAGTGCCATTCGACGCGATGATCCTTCGACCAGGCGAGGATGGCGTTCGAGGTGAACTCTGTGCCGTGGTCGGAAACGATCATGTCCGGCTTGCCGCGCCGGGCGATCAGGTCAGTCAGTTCCCGAGCAACGCGCCGACCGGAGATCGACGTGTCCGGGATCGCGGCAAGGCATTCGCGCGTCACGTCGTCGACGATGTTCAGCACCCGGAACCGCCGCCCGCAGGCGAACTGGTCATGGACGAAGTCCAGCGACCAGCGCGCGTTCGGCTTCGCCTCAACCAGGATCGGCGCCCGCGTGCCGACCGCTCGTCGCCGTGCCCGGCGCTTGCGCACCGTCAGACCCTCCTCGCGGTAGAGCCGGTAGATGCGATTGACCCCTGATGGCTCGCCCTCTCGCTGGAGCAGAATGAACAGGCGTCAATAGCCGAAGCGGCGGCGCTCGTTGGCGAGGTCGCGTAACCTTGTGCGCAGCTCCGTCTCCGGCGGACGTCGGGACCGATAGCGGACCATCTTGCGATCGGCACCGACGAAGGAACAGGCCCGACGCTCCGACACGCCCATGACGGCCTGCAGATGCGCGACGGCTTCGCGCTTGGCGGCGGGCCCTACCATTTTTTTGAAAGAAGCTCGCGCAGTGCCGACGCTTCGAGCATCTGGTCGGCGAGCAGCTTCTTCAGCTTCGCGTTCTCGTCTTCCAAGGCTTTCAGCCGTTGGCATCGGAGACGTCCATCCCGCCATACTTCGCCTTCCAGTTATACAGCGTCGCCTCGGAGATCCCATGCTTGCGCGCCAGGTCGCCCGCCTTTGCTCCCGCCTCATGCTCACGCAGAACCGCGATGATCTGCTCTTCCGTAAACCGCTTTCTCTTCATCAGTCCCGTCCTTCAATCGAGGCCGGACTCTAATCTCAGATGGAGGAAATTACCCGTGGCAGGTCAGCGCAAACCGCGATGACTGCGGCCCCGTAAATCGCTTTTTCCTCATCAGTCTGTCCTTCAACGAGGCCGGGCTCTAATCCCCAACTGGAGGAAGTTACAGTTGTGGTTACCCGTCGGGAAAGATGTTGAGGCCTTAACTGTCGGCGGAAGCCGGTCGGTCGCTGCGCATCCAACTTCAGGTCCACCAGAGAACAAGATCCGGCCGCGCAAACCCGAAAAAGCTGTTCAGCACCAGGCGACGCCTTCCGTTGCCTGATTGACCGGTCACCCCGTGGACGAAACCGCCATCAATTAGGGCGATATCCCCGGCCTTGAGCTGGAAGTCACGACAAGGAACGTCCTCGAGATAGGCTGCCGAATAGGGATAGCCAGTAGTCTCCACACGCTGCGACTTTCGGTCCGCGACTGTCGGCTTGTGACTCCAGAGCCTCAAGTTTCCACCTTCCTCAGGCATGCTGGGATAAAAGTTGAGTGCTGCGACGGTGTTGTGCGCCACCGCAGAAAGCTCGTAATCGTTCCCAGCACGTAACACTTGAGCGACATCGTCGTGGGCGTCCAAGGAAAACGTGCCGCTGCCAGACCAACTGAGAGCGCGACAAACATTAGCCTGACCGCGTTCTGAACGGGCCAGCCGCAATTCGATACCCTGGTTGTGAAGCTCGCGCTTCAATGCGTCGAATATTGCTCGGACCGGATCAACCAAATTCTCAAAAAGGGCGTCGACGTACGGTCGCGCATTTTCGGCCTCGGCGAAATAGGTGGCTGCATCCTTCCTGTAGTGGGATGCGCCCACATATTGTCCGGGGACGCCATCTTTACGCTCCTTGAGACCGGGACTGCCAACAAAGTTCGTGGTGATCTCCTCGGCTACTTCGGTGCTGAAAGCATGGCTGATGTGCAGAGCGGTGGTCTCGCCTTTCATGACTGAGATGATGTCAGCAGTGCTGATGGAGCCATTGCGTTCTCTGACAGTAACTGGGGAGATGGCCGGCGGTTGAGATATCTGACTAGACATTGTCTTGCTCCTGTAGTGCGCGATCAAGGACGGCGATGCCATGATCGAGCTCGTCATCGGTGATGGTTATCGGCGGGAGAACTTTGATAACGTCGCGATCTGGCCCTGAGGATTCGATAAGCAGACCGTTTTCGAACGCGATATCGTGTACACGGCTCGCAGCGGCCGATGAACTGCACTTGAGGCCGGCCATCAGACCGCGGCCGCGCTTCTGTTCAATGCACTTGGGAAACTTAGCGACAAGGCGGTCAAGGTGCGCTTGCAGCTTGACCGCTGTCCGCTCGACGCCATCAGTAAACCGGAGGTCCGACCACATTTTGCACATGGCCCCTGCCGTCACAAAGGCGAAATTGTTGCCTCTGAAAGTCCCGCTATGTTCTCCGGGTTTCCATATGTCCAGGTCGGGTCTAATCAGAACGATGGACAACGGACTACCTGAACCGCTTAGGGACTTGGAAAGAGTCACTATATCAGGTTCGATTTTTGCGAACTCGAACGAGAAGAAATCACCGGTCCGACCCGATCCTGCCTGAATGTCGTCAACGATGAAAACAATACCGTGCTTGCGGCAGATGCGCTGAATTTCTGTGAGCCAAGCTGCGGATGCGGTGTTCATGCCGCCTTCTGCCTGGATAGGCTCCAAAATGATTGCGGCAGGTTTTTCTATGCCGCTTCCCGGATCGCCCAAAACGCGGTCGATGTAACTGGCAGAATCGAAAGCCTGGTTTGCATAGCCGTCATAAGGCACACGGATCACATCGTGGCGTGCGACGCCTCCCAGCTCTCTCGTAGACGCCGAGCCCGACACCGCCAGAGAGCCAAGCGACATGCCGTGGTATGAGTTTGTGAAGGCCATGACACTCGAGCGGCCGGTATATTTTCGCGCCAGGGCCAGTGCCGCTTCATTGGCGTTTGTGCCGGTCGGCCCAGGAAACTGTATCTTGTACGAAAGGCCTCTGGGCTTCAGGATCGATTCAACAAACGCTTCAATGAAGTCACGCTTTGCCGCCGTATACATGTCAAGCGACAGAAGAATGTTCTCACCGATCATATATTCTATTGCTGGGGCAATGATAGTTGGGTTGTTATGTCCGTAGTTAAGTGCGCCAGACCCAACAATAAAGTCGATATGAGGCTTACCGGACTCGTCCCAGATTATCGCCCCGAGAGCTTTCGTAAATACTGTCGGAAACGACCGGCAATAACGACGAACGTTAGATTCATACGTGGCGAAAGCGTCGGTATTCATGATGAGTCCCTGATCTAGGCGAGCGTCAATGAGAGAGTGGGTTGACGCGATCTTGTCTAAGGTTTTCGGCTGAACGCCGAAACTACGGCATCTGGTAGTTGACGCATTTGCCGTGCGAGAACTCCTCAAGTCGGCTCTGGTATCGGGCAGACCTCTACATGGGCTGGCCATCCCGGTTGACGCCGACGCCAATAAATCAGGGAATTCACTGGCCCAAAACGCCTGGGAACGAACCTGCTGGTCTTACGTCGTGGCGATGGTCTTGCAGCATCAAGCAGGTGGCCTTACGGAAGATGCGCTTTTGCTATCCCGGAAGGGGCAGGCATAGCGGTTTGCGGGCCGTTGACCTCATGCTGACAGAGGAGTGGCGACTATGATCTGTGCCCACGCAAACGCCGCCCAAGGCAGAGCGGACGCCCGAACAGAAGAACGCAATTACCGGTGGCCGGGACGATCGAAAATGCCCGGGCCGACTGCTTCGGCACGGAACTGATCGAGAGTCGGCGCTAGTCAGTTGCGTGAAAACATGTCGAGCTGCCGCTGCACGCCGTCCAATCCACCCGACGTCGCCGGCGCGTCAAGTCGGTCCGCAAGATGGTAGATCGACTGAGGAATTCAAGCGCCGGTTCCGCATTCCGGCTTCGACAATGGGGTTTGGAAACAGGGCCGGCGGACGCCGGACTTTGCGGCAGCTGCTTACCGTGGTCGAGCAGGAGCCAAGAGCTGTCTAGTGCGCGCGCCATCAGGCATCGCTGCTCGCACACCCGACGGCGCTTCCTGAACCCTGCCACGTTAGCTTATGGGAATTCCAGTTGGTTCATATCGCCCACAGGGCAGCATGTAGCGCGTCTGTCGCGCGTCAGCCATTGCGGAAGGCGTAACCGTACCCGTTGATCGCAGGCGCGCCGCCGAGATGCGCGTAGAGGATCTTAGACCCCTCTGGAAAGAAGCCTCTCTTCACGAGGTCGATCATTCCATGCATTGATTTGCCCTCATAGACGGGATCGGTAATCATGCCCTCGAGCCGCGCGCACAGCCGGATTGCCTCCTTCGTTTCCTCGGATGGAATGCCATAGCGCGGGTACGCGTAGTCCTCGATTAATATGACGTCAGCCTCGATGAGTTCCGTTCCGAGCTCGACGAGCAGCGCTGTACGTTGTGCTATGCCAAGCACCTGCGCCTTTGTCTTGGCGGGAGTCGCAGAGGCATCGACACCGATCACCTTGCGCTGTCGACCGTCCGCGGCGAACCCGACGATCATGCCGGCATGCGTTGAACCGGTGACCGTGCAAACGACAATGTAGTCGAAGGCAAACCCAAGCTGTTTCTCTTGCGCACGCACCTCCTCGGCGAACCCCACATAACCAAGGCCGCCGTATTTGTGGACAGAGGCACCGGCAGGTATCCCATAGGGCCTGCCGCCCCTTGCCTTGACCTCATCAAGGGCTTTTTCCCAACTTTGGCGGATGCCGATGTCAAAGCCCTCGTCGACCAGGTGCACCTCTGCGCCCAAGATGCGGCTCAAGAGAATATTGCCGACCCGGTCGTAGACGGCATCGTCATGTGGAACCCAGCTCCCCTGAACCAAAAGGCATTTCATGCCGACCTTGGCGGCGACCGCTGCCACCATCCGGGTGTGGTTGGACTGCACGCCGCCGACGGTGACGAGCGTGTCCGCATCTGACGCGATCGCATCGGGGATGATGTATTCAAGCTTGCGCAGCTTGTTTCCGCCGAATGCGAGACCAGAGTTGCAGTCCTCGCGCTTGGCGTAGATTTCCACCTTGCCGCCCAGATGCTTGCCGAGCCGGTCGAGCTTCTCGACAGGGGTGGGTCCGAAGGTGAGCGGGTAGCGTGCGAACCGTTTCAGCATATTTTCTCCAGTGGTACGTGATTGCCGGGAAACTAGCGGTGCACGAGCGCTTCTAAGAGATGCGTTTGACTGTGAGCCGGCACGTTCGGATGTTTTCAAAAGAGGCCGCTGTTAATGCTATCCGGCGCCTCGTTCGCGGTCGAGACGAAGCACCCGGGCGCTGTTGTGGTCCGAACGATAGCTATGGAGCGAAACCTGCTTCGATGCCGGTCATCACCAGAACGCGGTCGCATCCGATTGTCGCACGCGACGATCACCTCGATAATGGTTACCCCGAAGTTATAGGAACCTGTGCTTTATCTTGTCACGGCGCCTCAAGGAAGGAGCATTGCCATGCCGAGCATTAGATTGCGCTGGCGCACATCTGAAGATTCATTCCTCACCTCATCACTGTCTGATGACCGGAATTGAACTTTCTGGGAGCTAACGAAAAGCTCAGCCCTTTGCTCGCCGCGAACGCCGCTGGACCGCCAGATTAGAAATAGAAGGTTTGCAAAATAGGCCACCTGGAGAACCAGCCAAAAGGCTAGCGTCGTGAAGACGGCCAGACGGATGGAATCCGACGCTAAGTAAACCGTCACAGCGTTGCCGCATAGGACCATCCCCAGGAGCCGACAAAAGATGATTAAGCGCAATGCCGTTCTCCTGATTTCTCTCGTCAATCATGCAGCTCAGGCCGAGATCTGGTCGGCCGCGACATGAGTCTGGCAGTTCTTTGGGCAGACACGGCCGCAGGCTCCGCAGCCAATGCATCGGCCAGCATGGTCCACCACCATAATCATGCGATTGAGCTCACCATCGAAGTCGTCGTCACCGCCGTCGCAGGCGCCGAGGATTTCACCCGCGTCATCTACGGCGTAAAGGTGCATGACCTCCCGCGAGCAGACCTTGAAACAGCGCCCGCAGCCGATGCAGATCTTGCCATCTATAGTCATCAGATATTCCGGCACCCATCTGGAGCCGTCGCGGGTGATGAATTCGCCCTTCATCGTAAAGTCTTCATTTTCGCGAGCTCTCTCCTGGCACCATGCAACTCCGCATAAACGGCGTGCGCTTTCTCGGCCACTTCCTCTATCTCAGTCCATTTCACCGGAAGACCCTCGGCAAGGTCGCGCAAGTTCGTCTTAGCAATTGCTGCGCGCAGTTGAAGCTTTCGGACCTTTTTCACCATCTGATCCAAGTTTGACATGATCCTTCCTTGAAAATCGGTCTTTTCACGCTCGCACGACATGGCAATAGGCATAGCTGCAGTCGCGTCATCGACCAGTTTGGTTCCGGAATCCGCAGTTCCGGAAAGTCTCGAGGCCCAAGCGGCGGACGCCTCGACAGGATGAGCAACTGCCTGCCCGCGAAAAGCACGCGCCCGAAGCCCAGAAACTTTCACCTTGCGGGCACTTCATCAGGCCTGAGCAAACCCTGCTGCGGTGAAAACGTAGAGCCTCCATCACGTCCCGATCCGGACCGCACATGATTGGATCTCACGCCGCAGTTCCTTGGTGACGGTAAAGCCGCCAGCAGCTCGGTCCGCGATTTAGCATCGGATAAGCCGCAGGAGGCATTGGTCAAACAGGGGCAAGACGCTCGCCGTCCTTGTTTACGGCAGCCAGGCGCTGCGTGAGAGATTTCGTTTCCTCAATTCCAATCCTCGTCCGCAACCGAGGATTTCTGCTTTCGGGTACGCCGGGTTCGGGCACACCTGCGCAACCGCGGGCTGGCGTGGGAGGCCCCATTCCACACAATTGACGTCTTCGTGGCCGATCTCGAACACTTCCTGGACTGTGTTGCCTTCCAAGACATGCCAAATTCGGCTCGAACTTCTCCTCCGCGCCGTATCCGCTTGTTGGTCACTAATGTCTGAGCCTTTACTTGCAGCAAACGATCCCCCCCTCTGCTGCCTGGGCATACTTCCTGCGGGCGCGCCGCCGCAGAAAACTGGGATTGAGGGTTCAATTCCAGGTGTGGTTCCTTTGTGATCTTTGCTCATCAGGCGGCTGCGCTTTGACTTTCCGGAGCCTTATTTTGCGGAACTACGCAAAGATCCGCGGAACAGGCGTTCTCACCCGTGTAGTTGGCCAAGGCTTGGAGCAAGGGGGTAAGGTAGTAGTGTTTGATGTGGTCCGGCATTGGCTCCGGAAAATCGAGCGATTTCAGCGCGACGTCGATCAGCTCGATCGCGCGAACCTTGTTGCCACACTCGTAGTGGTACTGAGCGACCGGAACGTACCAAACGAATTTAAGGGGGCCGTCGCTTTGTGGGGAACTCAGTGCCAAGATCTGTTCAGACAGCTCCTTGCCCATTGCGAAGCGCTCAGTATGGGGAAGATGGGAGTTGTTCGTCGAGGGATCGAAGAGTTGTTTCAGGGCCATTACCATCCAGGACACGGCCTCAAACTTCTTGTCGATAGCGTCCTCCACCAATTGACGCATAACTGGCAAGCCGGTCTCGATGTCGCGCAGCTTGTGAAGCAGAAGATCCGCCTGAGTATGCCGGAACCCGTAATTGTCTGGCACCAAGGCGAGGCCTCCTTCGACGGCAGAGAGAGCCGCCTTCCAATTCTTCGCCTGCAGCGCCGGCTGGAGCTTGGCGTACGTCGGTTCGGTCAGCGCCAGCTCGCGCGCAGTGCGTTGGTTCCTATCGATCCGCCCCTTATCGGCGGCTTTCGCTTCATCGCTGCTGCGCCAGCTGCCGTCCATAACTTTGGGTAAAACGTCATCGAGTTCCGCCGGGTGTCCGATGAATGCGATGCGGCCGTCGCGATCCACCAGGAACGAGGCAGGAATTCCGAGAGAAGAACTCGCCTTCATCCAAAGCCTGTTCATTTCGCCTGTGTAATCGAACGCGATCCGATAATTTAGATTGGGGAACCTCTGAATCAGCCAAGCATCCAAGCTCGTCCGCGTCTCCTCCGCGGTCGGGCCCTCTTCGCTAGCTGCGACTCCGACGACCTCAAATCCGCTGGTTTGAAATTTTTCCTGTAGCTGCATCAGATGGGGCATCGCCGCCACACAAGGTCCGCATCCAGTCGCCCAAAACTCAACAAGGTACACCTTGCCGGGTTGAAAGTTCGTGAGGGGCTTGCCACGCAGCCAGCCGTTGACTTTGATCGGAGGAGCGGGGGATTCAATCCGCAACACCATGTTATTCTCCAAAGCTTTTCCCACACCCTTGTTGGCGTCTATGAGCAATCTGGCTCTACCCTCAGGAACGGAACACACCTGAGCCCATCACTCGTGTTGCTTGTTCTCATGCGGGTCAGCTCACCCACCATCGCCGCACCTCAACTAGCAAAGGCCGTGCCAGCACGCCTGGCGCGCAGCAAATGCTTTATTGGCTTCAAAAGTCCAACAGGCCCAACACGGCGGTTGTTTCGAACCCGACATGTTTTCAGCCGGCTGTAAGCTTTTGGACACGCATCACTCATGTGTCAGTCGCTTTAGGACAGCGAAGACGTTCGCTGTATTGCCGACTGTAAGATTGGCCTCGCCTAGTGGAGCAGCAGCACTTCGGCGCCCGGCTCGAAGAGCTGGTAACCCCACGACTGGCTCGCGCATGCGACTGCCTGCCGGCCGGCTCATGGCTGACCTCTTCTCCTAGCGCCGGGGTCATGAGGGCCAGGCCATCGAGTTCGAGCTGCCGCGGGTGCTGCGTAAGCTGTTTGCCTAGACGTCGGACGCCGCATGCACGTCCCATATTTTTCGTGAGCGAGCTGGGGAAGGTTTCTGGTAGGTGGTACGCAGTTCAGGCATTCGCCTCTGCTCCCGCAGGAACGGTCAGCGCCCCGAGCCGGGTTCCGAGTTTCCTTGAACTAGTCCCAATCACTTGCCTCACCCGATCCAAACACGACACGCATCGCCACGGGCGGGAGCCCTTCACTCCACCGACCCATCCATGGGCGTCAAGACCACTGCGCAATTCGGAGTGAGCAACGTAACACGGCCTTTACCGCCGTAGCGCAAATGCACCCTCGCAGAATTATGCAGTGCGCCGGTTCAGTCATGAGACTTGGGAGAAGGCTGGCCTTCGCTGCAGCGAAGCCAGAATCACTACTTGGATGCCACCGCCAATGATCCGCCGTCCGTCATATCCCGCTGCCCATCTCTTCTGCTACGGTGTCGGACCAGCTCTTTACAGAGGTAGGGCTGATGAAACTGGGATGCTCGGGGTTGGCGCGCGGCGCGCGCCCCAGAAGGCTGTCGAGGATGCGACGCGCTCGCCAGGCCAGCAGGCTTAGATTCGGATCAGCCAGCCCACGCTGTCCTAGGCTCGCGTTTTGTACGAAGATGCGTCTGTCACGCGGTCCGTCCCAGCACACCGAAAAATCTTCGCGAATAGCCAATTCGTTGTCGATCTTTTCCAGCCGGTTCGCCATCGGTTCCAAGAAGCCTGGCACCGCGCTCTCGTAACCGGTGGCCAGGATGACGATCTCGGCCGTGACTTCTTCGACCTCCTCCATGCCGTGCTGCAGGGTGAGTCTGTGGCCCGCGCCGGCGTTGATGCAGTGCGAGACAGTGCAGCCCGGCCGCAGTGTGAGATCGCATCGGTTTGGCTCTAGAAACGCGTGGCGGTATAGCGCCTGATAGATCGCGCGCAACATGCTTTCCGAAATGCCGTCCGAAGCAAGCACGAAGCGCCGCAGGAACAGCTTGCGCTGCGGCTCGCTCATTGCCGAGAAACGATCCGAAAAGCAGGGCATGAACAACTCGTTTGTGAACGGGCTGTTGTCGATGGGCAGGTAGTTTTCGCGCTGCGAGACCCAGGTTATCGAGACAGGCCGCCGTTCTTTTGGCAGACCAACAAGGTGCAACAGCACCTCGGCTCCGGACTGTCCCCCGCCGACCACGCAGACATGCTTTTTGTGCACCTCAGGATGAATGTGCAGCAATTCAGATGAGTGGAACAGATTGCGTCCAGTCCAGCCCTGAAACTGCGGCGGAATATGCGCCTGCTTGCCAATGCCGACCACGACGTTTCTGGCGCCGAGAATCGCCTTATCGGTGCGCACCCGAAACTCGCCGTCAAAGCGGATTTCGCGCACCGTCTCGCCGCCGCGGACAAGCGGGTTCCTGTAGAAGGCCCAGTTCAGGTATTGCTCGAACTCAGCTCTGAGCACGGCTTCGAACTGTGCATTCAGGAAGTGGTACAGAGTATGCGGCGTCTCCGCCCCATTGATTTTTGGTTGCAACGGTCAGGTCTAGCGCTTGCAGATGGTCCTATGAGCACG
>NZ_JBVVPV010000069.1:0-19205 GCF_055811735.1 Mesorhizobium sp. WSM4850 | reverse complement strand
CCTCCCCTCAAGGGGGAGGGGGACGTAGCGCTAACGAGAGAGCAGGCATGACCTCCATCGCAGCCATCTCCACCCCAACCTCCCGCCGCAAACTGGTCGGCGCCGGCCGCCGGCAGTGGGTCGGCCTGCTCTATGTCGCGCCGGCCGTCGCGCTGGTCGTCGTCTTCTTCATCATTCCGCTTGGCATGACGGCGTGGATGTCGCTGCACAACTGGCCGCTGATGGGCGCGCACTCGTTCATTGGCCTCGACAATTACTGGGCGATCCTGCGCGACACCAGGTTCTGGAACGCGCTCAAATTCACCGGCTACTATACGGTGATCGTCACCATCGCGATCTTCGTCGTCGCCTTTCCGCTGGCGCTGTTCATCGAAAGGCCGCGGCCGCTGACCGGCTTCTACCGGACGTCGTTCTTCATGCCGGCCGTCATCGGTTTTGCCTCGGCCAGCCTGCTGTGGTCGTGGCTGCTCAATGTCGATTCCGGCCTGTTCAGCCCGGCCGCCTTCGAGCTCGGCCTGACCGAAAGGAAGGTCAACCTGCTGGCGACGTTCCAGCCGGCGTTCTGGTCGATCATCGCCATGGTCGTCTGGAAGGTGGCGGGTTTTACCATGATCATCCTGATGACCGGCCTGCAATCGATTCCGCCGGATCTGCAGGAGGCGGCGATGATCGACGGGGCAGGGCCGCTGGCGCGGTTTCGCGCCATCACCCTGCCGCTGATGCGCCGCACGCTGGCGCTGGCGCTGATCCTGTCGGTTGCCGGCTCGGTGCTCGCCTTCGACCAGTTCTACATCATCCTGCGCGGCGGGCCGCGCAACCAGACGCTGACCGCCGTCTACTGGATTTTCAACCAGTCGTTCGTGTCGTTCAAGCTCGGCTACGGCGCCGCCCTGTCGATGGTCCTGCTGGTCATCTTGGTCGCGCTCAGCCTGATCCAGCTGCGGTTGCTGCGCCAACCGGAGGGCGTTGACTGATGGCGCAGGCACGAAGCCGCAAACGCCGCATCGGCATGCAGATCGCCGAGCACGCGACGGGCATCATCGCCTCGCTGCTGTTTCTGGCGCCGATCGTCTGGACCGTGCTTTCGGCCTTCAAGCCGGCACAGGAATCGCGCCTGCCGCCGCTGCCGCCCTGGCCGACGACGGGTTTTTCGGTCGAGAATTATGCCACGCTCAACACCTTTGGCGATGGCCTCTGGCTGCCGGCGCAAAACAGCATCTATGTCTCGGTCATGACGGTGGTGCTGTCGGTGATCGTCAGCGTGCTGGCCGGCTACGGTTTCTCGCGCTTCCGCTTTCCGCTGAAGAACCTGCTCTTCGTCCTTATCCTGTCGACGATCATGATCCCGTTCCAGTCGATCCTGACGCCGATCTTCCTGGTGCTGACCAAGATCGGCCTGCACAACACGCTGACCGGCCTGGTTTGCGTCTATGTCACGCTGCAGCTGCCGTTCTCGATCTTCATGATGCGCAACGCTTTCGACGCGGTGCCGCGCGAGATCGAGGAGGCGGCCCGCATGGACGGCGCCAACAATGTCACCATGCTGCTGCGGGTGATGCTGCCACTGGTCTGGCCGGGCATCGTCACCATCGCGCTGTTCGCGTTCCTCGGCGCCTGGAACGAGTTTCTGGCGGCGCTGGTGCTGATGACCGACCAGTCCAAATTCACGCTGCCGATCATGATGACGGCGCTGCAGTCGGGCCGCTTCGGCGCCATCGACTGGGGCGCGGTGCAGGCCGGGGTAACCGTGATGATGGTGCCATGCCTGGTGCTGTTCCTGCTGCTGCAGCGCTTCTACATCCGCGGCCTCATGGCAGGGGCCGTGAAGTGACCAATCGAACCGAACCGGAGTAAATTGATGACCGCATCGCAATCCGCCAAGCCGGCTGCCGAGCTGGACCAAACCGGCAAGTCGGACAAGCCAAAACGCGCCTTCCGCCCGCTGCCGGTGCCGCAGGTCGATGTGCGCGGCTTCTGGGGCGACCGTGCCGATGCCGTCGCCACCACGACCGCCGGCATCCTCTATGATCGCTGCGTCGAGGCGCGCATGCTCGAGCAGATCGATCCGGATCGGCCATCGCCGGGCGTCGTCATTCCGTTCCACTCACCTTCGCCGGACGAAGCAGCCACCGCCGGCAACGAATTCACAGGATCGACGGTGACGACCCAAATGTTCTGGGACTCCGACTGGGGCAAGACCATCGAGACCGCCGCCTACTCGCTGTACCGCCGCCGCAATGACGCGCTGGAGAAGAAGATCGACGCCGTCATCGACATGTACGCCAAGCTGCAGCAGCCCGACGGTTATCTGTCGAGCTGGTACCAGCGCATCCAGCCGGGCTTGCGCTGGACCAATCTGCGCGATTGCCACGAGCTCTATTGCGCCGGCCATCTGATCGAGGGCGCGGTCGCCTACTTCCAGGCGACGGGAAAACGCAAGCTGCTCGACATCATGTGCCGCTATGCCGACCATATCGCCGAGACCTTCGGCGCCGAGCCCGGCAAGAGGAAAGGCTATTGCGGCCATGAGGAGATCGAACTGGCGCTGGTCAAGCTCGCGCGGGTCACCGGCGAGCAGAAGTACATGGACCTGGCAAAATACTTCATCGACCAGCGCGGCCTTGAGCCGCATTATTTCGACGAGGAGGCGCGTGCCCGCGGCGCCGACCCAAAAGCCTATCATTTCAAGACCTACGAATACAGCCAGTCGCACAAGCCGGTGCGCGAGCAGGACAAGGTCGTCGGCCATGCGGTGAGGGCGATGTATCTCTATTCCGGGATGGCCGATATCGCGACCGAATATGGCGACGACACGCTGCGGGCGGCGCTCGACCGGCTGTGGGACGACCTCACCACCAAGAACCTCTACATCACCGGCGGCCTCGGGCCGTCGTCGCACAATGAGGGCTTTACATCAGACTACGACCTGCCCAACGAAACCGCTTATGCCGAGACCTGCGCTTCGGTCGGACTGGTGTTCTGGGCGAGCCGCATGCTCGGCATGGGCCCCAATGCGCGTTACGCCGACATGATGGAGCGGGCTCTCTACAACGGCTCGATTTCGGGCCTGTCGCTCGACGGCTCGCTGTTCTTCTATGAAAATCCGCTGGAAAGCCGGGGCAAGCACAACCGCTGGAAATGGCACCGCTGCCCGTGCTGCCCACCCAATATCGGCCGCATGGTCGCCTCGATCGGCAGTTATTTCTACGGCCTGTCCGGCGATGCCCTTGCCGTCCATCTCTATGGAAACAGCACGGCTCGTTTCGATATCGCAGGAACGCAAACGGAGCTGCGCCAGACCAGCAACTATCCATGGGACGGCGCGGTCTCGATCACGATCGAGCCCGAGGCGCCGACGACATTTACCTTGCACCTGCGCCTGCCGGCCTGGTGCCGCAAGGCGGCGCTCAAGGTGAACGGGGAGGCGGTCGATCTGCAGGCGGTCACCAGCGACGGCTATGCCGCGATCCGGCGCGAATGGCGCAAGGGCGACCAGGTCGAGCTCGACCTCGAAATGGCCATCGACCGGCTCTATGCCAACCCGCAGGTGCGGCAGGATATCGGCCGCGTCGCGCTTGCCCGCGGCCCGCTGATCTATTGCGTCGAGGAGACCGACAATGCCGGCCAACTGCACCGCATCGCCTTGCCGCCGACAGCCGAGATCGAGGCGCATCAGCAGCCGAACCTTTTGGGCGGCGTCGTGACGCTTTCGGCTGTTGCCAGGAAAGAGAAGTTTGAAGACTGGGACAACGGCCTCTACCGCCCCGAACCGCCGGCGGTTGAAGAGTCAAAAATCACCGCTGTGCCGTATTTTGCCTGGGACAACCGCGATCCCGGCGAGATGCTGGTCTGGCTGAGAGACTCGTGATCCGTGGACGAAGATGATGCCGCCGACGACAGGGATGTCTTGAATTTGCCCCGGCGGCGCTAATTTAGAGGGGAGAGTGGCGCTAGCCACTCGAATGGGTGGAGGCAGAGTTGGCGCTCGAAGATGTCGCGCGTCCGAGCGCTGGTGCTCGCGCCATGGTCATGACCGTCGCGGCGGTGCCGTTGCTGTTCGTGATCGGTGGACTGGCCATCCGCTATGCGGCTTTTGCTTCGGTGTCGGAGGAAACAGGTTTCGCGGCTTATGCCCGTGCGCTGTGCCGGTGGGATTGCGCCTGGTACATTGGCATCAGCGAACAGGGCTATGAGCGTTTTCCCATTCCAAACCACAGCAATGTCGGTCGCTGGAGCTTCTTCCCGCTCTATCCGATGCTGGTGGCGGCGATCCGGTTTGTTTTCCCATACCCTACGATACTGATCGCGACGGTCACCTCGATTGCCTGCAGCTACGCCGCCTGTCTGGTGGCGTGGCCGCTGCTCGAGAACAACATGCGGGCCTATGTGCTGTATTGCGCGTTTCTGCTCAGCGGCCCGTTCTCGTTCCACTTCACGACCTTCCTGAGCGAACCGCTTTTCGTGCTGCTGACCTCGTGCGTTTTTCTGGCGCTCAAGCGCTCCAGCTATCTCGCCGCGGGCGTTTCATCCGCGCTGCTGTCGGCGACCAGGCTGGTCGGGGTCTTCGTCGTCTTTGCAACCGTTATTCAAATGTTCAGCGAGCACCGCCGGCAGGGCGGATCGGCGCTGTCTTTCCCGCGTTGGCTGCTTGGCCGACCGGATCTGCTGGTCGCTGTCCTCATCTCGCCTGCCGGTTTGTTCGCTTACATCCTGCTCCTGTACCTCACCGTCGGAGACGGCTTTGCATTCCTGCACGTCCAGCGCGCGTTCGGACGGGTGGCGGGCAATCCGCTGGTCTTCCTGTGGGACGGGCTCTCAGCTGTTCCGACCACCGGATGGCTGCCCACGGCGCCGCAATGGAGCGCGCTCTCCGCGATCGCCGGGCTGGCGCTGTCGGCCGGTCTGGCGGCTCGCAGGCAATATGGCGCGGCACTCTTCTGCGCGCTCTGCATCATCCTGCCGCTGATCACCAACCTGGCCTCGATGGTCAGATATGTGATTGGGCTTGCGCCCCTGACAATGTTGCTCGTCGTCCTGTTGTCGGCGTCAAGGCTCATTTGGCTCGCGGCTTTGGTTCTCTTCCTTGGCGCCTGTTATTTGATGACTGTGGCGTGGATCGGAGGCTATCTTGCCCTGGTCTGACATTCCGGCCCCGTATCGGCGCGCCGCCTCGCTTGGCGGCTACGCGCTTGCGGCAGTTCTGGCCGGGTCCGAGATCGTCATCCTGGCGCTTGCTCTCAATCCGAACGTCAACGCCGATTACCGCGCCTACTACATCGATCAGACGACGACCTGCCTCAATCGCGATGCGACCGGCAGCTACACACTTGGCCAGACGGTGTCGTTCCGGAGCGACGGCGCCAAACGGGCAGCCAGCATAAAGGTCTGCGGCTGGTCGGGGTCGGCAGGCGACGGCACCCATTCGCTAGGCGAGACCTCGCGGCTTCGCGTGAAGATACCGCCGCTCCGCGACAGCCTGATGGCCACGCTGCAAATGGCCGCCGTCATTCGTCCACCGCAGATCACGCAAAGGGTGGTGATCTCGGTGAACGGTGTTCGGGTGCATGCGGAGACGCTGTCTGGCAAAGAACCACGAACGGTCTCGTTCGTCGTTCCACCGGCGGCTCTCGGCAAGGCCGATACACTCGAAATCGCCTTCGACTATCTCGACGGCATTCCGCCGACTCCGGCCGCCAGCGACATCTACAAGCGCTCCATCAAGCTGGTGTCGTTGCGGCTGGATGCGATTTGAGATCACGCTCTGCGGCCGCCATGATCAAGCTGGCGAAGCGCGTGAGATCCACATTGCCGCCACTGACGATGACACCGATGCGCTGGCCTCGCAGGCTTTGCGATTCACTGCGAACCGCCGCCGCTGCAAGGCAACCGGTGGGTTCGACCACGATTTTCATGCGCTCGGCGAAAAAATGCATCATTTCGATGAGCGCGTCGTCGCTGACCGTGGTGATAGCGGCAACCTTGTCGCGGATGACAGGAAAATTATGCGCGCCCAGATGGGTGACGACCGCGCCATCGGCGATGGATTTCGGCACTTCGATGGTGACGACCTCACCCCGGGCGAGGGATTGCTGACCATCATTGCCGGCCTCCGGTTCAACCCCGACGACCCGGCAGGCGGGCGCGCATTCCGCCGCCGCCAGTGCGGCGCCGGCGAGCAGGCCGCCACCGCCAAGGCAGACATAAAGGGCATCGAGCGAGCCGGCCTCCTGGATAAGTTCAAGTGTCGCCGTGCCTTGCCCGGCAATCACATCGGGGTGGTCGTAGGGTGGAATGAGGGCGGCTCCCCGCTCGGCGGCGATCCTGCCGCCAATCTCTTCGCGGTTCTCGCTGTAGCGGTCGTAGAATATCACTTCGGCGCCATAGCCGCGGGTGGCACGCACCTTCAGCTCGGGCGCATCCCTGGGCATGATGATCGCTGCCTTCACGCCCTTGATCGCGGCCGCATAGGCCAGCGCCTGCGCATGATTGCCCGAAGAATAGGCCACCACTCCCCGTGCCCGCACCGAAATATCCAAGGCCAGAAGCGCGTTCATGGCGCCGCGGAACTTGAAGGCGCCGCTACGCTGGAAGTTCTCGCACTTGAAGAACACCTCGGCGCCGGTGAGCTCGTTGAAGGTGCGCGAGGTCAGCACCGGCGTCCGGTGGGCCAATCCGGCGAGGCGCGCCGCGGCGGTCAGAACATCGTCGAATGTCGGGATATTGAGGGGCATTGCGGGTCGCCTTCTTCACTTTGCCGATGGTGGGCCGGCCGATGGGCTGGCTTGTCTGCGACGATACGTGTTTGCGCGAACCGGCGAGCGCATTCGATGGGAAGCTCGGCGCAACATTCGCCCGAATGACGGGCGACAAACCGCAGGAAATGCGGCTCGTTGGCCAACACCGCTGTCTTCCCCCGAGAACCGCTGGCTAGAATGAGGGAAAGCCGGGGAGATGTCATGTCCGTCACCGCAGACGAGTCGCAGCTGCTGCTGCTTGCAGGCGATCAGGTCGCGCCGCTGTTGGAGCCGGATGCCGTCCTCGATGCCGTGCGGCGGTCCTTCGAGCTTCACAGTGCGCGCGAAGGCAGGGTCTTTCCGCTTGTGCGCGAGAAGCTGCATACCGGCGGCATTTTCGGTATCAAGTCGGGCGACGTGCCGAAAGCCGATCTTCTGGGCTTCAAGGCAGCGGGCTTCTGGCCAGCCAACCGCGAGGTCGGCAAGGAGCCGCATCAGGCGACCATCGTGCTCTTCGACCCGCATACCGGGCGTCCCTTGTGCATCATCGACGGGAACGCCATCACCACCTTGCGCACAGGGGCGGCTGGCGCCATTGGCCTGACCCTGCTGGCCCGCCCCGAAAGCCGGTCGATCTGCATTTTCGGCACCGGCACCCAGGGCCGGATCCAGCTGCGCCTGACCCTGCGTGCCATGCCCGGTCTGGACACCATCCATTACCTGACGGCGGACGGCCGGCCCGACGCGGCGTTCGAGGCGGCATTCGAGGATTTCGCGCCGGCCCATTCGAACCAAGCCGCCAAAGCTGTCGGCTCGAGCGATATCATCATCACCGCGACCCCCGGCAGCAGACCGCTGTTTCCGCCAGAAGCGGTGCGGCCCGGCACGCACATCAACGCCGTGGGTGCCGATACGCAAGGCAAGCGGGAACTGCCTGACGGCCTGCTGCGCCGGGTACGGCTCTTTGCCGACGACTGCGAACAATCGGCCGCTGTCGGCGAAGGCCAGTGGGACACCGGCTGCCGGGCAATCGAAATCGGCGATCTTCTGACCGGAAAAATTCCGTTCACGCGCGATGCCGCCGACATCACGGTCTTCGACATGACCGGGCTCGCGCTGCAGGATCTGACGGTCGCGGATATGCTCTGGCGACAGGCCAGGAGCCGGGGCACGGGAACGCGCGTGCCATGGCGCTGGTAACGCGGGAGAAACAGGCAATGACGACCAAGACCATCCATTTGTTCAACGCGCAGAGCGGCATATTCGCCGCCATTTTGCTACAGGACGAGGTCGATGTGGCTCCTTTCGGCGAAACCCCGAAGATCGGCCATCTCGTTCGCATCGGACCAAATGCTCCTGCTCTCGATCATCTGGATATCGCCATCGGCGACGCGGTCGCCGAAAAACAGGAACGATAGGTCGGGGTCGCACCGTTTGGATGTCCAGACCAACTCGTCGGCGTCGGGGCGACTCTGGTGGATGGCCAGGGCCCATTGACCAGTGATGGGAGTCAGCGATTTGCATAACGATGGTATGTTGGACGTAGCGCCAAGGCCGGAATAATCTCGCCCGATGCCGCATCAGCCTGTCGCTCCGACCAAACGTCGTTTCGCCCGCTCGATGCGGCGCGAGCCAACAGAGGCGGAGGACCGCCTGTGGCACGAACTGCGCGGACGCAGGCTCGATCGCATCAAATTCCGGCGTCAGGCTCCCATCGGCAAATTCATCGCCGATTTCGTTTGCGTCGAGGCCAGGCTGATCGTCGAGATCGACGGCAGCCAGCATGCCGATTCGAACCACGATCGGGAGCGAGACGCCGAATTGAAGGCGAGGGGCTTTCGTGTGCTGCGCTTTTGGAACGACGACGTGCTGCGGGATTTGAACGCCGTCTGCGAGACCATCATCGCTTATGTCCGCGATGAGAGTTTGCAGCCGTGGCGGTAATGGCGCGGTCTTGCCTTCTCCCCCTGTGGGAGAAGGTGGATTGGCGCGCAGCGCCAAGACGGAAGAGGGGTGTTGGACGGAGCGCCGTCCGTGCCAAGATGGAGCACCCCTCATCCGGCCGCTTCGCGGCCACCTTCTCCCACAAGGGGAGAAGGGAAAGCGCGGCATTCCGCGCCTTGGCCAAGCCGCATACTGGGTCGGTATCTTTCCGAGCTCGAGCGGGGCGAAGCGGCTGCGACGCCCGAGGCCCGGATTGAAGGCGTTTGCCGCGAACTGGCGGTCGTGGACGCGGTGAAGCTGTGTGCCTGAAGCGCGCCTGTATGTATTGGATGCTGGAAGAGGGTGCGGCGGCGGCGACTGCATCGGCGAGAGCGGTCATCAAACGGTCCAGATCGCGCCTGAGCCCGTAGGTAACGATCGCTCAGCGCCCTTTGCTGTCGCCAGCGGTCGATCGCATCAGAAGGCGCCGACTTCCATTTTGGATCTGTCCGCGAAGCGTGACAGGCGGAATGGCGTCGGATCGACGCTTGCCGCGTCACCGGCGACCAGATCCGCCGCCAGATGGCCAATGCCGGGGCCGGCGCCGAAGCCGTGTCCGGAACAGCCTGCGGCGACGAACGCTCCGCCGATGCTGTCCACCGCCGAAATCACAGGTACTGCGTCCGGTGTGAAGTCGATATACCCGCCCCAGGAGGACACGATGCCGGCATCGGCAATGGCGGGGAAGAGGGCCCTTATCTGCGTCATGATGCTTGCCGCCATTCGCTTGTCCGGAGCGGGATCGAGGACGCGGATGCGCTCAAACGGGGTCGGCCTGTCGAGACGCCAGCGACCGAGTGTTTCCGGGCCTGCGAAGAACGAGCGACTTACGCCGATCTCGACGGCCTTCAGCCGTTTGATGAACATCGGCAGAAACGGGCGGGCATAGCGGATCCCCTGCGGCGTGATCTCGAGCGTCGCCCTGCCGCTGGCGGCTATCGTGTAGCTGCCGTCGATCCGGCGCGTCAGGGCACCGTCAGAGGTAAAGATTGCCCCGCCAAAATCCGGTGCAGGACCGGTCCGTAGGTGGTCTGACGGACGCTGGCTTGCGGCAGCGAAACCGCATGCATGCGCAGGAAAGCAGAAGCCCAGGCGCCGGCGGCGCACAGCACCGCGTTGGTGCGGATCAGGCCTTTCTCGGTGACGACGCCGCTCACTTGCCCATTGGTGATATCCAGGCCGCGTGCCGCGCAGTTCTGATGAATGGTCGCGCCACGCTTGCGGGCGCCCTCGGCGATCCGCGGGGCGGCTAGCCAGGACTCGGCCTTGCCATCGTCTGCCGCGTGGACGCCGCCCAGCCATTTGCGGCCGCCAGCCGCGGGAACGGCGGCAGTGGCCTCGTCGGCCGTAAGCATCCGCGTCTTGACGTCGAACCGCCGCGCAACCGCGCGCCACTTGTCCCATTCGGCGAGCTGCTTTGGATCGTCCGTTGCATAGATGAGCCCGCAACGGCGGAAGCCAAGGTCGTGCCCGATCTCTTCGGTCAGCTCTTCCCACAGCCGCAGCGCCAGATTGGCAAGCGGCAATTCACGTGCATCGCGGTTCTGCCGGCGGCACCAGCCCCAGTTCCGGCTCGACTGTTCGCAGCCGACATAGCCCTTTTCGATCAGCGCCACCGACAGGCCGCGCCGCGCCAGGAAATAGGCCGCGCTGGCGCCGACAATCCCGCCGCCGATCACCACGACGTCCGCTGACCTGGGCAGCGTTTCATCGCTGCTGATGTGGTGGATTAAAGGGGACATGGCGGCCTCGGCAATCAATGATAGCTCGCAGTATCGGCGACCGGCGCCGCAGAATGCACTGACTGCAGCGGCATTTTGGTATTTTGCACCGAATCTCGCCGGCATTCGGCGAGTGGCGCGGAAGAGGCGGTTCTATCGTCCTGTCAGTCTTCCCACTCCAACAGTCCTGGTGCTCATGAACACCCAGTCCGTCACATTCGAACCTTTTGAAGCGCACCATCTTGAGGAAGCGACGGACCTGTCGCGAGCGGCCGGCTGGCCGCACCGGAAGGAAGACTGGGCCATGATCTGGTCCCTGAGCGAAGGTCAGGTCGCCTTGGAAGGCGGCAGGGTGGTGGGAACCGCCTTCATGACCCCTTTCGGAAGAACCTGCGCAACTCTCAACACCATCATCGTCGATGAGGCAATGCGTGGTCGCGGGCTGGGACGGCGGCTGACCACCAAATATCCCGGGTTCCACGAACGCACGCATCTTTGCCCTGGCCAGCCAGGCCCTCGGCTGAGGCCAACTCAGAAGACCATGGATCAGGTGGAGCGGTCGCCGTGCTCGCCGGGTCCTCGCTGCGCAAAAACCCATCGGTCGAGCATGAGAAGATTGACCGCCGGAACAAGCAGGCATGTAACCACAATGGCAATGATCGGCGGCAGGCCGAGTTTCGCCGTCAAAAGCGCCGGCGCCGCGTAAGCCACGGCAAAGCCTGTCGCCGTCAGCAGGAGAAAACGCCCAGCTTCCGATCGATGCGATCCATTCGACATGAAGGTTATCGATTTATGGGCGAAATATGAAAACACGGCAGCCGCCGCATAAGCCGCGAGCGACGCCTGGACCGGCGAAAGGCCAATCCATTTCGATTCGACCAAACCGATAGCCAGGGCAGCATACAGGATTGTCGCGGCGATGCCGACCAACCCGAAGCGCGCCAGCAGCTTCAGCCCGGCACCGGCAGTCGAACGGTCCTCAGACATGCGCGCTGCACGCATACTGGGCCCCGAGCGGCAGAGGCGCGAGCAGGCGCTCGACTCGTCTCGCGAAGGACCTGGCCGACGGCAGCAGCAGGAAGTGCTCGGATCGGATATCCTGAAAACCCGTCTCCTGAAAAAGCGACCTTGCTTTGGCGGCGTTGAGCAGGACCGCGTCCTGGTCGAACGGACACCGCAACACCGCGAGACGCGTCAGCGGATTATAAGGGTTGTGCTCGATGATGCAGGCGACGCCGCCCGGCCGCACGACGCGCCGCATTTCCCGGAAGAAGTCGAGCCAGGAGGCGGGCGGAACGTGATGGACGACGCAACTGGCGAAAGCCAGATCGAACGCGCCGTCGCCATAAGGCAGGCGCGGCGTTGTGCAGGCCCGGTAGCTCACACACGGATTGTCCTGGCTGGCGCGCAGGATCGATTGTTCCGAAACGTCGCAGCCATCCAGGCTCTCGAACGCGCCTTCGAGATAAGGGTGGAGCGACCCGACGCCGCAGCCGATATCCAGTGCCCGCACCCCGCCCTGTCGAAGCCCACGCTCGACGGCGAGACGCCGCAGCAGGTCGGCCTTGGCGATCAGAAAAAAGTCGTGCCCGAGTCCGGAAAACCGGATGGATCCTGCGACCGCCTCGCCATAATTCGATTTATAGCTGTCGAAGAGTTCGGCCATCAGCCGAGGCTCCGTTCCTGGGTTTTCGAAACGGTCGACGGCTCTCACTGGCGGCACGCATCGCCTTGTCGAAGCCGGCGACCCGATCGATCACGTAAAGCGGACGGCGTTTCACCTCGGCGTGGATGCCGCCGACATAGAGCCCGACCACGCCGGTCATGAAAAGATTGATGCCGCAAAGCAGCGAAACGATCACCACGGTGGATGTCCAGCCGGCAATGATGCCGGTTTCAAAAATCCAGGCGAAGATGGCGTAAATGCCGAACAACACCGCAAGCGCGGAGATCGCCAATCCGCCCCACAGCGCCATGCGCAGCGGCTTCTCGGAGAAGCTTACGATGCCGTGAACGGCAAGGTGCATCATCTTCCAGAATGGGTATTTGGTCTGGCCAAGCGTCCGCGCCGGGCGTTCGAAAGGCACCGCTGTCTGCTTGAACCCCATCCAGGCGAACATGCCCCTGACGAAACGGTCGTGTTCGGGCATTTGCTTGAAGGTTTCCAGAGCCTTGCGCCCGACCAGGCGAAAATCGCCGACGTCGCGGGGGATGTCGACCGACGTCATCTTCTCCAGCAGGCGGTAGAAGAGACTCGCCGTAATGCGCTTGAACCAGGATTCGCCCTCACGCTTGACACGGCGGGCATAGACGATCTCGAAGCCTTCCTTCCACTTCGCCACCAGATCGAGGACCACCTCCGGCGGGTCTTGCAGGTCGGCATCCATGACGATGACGGCATCACCCGCAGCCGCATCCATGCCGGCCGTGATCGCGACCTGATGGCCGAAATTGCGGGAAAGCTCGATCAGCCGGAAGCGCGGCTCGACGGCGACGACGTTGCGAAGGTATTCGACGCTCCCATCGAGGCTTCCGTCATCGACGAAGATCGCCTCAGTCTCGCCGTCCAGCCGGCCGATCAGCGAACTGATCCGCTCGATCAGTCGCGGCAGCACCTGTTCTTCATTGTATATGGGAAGGACCAGCGAGTACCGCGGCGGCGACACGTTCACCGCAGTCCTGATGCTTTGGATCACAGGGTCTCGCATGCCGTTGAAAATGGAACGCAAGCTACAAAGTTCCAAGGCCATACAAGAAATCGCTAAATTTAGCGGTTTCGGGCAGATGCTGATCATGCGTGGAAAGGAACACAGGCGTTACCGCAATCGAACGTCCACTTGTGGTCGGAGCACGGCGTCAATGGGCTATCGCCCGTTCCAAACCGCCGCGAAGCAACCTTTGAGGACCCGCTTCGATCATGCCGCCCAAAAACGGGTGTCTGCCGGCCGATCTGCCCCGCTTGCCACTTCTGCCATTGCACAAGCCACATCAGAACAATAGATGGTGCGGAGCGGCCGCCCCTTATGTCAGGCGGAAAAACAGGACTATGCGCATGACCGATACGCTGGACTCAGCGAAATTGACCGACCGGGTCGCGGCCCTGGTCGAGGCTGCCAAACGGGCCGGCGCCGACGCCGCCGACGCGGTTGCGGTGCGCGGCCGTTCGACCGGCGTGTCGGTGCGGCTTGGCAAGGTCGAGGGCACCGAGGCGTCCGAGAGCGAGGATGTCTCGCTGCGCGTCTTCGTCGGCAAGCGGGTGGCGAGCGTCTCGGCAACCGCTGCCGCCGACCCGAAAGCGCTAGCCGAGCGCGCCGTGGCGATGGCGAAAGTCTCGCCGGAAGATCCCTACCAGGGCCTCGCCGATCCGGCCTTGCTGGTCAAGAAGCCGCGCGACCTCGATCTGTTCGATCCGACGGAAGTCTCGGCCGACCAGTTGAAGGAAGCGGCGCTGGCCGCGGAAGCGGCGGCCCTTGCCGTCAAGGGCGTTACCAATTCGGCCGGCAGCGGCGCCAGCGCCGGGCTTGGCGGGCTGGTGCTCGCCACCTCGCACGGCTTTGTCGGCCACTATGTCGCCTCGCGCTTTTCGCGCTCGACCAGCGTCATCGCCGGCGAGGGCACCGGCATGGAGCGCGATTATGAATTCTCCTCGCGCCAGCATTTCTCCGATCTCGACGCACCCGAAGACATCGGCCGCAAGGCCGGCGAACGCGCCGCGCGGCGCGTCGGCGCGCGCAAGGCGGCGACCGGGCCGGTCGATGTGGTGTTCGACCCGCGCGTCGCCCGCGGCATCGCCGGCCATCTCGCCGGCGCCATCAATGGCGCTTCCGTCGCGCGCAAGACCAGCTTTCTGCGCGACATGATGGGCAAGCAGGTGGCGGCGGCCGCGATCACCGTCACCGACGAGCCGCTCCGGCTCCGTGGCCAGGCGTCGCGTCCGTTCGACGGCGAAGGCATCGAGGGCGAAAAGCTGCTCATGGTCGAGAAGGGCGTTTTGAACCACTGGTTCCTGTCGACCTCAGTCGCGCGGGAATTGGGGCTGACCACCAACGGGCGCGGCTCGCGCAACGGCTCCTCCGTCTCGCCGTCATCGACCAATCTTGCCATCGAGCCGGGCGAGCGGACGCCCGAGGACCTCATCAAGTCGCTCAAATCAGGCTTTTACGTCACCGAAGTGTTCGGCCAGGGCGTCGACATGGTGACTGGCGAGTACAGCCGCGGCGCTTCCGGCTTCTGGATCGAGAATGGCGAGCTCGCCTATCCGGTTGCGGAAGTGACCATTGCCTCGAACCTGAAGACGATGTTCCTCAACATGGTTCCGGCGAGCGATCTCGATCGCAATTTCGGCACCGCCGCACCATCGCTGCTGATCGAAGGCATGACCCTTGCCGGAGCTTGACCAGGTCGCCTCCGCCGCCGGGGCTCGTGAGGATCTGCCGCTGCTGCGCGACGCTGCCCGCGAGGCGGGCGCCATCGCCATGCGCTATTTCGGCAACAATCCGCAAGTGTGGATGAAGGGCGGCACATCACCGGTGAGCGAGGCCGATCACGCCGCCGACGCCTATCTGCACCAAACCTTGCTTGCAGCGCGGCCGGACTATGGCTGGCTGTCGGAGGAGACGGCCGACGATCCGGCAAGGCTTGCCGCCCGCCGCACCTTCGTCGTCGATCCGATCGACGGCACGCGCGGCTTCCTCGAAGGCCTGCGCTCCTGGTGCGTCAGCGTCGCGGTGGTCGAGGACGGCCGCACTCTTGCCGGCGTGCTCGAATGTCCTGCCACGGAGGAGACCTATTGGGCGCTGCCAGGTGAGGGGGCGTTCCTGAATGGCCGTCGCATTGCCGTGCGCCGCCCGGCAGCGATGGTCGAAATTGGCGGGCCGAAGCCATTGATCGCCCTGATGCCGGCGCAATGGCAGGGGCGGCTGAGCCGCGTGCCCTATATTCCCTCGCTCGCCTATCGGCTGGCGATGGTCGCCAATGGCAGGCTCGACGCGACCTTCGTCAAACCCAGCGCACATGACTGGGACATCGCCGCGGCGGATCTCATTCTGCACGAGGCCGGCGGCGCATTGCTCGACCAGAAGGGCCGCGCACCGCGCTATGCCGGCGAAGTCATCCAGCACGGCGCGCTGGTTGCCGGCAGCGGCGAACTGCTCGCCGTCCTCTCCGCCGTCGTCGCAGGGCTGGACGGCTGAACGTATCATCAATGGTTCCAAAGTCGGCGGCTTTGGTCTAGACCTGTCACAAACTCACGATATGTGAAGGACCGACATGACCGCGGAAGACGGAAAGAAGCAGCTTTTGCACCTGGTGTTCGGCGGCGAACTGAAGACGCTTGGCGGGACAGAATTCCGTGATCTCGAGACGCTCGATATCGTCGGCATCTATCCGGATTATCAATCCGCGCAAACGGCGTGGAAAGCCAAGGCCCAAGCCAGCGTGGACAATGCCCACATGCGTTATTTCGTCGTTCACCTGCACCGGTTGCTCGACCCCGAAAACAAGCCTGCCGGTTGACATGGATGGATCATGAAGGCGTGAAAGGGCCGGCCACGAGGTCCGCGGCAAGGCGGCGTCGCGGTGGCACCCCGAAGACATTCTGGCGCAAGATACGCGAACCGCTGGCGCAATCGCGATTCGTCAAGAACGCGATCGCCAGCCTGTTTGCGCAGTTCGTTCGCCTCGTCCGCCTGACCAATCGTGCTGTCGACGGATCGGCGCAGATGTCGGGCGGCGCCTACGCGCAGTTCGAACCCGCCATCATCGCGCTGTGGCACGGCCAGCATCTTCTGACTCCGGCCTACTATCCCGGGGGACGGCCAGTGGTCGCCATGGTGTCGCGTAGTGCCGATGCCGAGCTCAACGCACTGATGATCGAGAAATTCGGGATCGAGGCGGTGCGCGGCTCGGGTGGACGCGAAGGCTCGAAGCGTCGCGACAAGGGCGGCGCCAAAGCGCTGATCGCCCTGAAAAAGTCACTCGCCACCGGCAAGAACGTCGCCATGATCGCTGACATTCCTCATGGCACGCCGCGCGACGCCGGGCTTGGCATCGTTCTCCTGGCGCGGCTTTCGGGCCGGCCGATCCTGCCCGCCGCAATCGCCACCAGCCGCCGCAAGGTGCTGGAGCGCAGCTGGGACAAGACCACGATCAATCTGCCGTTCGGCCGCTCCTCGATCGTGCTTGGAGCGCCGGTGTTCGTTCCGGCCAATGCCGACGAGGCTGAAATGGAACGCAAGCGCCAGGAGGTCACGGCCGCGCTCAACGCCGCGACCGCCGAGGCCTACCGCCTCGTGGATGGCCCAAAATGAGCGAGCGCTGGGCGCGCACTTTCCTGACGGCGTATCGTTTCGCAGGCGCAGCCGCCTATCCCCTGGTCGGGCCCTATGTCGCCTGGCGCACCTCCAGAGGCAAGGAGGACCGAATTCGCCGGCGCGAGCGCTATGGCATCGCCGGGCGCGAGCGCCCCGAAGGGCCGGTGATCTGGATCCATGCGGCGAGCGTCGGCGAGACGATCGCCGTCGTGCCGCTGGTCGAGAGCATCCTCGATTACGGCGTCAACATCGTGCTGACGACGGGGACCGTCACCTCCGCTCAGGTTGCCGAGGAACGGCTCGGCGACCGCATCATCCACCAATACGTGCCGCTCGACCTCAAGCCGGCGGTCAGCCGCTTCCTCGACCATTGGCGGCCGGATCTGGCGATCATCGCCGAATCGGAGATCTGGCCGATGACCATCCTCGAGCTCGGCGCACGGCGTGTGCCGCAGGTGCTGGTCAATGGCAGGCTGTCGGACCGTTCGTACAAATCCTGGAAGAAGCGCGCCAACATCGCCGAGGCGCTGTTCGAGAATCTCGCCCATGTTGTCGCCCAGTCGGATGTCGACGGCGAGCGCTTCCTCTCGCTCGGCGCCCGGCCGGTCACCGTATCCGGCAATCTCAAGGTCGACACCACGCCGCCGCCGGCCGATGAAAGGGCGCTGTACACGCTGAAGCGCCAGATCGGCGCCCGCCCGACCTGGGCGGCGATCTCGACCCATGACGGCGAGGAGGCGGTCGCCGCAGAGGTTCACGCGATGCTGCACAAGCGTCACCACGGTCTTTTGACGATCGTCGTGCCGCGCCATCCCGATCGCGCCGAAGCACTTGCCGCGCAGATTTCCGGCATGGGCCTGAAACTCGCTCGGCGCAGCAAGGGCGACCGGATCATCGCCGATACGGACATTCTGCTCGGCGACACGATGGGCGAGATGGGGGTTTATCTCCGGCTGACAGAGATCGCCTTCGTTGGCCGTTCGCTCACCTCGGAGGGCGGCCAGAACCCGCTGGAGCCGGCCATGCTCGACACGGCGGTGCTGGCCGGCCGCAACGTCCAGAATTTTCGCGAGACCTATCAGCGCCTGCTCGACAGCGGCGGCGCCAAGCTGGTGCGCGACCGCGACATGCTGGCCGGCGCCGTCAATTTCCTTTTGACCAACGAGGTGGCTCGCCACGAGATGATGGCGGCGGGTGCGGCGACTGTCGAAGAGATGCGCGGCGCGCTGGCGCTCACCTTGAAGTCGCTCGAACCCTACATTCAGCCTTTGGTCGTCAAATCGCGCCTCAAGGGCGCCAACGGCCGTTAAGATGGCCAGCGAAGCGCCCCCCTTCTGGTGGGAAGAACCGGACTGGCGGGCGCTGGCGCTGGCGCCGCTGTCGGCTGTCTATGCGCTGGTTGCCGGCCGCCGCATGCGTTCAGCGGCGCGCGAGAAGATCGAGGCGCCGGTGCTTTGCGTCGGCAACTTCACCGTCGGCGGCACCGGCAAGACGCCGGTGGCGATCGCACTGGCCCGGCAAGCCAGGCGCATGCAGCTCAATCCAGGTTTCCTGTCGCGCGGCCATGGCGGCTCCTTCGCGCGGCCGAATGTCGTCGATCCGCATCATGACGCCGCCAAGCATGTCGGCGATGAGCCGCTGCTTTTGGCTAAGCATGCGCCGGTCGCAGTGACGCCGAACCGTGCCGCCGGCGCCCGCCTCCTGCTGGAAAAGCATGGCTGTGATTTCCTGATCATGGATGACGGTTTCCAGAGCGCGCGCATCCACATAGACTATGCGCTGGTCGTCGTCGACGCACGCTACGGCGTCGGCAACGGCCGCGTCATTCCCGGCGGTCCGCTCAGGGCTGGCATCGTCGACCAACTGGTTTTCACCAGCGCGCTGCTGAAGATGGGCGAGGGCCTTGCTGCCGATGCCGTCGTTCGCCAGGCGGCGCGCGCCGGTCGGCCGATCTTCGAGGCGCATACGCTGCCAACCAGCAAGGCGGGGCTGGCCGGCAAGCGATATCTGGCCTTTGCCGGCATCGGCCATCCCGACAAATTCTTCGACACGGTCCGTCAGGCCGGCGGCGAGGTTGCGCTGGCCCGGTCGTTTCCTGACCATCATTTCTATGGCAAGGACGAACTGGCCGAACTGGCAACGACAGCGCGAGGTGCCGGACTTGGCCTCATCACCACCGCCAAGGATGCCGCCCGGCTGCGCCACGATGCCGCGTCGGCCGATTTCCTCGGACAGCTCGATGTGCTGGAGATCGACACCGTGTTCGATCCCGACCACGTGCCCGAACGCATCATCCTCGAGACGCTGGATGCCTGGCGGCAGCGCAAGCTGCAGGGCTGATCTTGGAGCATTGCGTCGTTGGTAGAGCTGTTTGACGCTGGCGGGACAGCGCCCCATAGGCGCTAACCTTAGGGGTAGACTGGTGGAATCGAGATGTGATTCCTAGGCCAGATGCA
>NZ_JBVVPV010000068.1:0-21977 GCF_055811735.1 Mesorhizobium sp. WSM4850 | reverse complement strand
TAGATGCCTGTCAGGTTGATATGTTCCCAACTCAGCGGCGAGATATGCTTCAACAGCGTATCTGGAATGTTTCGCCCTGGCCTGCCGGCCATCTCCCCCTCAAGGAGGGAGATTGGCAGCTTCGCCGCTGCGCCCATCTCTGCAACATATGCCGGTGCTGCCGAGCAGGCTGATGGAATCGACCTCAGCCGCGATCAGCCGGCTGACCAGTTTCCGTAGCGCGTCAACGTCGACTCGGCCGGAACGATCGGCGGGGGTGATCGGAAAAGCAGACAGGCCGTTCGCGAAAAATCATGGTTCAATTCCTCGATCGGTGGGGGCGAAACCCGGCCAGTAGTGGCCGTCAGGCGTCGGCCGCTTGCCAAAGATGGCCTGACCGACGCGCACGACAGTGGCGCCTTCCTCGATGGCTTCCTCGAAGTCTCCGGTCATACCCATGGAGAGCCCGGTGAGCGCGGCGTTGTGCTTCACGGCTTTGTCCCGCAGTCGGCGCAGCAGAATGAAGCAAGGCCGCACCTTGGCCATGTCGGAGGAAAACAGCGCAAGTGTCATCAACCCGCAGGGCCGGAGACGGGGAACCTGATCGAGGGCCTCCACGAAGGGCAGCAGTGCGTTCGGATGGAGGCCGAACTTGCTGCCCTCGCCAGACGTGTTGACCTGCACATAGACGTCGAGGAAGCGATCTTCGCGCTCCAGCCTCGTGTTCAGAAGGTCGGCGAGCCGCAGGCTGTCGAGCGCATGAAACTCACGCGCGAAGCGGGTCAGATATTTGGCCTTGTTGGTCTGCAGATGTCCGACGATGCTCCAGTCGATGGCGAGATCGTGAAGCGCCTCGCACTTTGTCATTGCCTCCTGGATCTTGTTCTCGCCGAAGGTGCTGATGCCGACGTCGAAGGCATATCGCAGGATATGGGCCGGCACCGTCTTGGTGATCGGCAGCAACCGCACGGAGGCACGGTCGCGCCCGGCCCGTGCGCAAGCAAGCGTGATGCGCTCTTCAACCGACGCCAGATTGGTGCGGAAGCTGGTAAGGGGATCAGGCCCGAAGCGTTCGACGTCCTCGGGCGAAAGCGGCGGATTGTTCGTGCCCATTGTGATCTGCCCCTGTCGTAGACAAGCTCGTTGGCCTTGAGCCACGTGTAGCCGACGCCACTAAGAAACACGAGGCTCTTGTCGGGCGCTGCATAGATGGTCCGATCCGCCGCCGTAGCGACGGCAGACAATGTGCAGACGGTGGCGAAAGCAAGAATTGCAACTGATGATGTGCAGCGATTCATGGGGCGGCCTCCTTGCCCCCCAGGGATCGGATAGCCCGTTTGTGATTTTCCGTTAAACGTCGGCGGCTCTCAGCGCCTGTACCCGGGGAGTTGTTTGTCGCGTCGACCAGTCCTGGGCATTGATGCAAAGACGTTGAACTCCGATGCGATGTCGAGGACGGCTTTGGTCGTTGCCCTTTGTCTGGTGCGCACCGCGCTCGTTGCCCGTTCTACATGGGTAGCGGTGGGCTGCCTTGAGCTGGATCAGTTTTAGGGCGAACGGCCTGGTTGAATTCCGGCTCGCGACCCCGTTGCGGGGCCAATTGCAGTGGCGTCGGCAAACGAGCCACCCCCCGGCCCTGCCGGTCATGCGTTCGCCGACCCCAATTCCCGAAGCTCGTCGAGCATGGCGACGTCGAGCCGGTTGGGGCAATCTGCCATGCGCCCCTGCTCCTCGGGGTGTTGCCTGCGCCGTTGCGGGCCAGAGGCCGCGATAGCACCGGCGCAATTAACCAGCGGTGTTGCGTCACCCAACTCTTGTACCACGCCTTGTGACCCGGTCCGGATTGCACCAGACGGAGTTTCCAATGCGTTTTTCGACTCGGCTCACCCTCGTATCGTAAGCTTCTGTGTCCTTGCACGTTCGGGCACCGCCTCAGCAACGCGCTTTGTGTCCCGCGTCCAATCGTCGACGACAGTGAGGATGGGAACGGTCGGAGACGAAGTCGAGCAATCACCACTGCTTAAGACTCGGCGGCACCAGCATCGGCACGGCCGCGGGCGGTCAGCTTCTCGCGATAGAACCGAAGAGCTCTTGTGGCAATCTCGTCGCCCGTTCCCACACATTTGCGACGGAGGCGGCGAAAGCCGAGATTTGTCTAACGCGAACATGCCCGCTCTCTACGACAACAGCCAAGCATTGCGAGCAGCGCGGAGCCGTGACGAACGACCTTCCAGTCGGCTTATCTCTCCTCGGAAGTGTCGGCAATGTGGCCGCCGGCCTGCCGCCGCCACAGGCGGGCATAAAGGCCGTCGCTTTTGAGTAGCTCCGAGGGGGAGCCCTCCTCGACGATGCGCCCTTTGTCGAGCACGACAATCCTGTCCATGCTGGCAATCGTCGACAGGCGGTGGGCAATCGCGATCACCGTCTTGCCCTCCATGAGAAGCTCGAGTTTTCCTTGGACCGCCGCCTCGGCTTCACTGTCCAGGGCGGAAGTCGCCTCGTCCAGAAGGAGGATTGGCGCGTCCTTAAGCAGCACCCGAGCGATGGCGACCCGCTGACGCTGGCCGCCGGAAAGCTTCACCCCGCGGTCACCGACGAAAGCATCGTAGCCGGTGCGGTTTTCGCTGTCCTTGAGATCGGCCACGAAACCGTCCGCATCGGCCAGCATTGCGGCGCGTTCGACCTCCTCCGGCGAGGCATCCGGCCGGCCGTAACGGATATTGTCCCCGACAGAGCGATGGAGCAACGAGACATCCTGGGTCACGACCCCGATATTCTGACGCAGGCTTGCCTGCGTCACCGAACGGATATCCTGGCCGTCGACGACGATTGCGCCATCGTTTACGTCGAAGAACCGCAGAAGCAGGCTGACAAGCGTCGACTTGCCAGCCCCCGACATGCCGACGAGCCCGACCTTCTCGCCGGCGCGGACCCTGAGCGATAGATTCTCGATTACCCCTTTTCCTTGCCGGTATTCGAACCGGATATCTCTGAACTCGACCGCGCCGGCGACAACGGCCAGCGGCCTGGCTCCGGAGACATCGGTTACCGTTGAAGGCGTGGTGATGACCGGCATCGCGTCGCGTATCGTGCCCACAGCCTGGAATATCTGCTGTCCTAGCTGGAGAAAGGCCAGGGAGTTGGCGTTGAGCCGCTGAACGAGTGCGATTGAAGCAACAAATTGGCCGGTGGTGACAAAACCGGCCACGAGTCCCCAGAGCCCGACGGCGATGTTGGTCAGCGAAAGAAGTACGTTCAGCAGGACGACGCTGGTGTCGCTTGTTAAGTGGATGCGCCGTTCAAGCTGTTGCGTCTCAATGGCATCTCCCATGATGGTGCGCATTGCGTCCGCCTCGCTGTCTTCGGCCGCAAACAGCTTGACCACGTGGATGTTGCTGTAGAGGTCGGTCATGGCGCCGACGACGAGGCTGCGCGCGCGGGCAGAGTGGCGGGACCGCACGGCAAAATATGGCACTGCCACAACCGCGACTGTGACGTTCGCCACGATCCAAAAAAAGACCGGAAGCGCCAGCGGCCAGGACAGCGTGGCAAGCAGCGAAAGCGAACCGAGAAACTGCACGAGAAAATACGGTATGCTGGAAGACGCTACGACGATCTGCTGCTGCACGGCGGCGGCGAGTTGCGAAATGCGCGACGCCACCTGGCCGGCGAAGAGATCGTGGAAGAATGCAAGGTCCTGACGTTCGACCGCCTTGTAGCCATGCCATTGCATAGCCGCGGGCATGCATACGGACACTGCCTGGGAACCCAATGTCTTGGCGATGAACATCAGCAGCGGTTGCACGGGGAACATCAGCAGGCCGAGGAACGTGAGCATAGGCCAAGCTTCCTCAAGGAAAACCGCCGCACCGTTCGTGCTCACCCCGTCCACAATGATATACATGCCCCAGATCACCGCGAGGTTGATTCCCTCGACCGCCATCATGAAGACGGCGATGGCCGCCAGCACGCCACGGAACATGCGTGCGAAATGCAGAAGCAGCGCAAACGGACCTGTTGCCGGCAAAGGCGCGTAGGGGATATCCAGCGGGCGGATAAGCGTCTCAAAGGGGCGATAGATGAAATGCGAAGGCGACATGGCGGGTCAAACCGGCTGATCAGAAGAATGGGTGGGCGCATCGGAGGAGTGCGAGAGCGCGCGCCCCCTTAACTGCCAAGCGCACGTTCCTCGTCTACACACAATGCGTTCCCGGCGCGCTTCGAGCGGACCACGCAGGCTGAGGGGCGCACTTGAATGAACATGCGTGCTGTGGCCACGTTCGAGAGCTGCATAGGGTGGCCTTGGTAGTGCTGGTGGACGGCTTGGCTGAAGGAGGCGCGATCTATGAGGAGGCGCCGCGGCTGGCTATAGCGGTCCAGCTCCCCAGGTGTGGCTGGGTTCATCGTCCTGTTCTGGCCGTCTCATTGCGGGCATCGAGCACGCTCCTGGTTGATTTCTCGGTCCTCCACGACGCCCTGCCGACGTCTCACTTACGAGATCAGCGCAATTTGCGTGCCGGATTCGCGCTCCGTTTCGTTCCACCGCTTGCTCGCCAGCCGGTGCCTGGCTGTAACGGCCAGCGGGTGGGGCTCCGACATTCTTGTTCAGTTTCGGACACGCTCGGGAAGACCGAATGGAACCTCGAGCATGTAATCGTCGCACCCGAGCCGAATTTCATCCTCACCGGCTCCCGACCAGGGCGCTTGCTGAAAAGAGCGCTTGCCGCGCCAGCCATGGGTTCGCGGTAACCGCCGCAACCTTTTTCTGATATCGACCTGCGGGTTCGCGGAAGAAGCCGATCCCGCGCGTCGCGCGATCGAGCGACTGCCGATCATCTGCGGGGAAGGGACATTCCCTCACGACCTGATCTTTGCATCGGACATTTCGGTCGAACGATTGCAGGAGCTACTCCATGACGGCGTTTAGAAGCCGGGGTCGCTAGGCTGTCGCTGAAGATCGACCACGTTGCGAAAGAGCGGCAGTTTCGCCAGATCGAACTCGTCGAAGGTCGGGCCGTCGTGCTTGCTCACCGCGCAACGCACCGGTCCGATATTCTCCTCCAGCACGAAGATGCCGGTCGCCTCGCCAGGGAGTTCAGCACCACTGCACTGATGCGATGCAGTTAATGCGATTGCAGTTAAAATGAAGAATCCGAGCTACGCCATTCTCGCAATAAACTGCCAAACCTGACTCAACGACTGCGTTCTCACTATTAACTGCCAAGCGACACTTCGTGGATTTCGCGCCGGAAGGCTTCCGAGCCGAGATAGCGGTGAGAAAAATGGTCTTGATTGCATTGCCGAGTTGGGCCAGCGCCCTGTAGCTTGGGCGCTGCACGCTCGCCCGCGCAAAGCGGCGCAGGATCGATTCCGCATCGGCCGTGCGGTGCTGCAGGCCGCCGCATATTTGATCAACTCGTCATACTGCTGCTCGATGAGGTTCCAGTCGATCGCCCGTGTCAAGATCGGCAGAAGGCTCGCGCGCCATTTCGGTGTCGGGCACCCCGCACTTCATCGGCAAGAGAACGGGCGACGGTTCCGGCCACGGTCGCCAACCATCTGGTGGCGCACCGCGACGGTCCCGCTCTTATGCCAGGGCGAACTGGGGAGCACATGCGCCCCCTGCCATGACGCACGCATCCAGAAGGAAGAGGTGAGAGGTTACGCGAACGGGTGTGATGGAGTGGGAGGCGCATCGCGTTCGACCATCCGTGGAATCGGCAGCCTTGATTAAGGTCTGCGGCGTCTGACCAAGGCCATCCATGGCGGAGTGCTCTCGCTGAGGTTAAAGGCAGCCTCTTCGGCTTCGTACCGGGTCAGCCCGGTGAGCGGCCGACCGTATCTCTCGGCGGGAAGCCCTGTCAGGCAATCGATCACAGACCACAGCCCTGGTTCCGACGGCAGAATCTTGTAGCGCCTCATCGAGCCCTCGCTTGCTAGAAGCACAGAGAACTCCCGCTCTACCGCAAGGTTCCGCAGTGCAGCATCAAAATGTTGCGACGCACTATGAGGGATGCAGTTCATATGACGGGCGGGGTCCTTTTGGCGCGCTGCCCGGCTGCCGGGTGCTGGTCGCCGGCCCCGCCGGCCTTGATAGGGCAGCTCTGGGGCTTCGACGTGTCACGCAGCTCGGCGTTCCGGCTCGAGCGGCACGGCCAGCTCGTGTATGCGCGCATCGGGGCAAACCCGCCGGGCGATATCGCAAAGATGCTGGTGATGCGTCAGATAGATCTGACTGACCCCTTGTTTTTGCTCCACCTTTCTTAAGCCCGCTGCAGTTGTCGGGCCGGCTCTGGTCCTGCCGGCTGAGGCCGTGAATGCGCCTCAGACGCCACCGCCATGAAAGCCTGAAGTGCCGCGGAGAGATACTCGTCGCTCCGCGTCACAAAAACAGTCGGCGCCGACCGCAGATTGTCAGGTAGCTGGTGTATGATGACCTGTCCGTCGGCTGCCGCATCCTGAACGACCCCCCGAGGTAGCATGGCCATCCCTACCCCGGCGGCGACGCAGCCGATAATCCCGTCCATTGTTCCGAGTTCCATCCAGCGGACATGCGTTACCCCACACGCCGCCAGGAACATGTCCATGCGCCGGCGATAGGAACAGCCCGATCGAAAAGCGAGGACCTTCAGAGCCGGCGATGCGGCCAAGGCCTTCAGATCCGAAAGCTCGCGAAACCGCGGCGAGGAGATCACAACGAGCTCCTCTTCGACGATCGATAGGCTCTTCAGTTCGGGATGAGCGATGGGGCCGGAGACGAACGCGCCATCCAGTTTGCGTCCGACGACCTCGCTGACGAGCTGTTCCGTCGGGGCAGCCTCCACCAGTACGTCGACCTCTGGATATTCTGCAGCATAGCGGATCAGGATCGGTGGAAGGCGAAGCGCTGCAGTGGTCTCCATGGAGCCGATCCTGAGTAAACCGCACGGCGTACCGCGGTCTGTGACGACGCGCTTGGCTTCGTCCAGAAGCTCTCCGACGCGCTCGGCATAGGGAACGAGCTGAATGCCGGTGGCTGTCAGTGTAACCCCTCGCCTGGAGCGATGAAAAAGCGGAGCACCGATTTCCTCCTCAAGCGATTTTATTCTCGCGGTGACGTTGGATTGCACCGTGTTGAGCACACCGGCAGCCCCTCCGATACTGTTTGCTCTCACCACCGCCTGGAAAAACCTGAGGTCGGCGCTGTTCATCGGCCATCTCCTTTTCAGATGAAAAACATCTGATCTAATCGTTTGTCTTAAGTCAAGTGTCGCAATAGCGTCAAAGAAAAATTTCCGGGAACTTCCTCAAGCTGGGAGAAGTATTGATGACGATACGAACGCGTCTGACAGAATTTTTCGAAATCGAGCATCCCATCATCCTTGCCCCGATGACCCCGGCCGCGGGTGGCGCGCTTGCGTCCGCCGTCGCCGACGCCGGCGGTCTGGGCCTGTTGGGTGGGGGATATGCTGATCGTCAATGGTACGAAACAGAGTCGTCGCTGATTACCAATGAACGCGTTGGCTGCGGGTTCATCGCCTGGGCAGTCGAAGCCGACCTTGATCTGTTTGACCGCGCACTTGCGGAGCGTCCGTCCGCGATGATGCTTTCGTTTTCGGATCCGGCGAAGCTCGCGGCACGGGTCAAGCAGGCGGGTGTTCCGCTGATTTGCATGATCCACACACTCGAACATGCCCGGCGCGCAATCGACGTTGGCGCCGACGTTCTTATTGTTCAGGGGACCGAGGCCGGCGGCCATGGCCTGGTCGCGCGGTCAACCATGCCCTTCGTTCCCGCAGTCGTGGATCTGGTGGCAAAGATTTCGCCTTCTGTCATTGTCGTGGCGGCAGGCGGCATTGCCGACGGTAGGGGCCTGGCCGCTTCGCTGATGCTCGGAGCAGACGGGGTCCTGATGGGAACCAGGTTCTGGGCTACGCCCGAGTCGCTCATCCATCCGGCAGCCAAGGACAAGGTAGTCGCGGCCTCTGGCGACGAGACAATCCGGACTTCCGTCTACGATATCGTCCGTCAGAAGGCCTGGCCCGCTGGCTATACCGGCCGACTGCTCAAAAACGGCTTCATCGACAAGTGGCGCGGGCGGGAAGAAGAGCTGCGCACGCTGCATTCCGAAGAATTGTCGAAGGTCGAGGCGGCATGGGCCTCCGGCGACTATGACACGGCCAACGTGACTGTCGGTGAGGCGGTGGGCCTCATCAACGATCTGCCGTCGGCGAAGGACATCGTTCGCCGAACGGTGCGCGAGGCAGGCGAAAGACTTGGGGTCTACGCATTCGATCAGCGCATCGCGAGCTGACTTACCACGGCCCTGAAGAGAGGGCCGACTGCTTTCAAAACATAAAAGGGGAACTGCAGCATGCAACAGCTACAGGAAAGGGGCGACTCCGTCCGCAAACCAGGTATCTGGACCGTCGTCCTTGCATCAAGCGCCGGCACGGTCATCGAATGGTACGACTTCTATCTTTACGGAAGTCTGGCGATTTTCTTCTCAACGCTCTTCTACCCTGCCAATGAACCGACGGCAGCTGTTCTGATCAGCGTCGCAACCTTTGCCACAGGCTTCCTCGTGCGCCCATTGGGAGCCCTGCTGTTCGGCAGCATCGGCGACCGCGTCGGACGCAAGAGCACGTTCTTGATGACGCTCCTTCTGATGGGCATTGCGACCGCGCTCGTCGGCGTCTTGCCAACCTTTGAGACCGCGGGATATTTCGCACCGATCGCTCTTGTGGTCCTTCGGCTGATCCAGGGATTGGCGATAGGCGGCGAATACGGCGGCGCCGCCGTTTACGTTGCAGAACACGCACCGGCGAACCGGCGCGGGTTCTTCACGAGCTTTATCCAGACAACGGCAAGCGTCGGCTTTTTTCTGGCGATTGTCGTCGTGCTTACGTGTCGGCTGTCGCTCGGCGAAGAACTCTTCAAGCAATGGGGTTGGAGAATTCCGTTCCTGCTATCATCGGTTTTGATCGTGCTGTCCCTTTATCTGCGCCTCAAGCTGAGCGAATCCCCGGTCTTCGAGGAGCTTCGCAAAGGCGGGAAGACCGCAAAGAGCCCAATCCGTGAGAGTTTCGCCACCGGTGATGGCGTGCGTTATGCAGCCTTTGCACTGTTCGGGGCGACCGCCGGCCTGGGGTGCGTTTGGTATACAGGCCAGTTCTACGCACTGTATTTCTTGCAAAGCGTGCTGAAGCTTGACTTCCTGACAGCGAACATTTGCCTTGCTGCTGCTTTGGTGATCGGAACGCCCCTCATCGTTTTCTTCGGCGCCTTGTCCGACCGGATCGGCCGTCGCAAGTTGATTGTCACCGGTTTCATTCTGGCAGCCGTGTTCTATGTTCCAATCTATCAGGGCATCGCCGCCGCCGTCGCTGCCCAGAACTTCGTTTTGGTAACAGCGCTGATCGTCGCCCAACTCGTTTTCGTCGGATTGGTCTATGGCCCTATGGCAGCTTTCCTCGTCGAGCTCTTCCCGGCGAAATTGCGCTACACCTCGCTCTCGCTGCCCTATCACATCGGAACAGGCGTGTTTGGCGGCTTTGTTCCCCTCATCAACCTGTCGCTGGTTGCCTACACGGGCAACATCTATGCGGGCCTGGCCTATCCCATTGCGATCGCGATCATGAGCGCAGTCGTAAATGTTCTCTGGTTCCCCTGCGCGCTGGCTGGGGAGCCCGAGGCTGCCCCAACCGGCCTACCTGCGAGGACAATCTGAATCTTCACCGGGACGCCGAGTGCGCGTCCCCGCCCTCTTCCTATTTCCGAGGACGACCCATGCCGCTGATAAAAATTAACCTTCTGAAGGGCCGATCGCCTGGGGAGCAGGACAAGATCCTCGACTGCATCCATGAGGCGGTGGTCAGGGCTTTCCATATACCGCCAGCCGATCGCTATCAGATCCTGATCCAACACGAGAGATCGCATGTGCGCGCGGAGGATACCGGCCTTGGTCTTTTTCGCAGCGACAGGCTGATCATTTATCGAGGTGGTCTCGCGAGCGCGGTCAACTGACGACAAACAGGCCTTCTATCGTTTCGTTGCAACAGGGCTTTTGGATGTGTGTGCGATCGACCCTGCAGATGTTGTGGTCAGTATCGTAGAAAATGGTGACGCGGATTGGTCCTTCGGCCTTGGTCGAGCTCAATTCATAACCGGCGAACTTCGCGGAAATTAGGCATCGCGGCGGTGAGACACGTCAATGTCTAATGCCAGTCCGATACGGCCGCGCCATCAGCTTTGACCGGCCGCGCAAATTCAAACAACAAGGAGAGAGCAGCTATGAAACAGCTACACCGAACCGTTGCAGCGTCACTGGGAATGCTGATGACAACTTTTTTAGTTTCGGCGCAAGCCAAGGAGGCCACCATCAAGTTCCAAGTCGAAGGCCAGACAATCGTAGGCACGATGGTCACGCCGGATGATGTCGCGAATCCTCCCGTCATCCTGATGCTTCACGGTTTCACCGGCAGCCGCAACGAATGGAGTTCGGAGGCGGTGAAGGAAGGCCTGTTCGGGCGTGCCGCGCCGGTGCTCGCAAAGAATGGCATCGCTTCGCTTCGGATCGATTTTCGCGCAGCGGCGCGAGCGACGGCAAATTCGAAGACATGACCGTCGAAACCGAGATAACGGACGCACAAGCGGCGCTCGACTTCCTATCGACGAATGACAGCGTCGACGGCGAACGTATTTCGTTGATGGGAATGAGCCTGGGCGGTGCGGTCACGACAGCAGTTGCCGGCCGGACGAAAACGCCTTTAAAGTCTGTCGTGCTCTGGAACCCCGGCATCAATCTTCCGGCAGCGTTCATCTCCATTTTTGGCGAGAAGCAGATGGCGGAAGCTGTGACAGCGGGCGATAAAGTCTATCCGGCCAAGCGCGTCGGAGATGGGAAGGAAATTCCCTTGAAAGGCCGCTTCTTCGAGAGCCTATACGCGGTGCAGCCTGCCGGCGAAATCTCGCGCTACAAGGGGCCGCTGTTCCTCGCGGTCGGCACGCGCGACAGCATCGTCTTTCCCCAACCCGTTCTCGCCAAGTCGTTGCTGGCTTATCACGACGGTCCGGAAGAACTGTGGGCTGAACCCGTTGATCATGGTTTCGGCGTTGAACAGAGTGCCAAGACCGTGGACAAGCTGATCTTAGCGACGGTCGCCTTTCTAAAGTCCAATGGCGAATAATTTGCGCGTCGAACGGCGCTCGCTCGGCCGCCAATGCCGCCGGAATTGGCGGCGTCTTAGCGAAAGCGGTAACGCTCGCCTGTCAGTTATCCTTCATGCAGGATGCCTGCCCGCGTGAACCTGCCCGGTTCCCGAGTACATCCGCCCCGTGACGACCGGAAGAAAAATTCGAGCTGATCGTAGGCCGCTCGCTGGCTGAAGACGGCGCGGCTATGATCGCGAACTGCAACGGCGTACTCTCGACCAAGAAGCACCCAATCAGGATATTACCTTTCGTACCGGCAGTTGGGAAGAAGTCCCGTCGCACGCGGAAATGATCGCAGGCGAGTGAGCATGTCCTCGACTGGTTCCATATCCCCATGCGCAATGGAAGCCGCTTCCTTCCGCGGCTAACCCGCTCCTGCCCCGTAACTGCGCGCAGGATTGCTGGCCGGCGTCGCCATCGTCGAGCGCGCCGGGCCTGCGATGCTCGAGATGCTTCACGCCCGTACGAGGGGAGCATGAGGATTTGTGGGGCGGTCAAGCCGCGCGGACCATTTCGCCGTTCTCGTGAGTGTCGTTCGCCATGCCGGGATACCATTTGCAGGAAGGTCGACCGCAGGGAGCCATCGAGGGTCTGCGTGCGGGTTTTCAGCAGAAGATGTGCGCGAGGCTGTGTTGCAAAGTCTTCGGTAACCAGGCGCATGGCACGGCCTCTGGTAGTTTCGCCGAAGAGTTCAGATGTTCAAGGGCCGCCATTTCGACCAGTCCGTCATTCTGCTTTGCGTTCGCTGGTATCTGGCCTACGGCTTGAGCCTTCGCGATTTGAAGGAAATGATGGCCGAGCGCGGCATCAGTATCGATAGGCGCCGGTTATGGCCATGGTGCAGCGACCGACCGACGTCACGACCGGCGCTCCGGCCGGTGACGCGCGTGCCGCGGTCGTGACCGGTCTCTCAGCGCGAGCAAGCGACGCGTCATTAAAGCGCAGATCGAGTCGAGAGCTCATTTGATAAGCGACGAGTGGAAAGCATTCATGGCCATTGGTGAGAAGCTTTGCCAAGCAGGAGACCGTGAAGCATTCCAGTGGTGAGTATGTTCGCGATGCCGTCCACGTCAATTCGGTAGAGGGCTTCAACTCCCGCGTCCGCCGTACCATCGCCGGCGTCTTTCATCATATCAGCCAGCAGCATGCCGACCTTTCCACGAGGTTGGCTTCCGATGGTCACAGCGCGTGGTATCCGGGAGCGCCGTTCGGAACACCCGGCATGGTCTAGAAGTCTTGAGGACCATCTGGTCGCGCGTGCCGCCGGCGCTGCAGCTACTGAGCGTTTTTCGCGTCGCCACGGGGCGTCAGATGCGCCGAAGCCTGGGTGGAGGAATCATCATCAAATCAACCGTAGCTGCCTTTGGTTGATAAATGCCTCGTACGATTTTGAGCAGTTCTTGTTCCGACCCATCATGCGAAGATCGTGTGACTCTCCAAGTTTTGGCAAAACGAGAGGCATCCCACAGATGGGGCACTCGGCTGCTGCGGGTCACCTTCGACGACAGTCACACTTACTGATCTCGATTTGATTGTTGAACCTCGGTCTTAAGAGCAGCAGTGCTGACCTCGAAATGAGTTTGGCCGCATGGCACGCGCAAGCGGAGCACCCTGGCCAGCCATTGTGCTCCAATCCGTGCTGTTTGCTCTCACAACCGCCTGGAAAAACCGGAGGTCGGCGCTGTTCATCAGCCATCTCCTTTTCAGATGAAAAACATCTGATCTAATCGTTTGTCTTAAGTCAAGTGTCGCAATAGCGTCAAAGAAAGATTTCCCGGAACATTGAAGGAAAGCCAAGCCATGCGCCAAGCAGCGCCCCGCTTTGCACTCGACCACATGGCGACGTCCGGACTCGACGTCAGGGCACTTTTCGCTTTTGCCCGTGACCAGGGCCTGACCGATGTCCAGATCCGCAGCCAACAGCGCAGCAATGCTATTGCACGCGGCATGCCGGCGGCGGACGTCCGGTCTGCCGCCGCCGAAGCAGGCGTTGGGATTATTTCCATCAATGCCTTGCAGCGCTTCAATGAGTGGACACCCGCCCGCAAGGCCGAAGCGAGCAAGCTCGCCGATTATGCGGCGGCCTGCGGCGCCAAGACGCTCATGCTGGTGCCGGTCAACGATGGCTCGTGGCCCGCCAATGGCGAGCGCCGGGGCGATCTCCGCTTTGCCTTGAAGGCGCTCAAGCCGATCCTCCAGTCGCGCGGCCTGATCGGTCTCATCGAGCCGCTCGGCTTCCAGACTTGCTCGCTTCGATCGAAGAACGAAGCGGCTAAGGCCATTGCCGCCATTGATGGCCAGTCCGTCTTCCGCCTCGTGCACGACACGTTTCATCACACGCTCGCCGGGGAGCCGTTCTTCTCCTGCGACCTGACCGGTCTCGTGCACATTTCAAGCGTGAACGATCCAATCCACTGGATTTACCCGGATCGCGTCCTAGCAGGTTCCGACAATGGCAGTCAGATCCAGGCGCTGCTTGATGGCGGTTATGAGGGCCCCTTCTCTTTCGCACCGTTTGTCGACGCAGCCCACGCGCTGGACGACGTCGCAGGCGCACTTGCCGCGAGTATCGATCTCGTCCGACAAGGGCTATTGACGCGAATGGCGGCGTGAGACGCGGGAGTAAATTAGGGGTGCCTGAGACGGGCTTTTGGCGTCCCGCGGAGAAGTCATTCGAGACGCCTCCTGTAACACTATCTCTCGCATCCAGATGCTTGCCGCATCACTGTTGTGAAAGGCGGGCCATTGGAGGGCCTCGGTAAATGCGGGAAGCGGCAGCGGAAGTTCGATGATCCGCAGCGGGAAGGTTTTCTTGAAATGCTCAATCAGCCGGAAGGGCATGGTCGCTATACGAGCTGTGCCTGAGACCATCGGCGGGATCATCCTAAACGCCTGCACGATAACCTCGACACGTCTCTTGAGGCCATGCTCAAGAAAAACCGCTCCTCGATGGAGGGCTTCAGCTCGGACCCTGAGTAGTGCGATTAATGAACGTCACTTCGCTGGTCGAACGGGTGAACCGCTTCTATCGAGTCGTCGCCCGTGGCGCTTCCATTCCCTATGCTGCCTTCATTTCGCGGTCCTCGCCAAACTGTTCAGACAAATCAAGCCAGCTCTCCCGAGGACAGACGCCGGCAAGCTGTGCGTGGACTTAGCGAAACAGCCGTCCGCAATTTAGCCCTGTCCAGAGTTTGCGAAACACGCAAAAAAGATGAAAGTGCGATGTTCAGGCGCATCGGTGCGACTGCACAGATTAAGTCATTTGAAGTTATGCCAAGGGGAAAGCGGTATTGGGCAACGGCTCAGGCGCTGGCGAACCTTGAATGTTGCGCATGCATTGGAGCGCCGGCCGATTCGAGCACGATCAACGATCGCTGTGGCAAGCTCACGTCAATGTCCCCGAATTGCATTTCCCTACCACCAGACTACCCCGCTCAGGAGCGCGACGCCGGCAGCACTCCCATCTCCTTGAGCAACCGGCCAGCGCCGTCAATCTTGTCCATGATCCAGAGCATGAAGCGACTGTCGACATGGATGCTGCGATTGCGGTCTGCGGCATATGCCCAATCCGAGATCACTCCATCAAGCGTGCCATCGAAGGCGAGGCCGACGAACTCGCCGCGCCCATTCAGCGTGGCCGAGCCGCTATTGCCGTTGGTGATGTCGGCGGTGGACAGGAAGTCGACTGGAAGCGTGCCCAGCGCCGGCGCGACATAGGGGCCATAATCCTTGGCTCGGATCGCTGCGATGGCCGCATCTGGAGCATCGAACTCACCCTTGCCCGTTTCTTTGGCCAGAAGTCCCTCCGCCGTGGTAAAGGGCATCCAGATCTGCCCGTCGCGTGTTCGCCCCGCCACCTTGCCCCAAGTGGTGCGCAGCGAGCCATTCGCGTCGGGATACATCGGCCGGCCGATTGCCTGCCGATAGGCACGCTGGCCGTGCATGTAGATGGCGCGAGCCGCCTGGCTGCGTCCAGCGCGGTCCTTCGCAGCGTGCTCCGCAGCTAAGTCGCCGGGGTAAAGAGCGAGCGCCAGCTTAATGAAAGGGTCCTCCGACGCCTCGAAGGCAGCAGCGGGCTTGTCAAGCCAGCCGAGCCGCATTGCCGTGTCTGCGAGTTTGGTGTCTGCATAAAGTCGGTCAAGGCCAATTTGACCCAAAGCGCTTTCGAAAGCAGTATCGCGATCCTTTGCGTCCAGCCGGCGATATTCGTCGAGTGCGGCCTCGAAAAGCTTTCGATCGATGTCTGGCAAATAGCGGCGTTCGATCTGCGTCAGCTGATCCGAGATTTCTTTACGGTCACGATCCTGAAAGCCGCTTTCACGGTCTTCATCGGGCTTCTCGTGCTCCTTTGTCCAGCGATAGAGAGTGCGTGCCGATGACAGTAGTTGCGCGCGATTGAGCAACGCCTGGCGCAGCCTCGCCAGCGAAGCCCGGCTATTCTCGCCCACCATCGCGTCCAGTTCGCGGATTGCGGCGTCAAAGCGCGTCTGCCGCACGGGATACTCAGCGACCCAGGCGCGAAAAGCTTCCTCCTCGGTAGCCTTGCGCGCGTCGAGGCCGATCGCGTCGGCGCCGGCTAGATCGCCCGCCAGCTTCTTCTTGTAGTTTTCCACGCCTTGTAGGATGGAGGCGTAGCGGATCTGCGCTTCGCGATTGCCTGCCGTGGCTTGGTTGATCTGAGCGGCATAATCCGAGAGCAAACGCTGGGACAGTGGTTCGTAGTCGGTGAAGTTGAACCGGACTTCATCGGCGGTGAGGAACCGCTGGGTTGCGCCGGGAAAGCCGGCGACCATCACGAAATCGCCTTCTTGGACGCCTTCACGGGCTATGGGCAGCCAACTCTTTGGCCGGTAAGGCACATTGTCACGCGCATAGGGCCGGGAGGAACCATCAGGAGCGACATAGGCGCGATAGAAGCCGAAATCGCCTGTGTGGCGCGGCCACATCCAATTGTCCGTTTCGCCGCCGAAGTTACTGATGCCGGGCGCGGGCGCGTAGACGAGGCGCACGTCCTCAATTTCGAGCTTCTGCTGGAGATGGTAGGAGGCGCCGCCATAATAGGGCATCACGTCGCAGCGGCGATTGGGCTGTTCTTCACACGCGGCGATCAGCGCCTTGCGGTTCGCTTCGAGCCGCTCATAGCGGGCAAAGCCGTTCAGCTTGTCCGAGACGCCCTTGAGCATGTCAGCGGTCACATCCCGCATATCCTCGATCACATAGATGCGGCTGCCGGGCGCCGCAGGCAATTCTTCACCCAGGCTCTTCGCCAGAAACCCGTTGGTGAGATAGTCTTGGCTCTCCTTGCTGTTGTACTGGATGGATTCCAGCACGCAGTGATGGTTGGTGGCGACCAGTCCTTGCGGACTGACGAATGAGGCGGAGCATCCGCCCAGTGAAACGATCGCGTTAAGCGGAGCAGCGTCCAGACGGCTCAGCTGCGCGGGATCGATCTGGAGCCCATCCGCGCGCATGGCCGCGCCGACTTCTGCACTCTGGGCCGGCATCCACATGCCTTCGTTCGCCGATGCAGCAGTGGCCGTCCACAGCAAGGCGATGGCACTTACCCAAGCAACCCTATCACATTCGCAGTTCATACTGGTGTCTCTCCCACTCTATCTACTGTCTCCGCCGACTGGATCGATGAGCTATCGGGCTGGCCGGCGACGCCAGCGCCTGCGCGGCTGCCACTGGGTGAAGACTAAGGGGACGGTCAACGCAAACATCTGAATGACGCTTCCCTCACATCGTATCGGTTCCGTGCAACGTTTGCGGATTATCCGTTGCACTAATCGTGCCAAATGATAAAGCTTTCATCGACCCAAATGGTAAGCTGCCTTCCATGTCCGACCTCCGACATTTCGTCGTAGACCCGACACCCTCGTCCTCGCCAGCGACGAAGCCCGCTGCCGAACGGCCGTCGCTGGCCATTAAATTGTGAGAGTGCGTTTCTTCACCTAGCCGTATACGCCGAAGACCATGCGGTATCCTGGGCATATCCTCGCTGGTGTTCGCCGGTCGGGAAGTGGAGCGACCCATCTGCGAACATCTGAATTATTATCGCCGCTTGAGGCGCCGGGCGGTTCAGGAACTGCTCAGCTCCCGTTCCGCTGTGCCAATTATGCGACTTCGACCTGTAGCAGCTAAGTTAAAATGTCCGGATCTGGCAAAGTAGGAATGTCGCTCCTGCCTTGACAATCTGCCCGCATTCGAGAGCGCGGGAGATTGCAGATTGGGACTGGTTCTGATGAGCGAACGCGAGCTGCGGCGTATCGAGGTTTTGTCGAAGATTGTTGAGCGGCGAATGACGAGCGTTGCGGCGGCAAGTTTGCTCGGCGTTTCAGTTCGTCAGATCCAGCGGCTGTTGAAGACGTTCCAGGCGGATGGCGCTGGGGCTCTCCGGCACAAGGCGCGTGGCCGGCGTTCCAACAATCGCATTGTCGATGGTGTTCGCGACTTCGTGCTAGAGCTGATCCGCGAACACTACATCGACTTCGGTCCGACGCTTGCCCGCGAGAAGCTGATCGAACGGCATCAGCTGGCGGTCAGCAAGGAGACGCTGCCTTCGCCAACAAGGTTTTAGCACGCCTGATCTTCCTCGATGAGACGTCGACCAATACCAAGCTGACCAAAGACACCGGCTGGGTAGCGAAGGGCGAGCGCTTCAGGACGCATGCGCCGCCATTCGGCCAATGGCAGACGCAGACCTTCATCGCTGGGCTGCGATGCCACGGTCTTGTCGCACCGTTGATCATCAACGCGCCGATGAACGCCGCCATCTCCGAACGCTACGTCGAAACTCTCAAATCGCTCCCGACCTGATGCCCGGCGAGGTGCCGCTGTCAATCTCGAAACGAGATGACGGTCGCTGGGGTCGCAATCGAATGAGCTTGATCCGGGGCCCGCCCTTTTTGCGTGCGAATGTCTGGTCCAATGGTTATCAGGCAGGGAGCAGTTGTATCCATCATTTGGATGCATCGATCCAAACAATCTATTTGTTCAATTTATCACTCTTCGCAAAAAGCTTTCCGCGGTCCGAAGCGTGGCTGCGCCGATCCGCACCCAGGAGGCGCATGAGGTACTCACAGCGTCCTAGTTGCGGGCCCGAGTAATCTGGGCGCGTTCAACGCGGGGCCCGTGCGTTGATTGGTAGCTGCTGTGCGGCCGGGATTATCCAGCGTTCAGAATGGAGAAATGAATTTGCGATCACGTAAGAGACTGGCGGGACTGGCATTGTTGATTGTAGCGACTGCACCGCTATCTTCGAACGCCGCCTCCGCCGAGAGCATTTTGGAAGCCCTATCGGAGGCATACCAGAACAATTCTTCTCTAAATTCGTCCCGCGCCAAGGTCCGCGTTACCGATGAGAGCGTAGCCATCGCCAAGTCAGGGTGGCGCCCGACGATCGAGGGTTCCGCGAACGTCGGTCAGTCCAGCAGCCATGTTAACGGGAGCAATAAAAACGCGCGAAAGACGACCGGCGAATATGGCGTCAAGATTAAGCAGACGCTGTTCGACGGTTTTCAGACTAGGAACAACGTCGCCGCTGCCGAATCGCAGGTCAGAGCTTCGGTCGAAAGCATGCGCAACACCGAAGAGAACATCCTGTTCAAATCAGCCCAGGCGTATATGAACGTCGTTCGCGACCGGCAGGTAGCGGTGCTGACGCAGCAAAACGTGCGGTTCCTGACCGAGCAGGCGCGAGCTGCGCGTTCGCGCTTCGAGGTTGGCGAGGTTACGCGTACCGACGTCGCTCAAGCCGACGCTTCGCGCGCGTCTGCCGTGGCGGAATTGGCCGGCGCCCGTGAGCAGCTCCTAGTGAGTGCGGCGACCTATCGTCAGCTCGTCGGCCACGAGCCGGGGAGGCTCAGAGCCGCTTCGCCGCCATCGAAGCTGATGCCGCCGAGTCTCGATGCGGCAATCGTGACTGCATCAAGCGAGCACCCCGCCATCCTGGCCTCGCAGCATCTGGTCGACGCGGCAGCGTTTTCGGTGAAATCGGCCGAAGGTGCGCTGCTGCCTCAACTCTCCGCTTCCGCTGGCGTATCGAGCGCCTATCGCAACACCTCGCCTATAGCGAGCCAGCAGGACGGCACGACCAATTCGGCCAGCATCGGCGCGACATTGACCATACCGATGTATTCGGGTGGCCGCAGTTCGGCGCTTGTACGACGGAATAAGGAATCGCTTGGTCAGGCCCGGATCGAAACCGATGTCGGCCGCGATCTGGTGCGTCAGCAAGTGATTGCAGCATGGACCACGTACACCGCAGCCCGGCAAACTGTAGCCGCCAACAGGCAGGTGACTGCCGCTACGCAGCTTGCCTTGAGCGGCGTCATCGAGGAGCGCGATGTCGGCCGACGCACCACGCTCGACGTTCTCAACGCCCAGGCCGCAGTCATCTCCGGCAAGATCAATCAGGCCAAAGCCGAACACGACGTGGTGGTGGCGAGTTATGGCATCCTACAGGCGATCGGTCACCTTTCGGCCAAGCGTCTCAACCTGCAGGTGACAAAATACAGGCCGGACGACACTGTCAAGGACAAGTGGACCGGTCTACGCACGCCAGATTCGCGATAAACTGCCCGAGTTGAAGCTTCGCGTCGATGACAAGTGGATGCATTTTCGCCTCCCACCAGCATGGGAGTGCCTGCCTCTCATGTTTGATACGTCTCTCTCGGCATACGGGTTGCCGGCGAAACGGACCGGCCCGCGATCATATCGGGCGCGCCGTCGCGCAGGGCTTTGAAGACGGCTTATTGGACACCTCCCGGCCAGGGGCGGAGTCGTCCAAGAACCCAGCTGTGGCTATCGCCAAAAGCTAGCCCGCTACCGACAATACGGGCTAAGGTTTTAGCGAGATGGATGGCCGGTTGAAGAAAAAGAAGCTGGAGAAGCGAGCGCGCCGTGGTACGCCCATCGCACAGGTTGCCGCATTGCCTTATCGCCGCACTGCAGACGGAGACGATGAAATCTTGCTGCTAACGTCTCGGCAAACAGGCCGCTTCATCTTGCCCAAGGGGTGGCCGATGAAGGGTCGACAAGACTGCGAGGCTGCAGCTCAAGAGGCTGGTGAGGAAGCCGGAGTAGTGGGCACTTTCCATGAGCAATCCGTCGGCAGCTTCCATTATTGGAAGCGATTGAAGGACACATTTGTCCCGGTAACCGTTGAAGTATACCCGCTTCACGTGCAGCAGGAGCTGGATGAATGGAAAGAGCGGAAGTATCGAAGACGGGCCTGGCTTAAGCCCGATCAAGCAGCCCTCCTGGTCGACGAACCTGAGTTGGCTGCCCTACTGGAATCTATAGCGCCTGAACTGGCTTGTTTCTGAACGCTAGGATAAAACATGCTCAATTACCTGGCTCACCCGCGTCGCACTCAACGAGGCGCTCCGGCGAGCGCGAAAGCGTCGGCCTTCCGCTGAACTGGCGGAACTGAATGATGGAGGCTCGGTGATTCTGTCGCAAACGGAATGGCAGCCATATCTGGCGCGCGCTTGTTATGTTCAAAGGCTGTCATTTCGACCGATCAGTGATCTTGCTGTGCGTGCGCTGGTATCTGGCCTACAATCTCGGCCTGCGCGTCCGGAGGAGATGATGGCCGAACGCGGCCTGAACGTCGACCATTCGACTGTGCACCGCTGGGTCGTCCACTTCTCGCCCCAGCTTCTGGAGCGCTTCAACGGGCGCAAGCGCGCCGTCACCGGCAAGTGGCACATGGACGAGACATACATCAAGATACGCGGCCAACGGATGTATCTATCGTGCCGTCGACGGCGTCGGCGACACGGTCGAGTTCTTCTTCAGCGAACACCGCGACCTGCCGGCAGCCAAGCGCTTCTTCCGGAAGGCCCTGGAGCGCCACGGCAGACCGGATCGCATCGTCATCGACGGCGGCCCGACCAATCATGAGGCGATCATTTCCTGCGACGCCGAACACCGTCTGCGGAATCGACCGCGACGAGCGCTGAAGCCGATCCGCATCCGCAAGAGCAAGTACCTCGACAATCGGATCGAGCAGGACCATCGGCGCATCAAGCGCCGCACTCGGTCAATGCTCGGCTTCAAGTCGATGGCGAGTGCCGATGCCGTCCTTTCCGGCATCGAGATGGTTCACATGATGCGCAAACGGCAGGCGAGGTTCGCCTATAATCCACGTCCCTCGATCGCCGAGCAGTTCGAAATCCTTGCAGCATGATCATCGGCGCGAAAGCGTCCCGTTGTAACCAAAAGCACGATTTGCGACAGAACCCTTTACCGACACTGGCGGTGCGAGCGATCACGTCTTCGGGCTGTTCGCCCTGATCGGTAAGCGCTTCGCGCCGCGACTGCGCAACCTCAAGGATCGGAAGTTCCACACATTCGAGAAAAGCGATGCCTATCCGGCGCTGTCGAACCACATCGATCAACACCACCCTGATCCTCGACCATTGGGATGATCTGCTTCATCTAGCGGCGTCGATCGCCACTCGCGCAGTTGTGCCCTCGACGATCCTGAAAAAGCTATCGGCATCTCCGAAGGAAAGCCAACTCGCAAGGGCGCTGCGGGAACTGGGCAGGATCGAGCGATCCATATTCATGATTGAATGGTACTCAAGCCCGGCACGCTGCCAAGCCGGCCTCAACAAGGGCGAAGCAGCACACAAGCTCAAGCGCGCCTCGTCGTCAGCGCGATCGTACACTGGAACACGGTCTATCTCGACCGCGCGGGCCACACAGTTGAAACGAGGGGGGCGAAACATTCCAGATACGCTGTTGAAGCATATCTCGCCGCTGAGTTGGGAACATATCAACCTGACAGGCATCTA
>NZ_JBVVPV010000067.1:0-22051 GCF_055811735.1 Mesorhizobium sp. WSM4850 | reverse complement strand
CCTCCAACCTGTTCCGCCTCAATCAGAATATCTTGCCGTTCGCGGCCACGCCGGAGTGATCTGGGCACCGCATAGGCCGGCTCGGCCTGCCGAGCACCGGCTGCGCGCTACAGCTGACCCTAAACGGCTTAAGCCGGACCGTCGCAATCTTGCGGCCATCAAGTGGAAGCGTACGAGCGGCGCTGCAAGCGCAAACCATTCTGCATCGGAGTGTCTTGCGAAGACTCCCAGCGCGACAGTACCAGCAAGGTGCTACGGTGGGCGGTCCACCTGGCGCAAGGGCTGCCTGCGCCGCTGCAGTAGCCACGTCCGCTTTTGGCGAATGGGCTGGACGACAGAAATGACTGCCATGCGGCGCAAAGCGGACGCGTTCCACGATTGGCCGGTGCGCAGTCAATCGACGCCACCAGACTCCGGCCTGTCGCGTGACCTTGCGTCGCGCTATCATGGCGCCGTGAAGCTTAGTCAAAGCATACGGTTCTGTACCTCTGCAGACGGCACCCGCATCGCTACGGCGTCCTGCGGCGAGGGGCCGGTTATCCAGCGGGCAGCGCATTGGCTAAGCCATGTCGACTATGATCTCGAAAGTCCAGTGTGGCGGCCGTGGCTCAGCCAACTGTCGGCGCGCAATTGTTTCGTGCGCTACGATCCGCGCGGATGTGGGCTGTCGGAGCGGCACGTCGCAGACCTCTCCGTCGACGCGTGGCACGCGGACCTGGAGGCCGTGGCCGCATCAATCAAGGAGCCGCGCTTTGTCCTGCTCGGCCTGTCGCAAGGCGGTGCGCTGGCCATTGCCTACGCCGTGAAGCATCCCGAGCGCGTCTCGCATCTGGTGCTCGTGAACGCGTACGGTCTGGGCGCGCGGGCTCGCGCCCAAACCGACTCCGATCGTCTGGAGGCCGAGACACTGGTCAATTTCATCCGCATCGGCTGGGGCCGTGACAACCCTGCGTTCTGCCAGTTCTTCACGAACCTCTTCATTCCGGACGGGAACCCGGAGCAGCACCGCTGGTGGGGTGATCTGGAGCGGGAGACGGCGACAGCCGAGGTCGCCGCGCAACTGCTATGGCAGATGCAGGGGATCGGACGTGATGGACCTTGCCGCCGCCCTGCGTGTCCCAACCTTGATAGCACACAGCCGTGGCGATATGCGTGTTCCATTCGACGAAGGCTGCAGGCTTGCTGCCACGATTCCTGGCGCCCGCTTCGTTCCGCTGGAAAGCAAGAACCACGTGCTGTTGCCGGACGAACCTGCCTGGCCCGTCTTCTACTCTGAACTCGGCAGGTTCCTCGGGCAGGATCGGGCCGCGCAACCCAGCGGCGCTGTCCGCGATGCCGGCCTGATGCCCGCCGAAACCATGATTCTGAACCTCGTCGCCGAGGGGCTGGACAACCGTTCAATCGCCGAGCGGCTCGGCAAGAGCACAAAGACGGTCCGCAACCAGTTGTCGGTGATCTTCAGCAAGCTGGGCGTGCGCAGCCGCTCACAGGCGATCGTCAAGTCGCTGTCCCGCTAGGTCGTCTCACATCTGCCGGTGCGGGACAGATGTCCCTCGACGAAAGCCGGATTTCGGCTGCCGTGAGGGACAGTTGCCTCATGCCAGCAGGCAAACTTGGCCTCATCCTCGAACTGACTGGCGCGGGATGCTGCTGGAGGCGAGGAGAAATCGACATGACCCAGGTTGACGAAACGAAGCTGAATGAACTGGTCGGGTGCGTGCTTGGAGACCTCGGCGGCGCTGTCAGCGTGCCGCTGGTACGGATCGGCGATCCCGCTATGTGCGCGAATGGCTCGCTGCGCAGGCGGCCTCCGGCTACGTCCAGCACGAGCGCGGAAGTTTCTGGCTGACACCTGAGCAGGCGTTCGTGTTCGCGGAACCGAACAGTCCTGTCAACATGATCGGCGCTTTCGACACCGCCGTCGCGATGGTCGAGAACCAGCCGAAGGTGCAGGCGGCCTTCAAGACTGGCAAGGGTGTCGCCTGGGGCGACCACGCCGGCTGCATGTTCTGTGCCGTGGCGCGGCTATTCCGACCGGGCTATGTGAATGCGCTGGTGCAGGAGTGGCTCCCGGCCCTCGATGGCGTTGCCGACAAGCTGAAGGTCGGAGCTGATGTAGCCGATGTGGGATGCGGGCACGGTCTGTCGACCATCCTGATGGCGCAGGCGTTTCCCAGGTCTCGTTTCACCGGATACGACTTCCACTCCGCCTCGATTGGCGCCGCGACCGCGCACGCAAAGGCACATGCTGTAACGAATGTGAGCTTTGAGGTCGGCCGGGCGCAGGACTTCGCCGGCCGCGACTTCGACCTGATCACCTGCTTCGACTGCCTGCACGACATGGGCGATCCGAAGACCGCCGCTGTGCACATCCGCAAAGCGCTCAATGAGGGAGGCACGTGGATGGTGGTCGAACCGATGGCCGGCGATACGCTGGAAGACAACATCAACTCGATCGGCAGAATGTACTATTCCGCCTCCACGATGATCTGTGTGCCAACCTGGCTGGCGCAGGAGGCTGGGCTGGCGCTTGGCGCCCAGGCGGGCGAGAAACGATTGACCGAAGTCATCCGCTCCGGCGGCTTCACCAAGGTCCGCAGGGCCGCGCAGACTCCGCTCAACATGGTTCTCGAAGCGACCTGAACAGATAGCAAAGCGACGAACACCGAAAAACCTTCACCGGTATCCCGTTAAATCGTGTAGTATGTACGTTTTCCGGAGACGGCATGTCCGAGGAGCGGGTTGAGCGCCGTCTGGCGGCGATCCTGGCTGCCGACGTGGTAGGCTACAGTCGCCTGATGGAAGCAAATGAAGAGCGAACGCTCGGCGCGCTTCGCCAGCATCGCCGCGAGTTCTTCGATCCCACTGTAGCCAAGCATGGCGGGCGCATCTTCAAGGTGATGGGCGACGGCTTACTTGTCGAGTTCGGCAGCGTTCTCAATGCAGCCCGTTGTGCCGTAGAAATCCAGCGCGGGATGGTAGAGCGCAACGCCGGGATCCCGGAAGGCCGCCATTTCAAGTTTCGGATGGGGATCAATCTCGGCGATCTTATCGTCGACGGCGACGATTTTTACGGCGACGGCGTGAACATGGCAGTCCGGTTGCAAGGTCTCGCCGTACCCGGCGGCATTGCCTGTTCGGAGGCGGTGCGCCACGAGGTCGGCAACAAACTCGACCTGGACTTCGCCGATCAGGGTGCCAGGACGGTGAAGAACATGTCCCATCCGGTGCATTTCTATTTCGCCAATTGGGGGAATGTCGCCTCGCGCAGCGAAATGCGGACCGGCGAGATTGGGACGCGCCCCGACAAGCCTTCGGTGGCCGTCCTGCCCTTCGCCAATATGAGCAACGATCCCGACCAGGAGTTCTTCAGCGACGGCATCACCGAGGACATCATCACGGACCTGTCCAACGTTTCTGGCCTCTTCGTGCTCAGCCGCAACACCGTCTTTGCCTGCAAGCGCCGCGCCCTGAACCTGGAACACATCGCCAGTGAACTCGGTGTCGCCTATGTGGTCGAGGGAAGCGTCCGCAAAGCCGGGAACCGCGTCAGGATCAATGCCGAACTGACCGAAGGGGCGAGCGACGGCCACATCTGGGCTGCCCGCTACGACCGCGACCTCACAGATATCTTCGCCGTGCAGGACGAGATCGCCAAGGCAGTCGTCGAGCAGCTCAAGGTCAAACTCCTTCCCGAGGAGAAGAAGGCGATCGAGCAAGCGCCGACCGAAAATGTCGAAGCCTATACGCATTATCTGAGAGGCCGCGAGTATTACCACATCGCGTCGAAGGCAAACCACCTGATGGCCAGGCAAAGTTTCGCCAGGGCTATCGAACTCGACCCGAGCTATGCTCGAGCCTATGCCGGCATCGCGGTCTGCAACACACGGCTCCGCTCGCAATTTGGCTTCGACATTCAGGTCGAGGATATTCTGGCAACCACAGCAAAGGCGTTGGCTATCGACCCCAATCTGTCAGAAGCGTATGCGGCCATGGGGCACGCCCTTTCGGGCGCTGGTCGCCGCGCCGAGGCGGTTGCCGCCTTCGAGCGGGCTTTGGCCATCGATCCTAACTGCCATGAGGCCAATCGGTACTATGCCGAGTTCTGCGTGACCCGGGGTCAGTTCGAACTGGCAGCGACGTATTTCCTGAGGGCAATGGAGATCAAGCCGACGGACTATGGTGCGCCGGTTATGCTCGTGAACGTCTTCCGCTCGCTCGGGCAGAACGATCAAGCCGAAAACTATGCGCGGATCGCGATAGAGAAGGCCGAGGAGGAGCTAAGGCACCACCCGGAGAATGCCAATGTCGGATGCCTTGGCGCGATCATGCTCGCCTTCCTCGGTGAGCACGATCGAGCATTGGCATGGCTCGAGCGCTCCCTTGCGACCGAAACCGGCGACATAAACATCCAGTACAATGCCGCCTGCACCTATGCGCTGCTGGGCGAGAGCGACCGGTCGATCGACCTGCTGGAGGCCTGGTTGCCTCAGGTCGGCACGGAAATGAAGCTGTGGTTCAAGAACGACTCCGATTTCGAGCCCATTCGCGGCCACCCGCGCTATCCCAGGCTGATAGAACTCACGGAATAGGGCGGGGCCGGGGCGCGTTCGCAGACCCGACAGACAAAAGGCTTGCGTTGCTTACGAAGTTCTCGCCAAGCAACGAATCTTAATTTATGCTAAGCTAATATAGGTCGTGGGGGAATGGGATGGCGACCCGGTTCAGGCTCTTTGTCCAGCCTCCGTTCGAGGACGCTCGAGCGTGCCCTGAAATCGTCACGGTTTCATCGCCTCTAGGAAGCGTCGGTGTCGGCCCGTCGGACGATCGAATGTATGTCGTGGAGCCGGTCGGCAAGACCAGGCCCTATGGCGTGAACCGCGCGCCCTTGGGAACGCCGTTCATCTATCTGCCGCCCTGGACAGGAAATATCCTCGCGCCGGCAGTGCCCGACGAGCGCGGCAATTTCGATCACTACCAGCCATCGATGCCCGGCTTCGAGGCCGCGCATCTCTTCGGCTCCGTGCGGTTCACGCTCGATGTGTGGGAACGCTATCTCGGCCAGTCGGTTGCATGGCATTTCCGCGATCACCATGAGCGTCTGGAAATCTCGATTCTGCCGACGTGGAACAATGCGCAGTTCGGCTACGGCTATCTCGAAGTGGGCAGCCAGTTCGAGACGGACGGAAGTATTCTCCCTTTCAGCCTCGACTTCGACATCATCGCTCACGAGGTCGGCCACGCTATAGCCTTCGCCGTGCTGGGCGTGCCGGGCCTGGGCAAAGAGTTCCCCGAATATGTCGGCTTCCAGGAAGCCTTCTCCGACTGCGTGTCGCTGATCGCCGCCATGCATTTCCCGTCGGTGATCAACAATGTGCTGGACGAGACGCGCGGCAACCTCTATCTCGCCAACCGTCTCGCGCGCTTTTCGGAATTTTCGCCGCATAGTCAGATAAGGTTGGCGAACAACCAACGGACGATGGCCGAATTCGTTCACGGTTGGAAGAACGAGCATGACCTGTCGGAGCCGCTCACCGGCGCGATATTCGACATCCTGGTCGATATCTTTCACGAGAGCCTGGTGGCACGAGGCCTGATCTCGCCCGAGGTCGAGAATCTCGCCGATGTCGCCGAAGCCGATCCGGTGGCCCGGGCGCCGCTGCAGGACGCCTTCGACCGCGCTTTCGCCCGCCGGACTGACGGCTTCCGCGAGGCGCTGCTCGATGCGCGCGACGTCGTCGGGATGCATCTGGCCGAAACCCTATGGGCTCTGGGGCCCGATTTTCTGGACTATGGAGATGTCGCGACGGCGATGCTCGCCGTCGACGAGGTCGAGACGGGGGGTGAGTTCGCAAGGCTCATCGATCGCAATTTCAGGCGTCGGGGCATCGGCGATCTGCACGCTGGCAGGCGGATCAACAATAGGCCGCGCCGCGGCCATTCCCATTCGGCGCGCACCTTGCTGCCGAGAGATATATCTAATTTTCCGAAGATGAGCTATCGAGAAAGAGTTCTGTTAGCGAGGTCGATGTCTAGCTAGATAATAATGAGTGGAGAGGAAGATGTCAGATAATGAAACATTACTTGGCGTATCGTCTGTATATCTGTTTGGTCGGCTGCTTGAAGACGTGATTTTGAAAGGAGGCGGCACATACGATAACTTGCAGGTACCAAGCCTAGGAAACAACAATTTTCTGCGACGCCAGCTCGAACATGTTGCTGATCCCGATGGGAAGGAACACCCCGACGCGCGTTTGGCACGGATTTTTTCTTTTTCCTTTGAAGGAGCATTTTATGAACTGGCTCCGCCAGCGATTTTTCTCGTCCATGGGGCTGGCCTCGACCCCGACGACCCTCCCCCGACCGATGCCGACAACGAAGTTGCGTACAAAAGACTGTCCCGAGTTCCCGGCTCCAGTGCGCGAACGGGTCTCGGCTTTCAGATTGGGGCTTTCTCCAAGGACATGAAAGTATGGATTTACGACAAGAGTGACCATTCGCTCAGGTTGGACGCAGAGACGGGGTCACTCGAGCAAATCCTGTTATCTGGAGAGGCCCATGGCGGAGGCATGGGCAGGTCGGGCGGTGGCATGGGTAGATCGGGCGGCGTCATGGGCAGATCCGGTGGCAGCATGGGTAGATCGGGCGGCGTGATGGCAAGATCAAGCGGATGGACGCCACGAAAAGCAGGCGATCTAGATTGATCTCGTCGAACATGAGGCAGGAACAAGGGAGGAACTTCATATGGCTGTAGATATAGATTATCTGGAAGTAAGCCCTGTTAAAATCGTCAAGGGGGCATTGGATACTTTGACATTGTTGGCGATGAGCTTCTGACGGCCAACTTGAAATTCTACGCCTCATTCGATCGGGCTGGCGCGCAACCGGACGATCAAATTGAAGTCGATGTCGATGATTCGAAGACAGGAAAAAACAAGACTGCCGATGATTGCTGAGGCAACTGAAAACGCGGACAACGATGCGAATAAGGTACGCTGGGTTGTGATCAAATTGAATGGCAATATAGAGGACGCCGCACAAGGTTTAATAGTCATTTAGAAGGGCCTTCACCGCCTGCAATCCGGCCCGCCAGAAGTCGGCTCCTGGCGCTGTTCCCACGATTTGAGCACACGCATTGCACGGAGCCTGTGCGCAGTTAATCGACCACCACTCAAGGTATCAGCACGACCTTGCCGGTCGAGCGGCGCTCCTCCAGCAGGCGGTGCGCTTCGTTGGCCCGGTCGAGCGGATAGCGGCCGCCTTGCGTCACGGCAAGCTGGCCGCCGGCGGCCAGTTGGAAAAGCTCCGACAGGCTGGCCCTGAGGCCGTCGGCGGAGAGCAGCGGAAGCAGGGCAAAACCTCGCAGGGACTGATTCCGGGTGATCATCGCTTCCAGTTGCGCAGCGCCGATTGCGTATCTGCCCAGCGCCGCAAAGACCAGCTCTCCACCTGGCGCGAGAACCTCCAGCGATGCCGCCGTCATCGCGCCGCCGACAATGTCGTAGACGACATCGACGCCGGCGCCGCCAGCCGCCTCCCGCACTCGCGCGGGCCAATCCGACGTGCTGTAATCGACCGCGGCATCGGCGCCAAGCGACAGGGCAAGATCGAGCTTGGCCCTGCTGCCGGCGACCGCGATCACGGCGCTGGCGCCCTGGCGTTTGGCGAGTTGGACCAGCAGCGAGCCGACACCGCCCGCGGCTGCAGTGACCAGCATCGATTTGCCGGCTGGCGGGCTTTGCCGCAGCAGATGAAAAGCCGTCAGTCCCTGCACCATCAAAGCCGTCGCGTCTTCGAATGAGAGCGCATCGGGCAAAGGCACGGCCAGCTTTGCATCGATCGTCACATAGTCGGCATAGCCGCCAAACGGGCGCTTCGAAGCGAACAGCGGCGCAGCTATGCGTGTCCCGGTCAGCGAGATGTCGACCCCGTGACCAAGCGCCTCCACGGTGCCGGCAGCCTCGACGCCGAGAACCATCGGCAATTGCGGCGTCACCGCGTAGCGATCCCCGCGCATCAACACTTCGAAGAAATTCACGCCGGCCGCATGAACGCGGATCAGCACCTCGCCTGTTTGCGGCTCTGGCTTCGGCATCTCGACGACGTCGAGGACGTCGGGACCGCCGAAACGGTTCAGTTGAATGGCTCTCATGGCATGCACCCATCGCTATGGCATCGGCTGCTGTTTGCCACTATCTGCCTGATCGCGACTACACACTCATTTGTCCCCTGCTGACCAGGAGGTGACCATGGCCATGCCGACCAAAACGGGGCAGACCAAAAGGCTGCCAACCAAGAGACTGCCGCTGCTGCCGGCGGAACGCGCGCTGAAGGTGATCTCGGGCCGATGGAAGGCTGTCATTCTCTACCATCTCTTCGACGGCCCCCGGCGGCTGTCGGCGCTGAAGACGCTGGTGCCTGATATCACCCAGAAAGTGCTGATCCAGCAGCTTCGCGAAATGGAGGAACACGGCCTTGTCAGACGCGAGATCTTTGCCGAGATCCCCTCACGCGTCGAATATTCGGCGACGCGCCTCGGCCTCAGCCTCGAGCCTATCCTTCTGGCGCTCTGTGAGTGGGGCCAGCACCATGCGGATGAGTTGAACGAGATGGACCGCCTCGCCGACTGTATCATCGGGCCTCGGCAGGCGCGGCAGCCAGCCATCGCCTGAATACCAGCCATCGCCTGAATCAAAAGGGGCGACGCAAGCGCCGCCCCGGGAACCCTTGGGAGGATTGTCCTGGTCTGCGGTTCAGGCCGCCTTGACTTCCTCGGCCACCGCGTCGGCCTGGCGCGCCGCCTTCAGCACTTTGGCCCACCATGCAACGTCGTTGACCAGCGCGGTCGCCGCCTGGTTCAGGTGCTCGAGCTCCTCGAGCTTCTTTTCACCTTGCCGGACGGCAAGGAAATCGCCCCAGGCAATATGGACTGCCGACTTGACCGGCGCCATCTGCAGCTCGACCGCATGCAGCCTCAGCTGCTCGACGGCACGCGCGCCGCCGACGCTGCCATAGCCGACGAAGCCGGCCGGCTTCTTGTTCCATTCATTGGCGGCGTAGTCGATCGCGTTCTTCAGCACGGCGGTCGGGCCATGGTTGTATTCGGCGGCGGTGAAGATGAAGCCATCGAATTCGGCGACCTTCTTCTGCCAGCGCTTTGCCACTTCATTCTGCGACGGCGCCCAGGCGGACGAAGCGACCTCGTCGAAGAACGGCAGCGGGAAGTCGCGCAGGTCGACCACTTCCACGTCGATGTCGGCATGCGACTTGGCGATCTTGGCGATCCACTGGGTCGGAACGTCGGCGAAGCGTGCGGCGCGGGTCGAACCAACGACAATGGCGATTTTGGGTTTGGACATAGAGGGGCTCTCCTTCAGGCGAATTTCTGGTATCGTTTAGATACCTGAGCTATATGAGTGACTGCGCCGACGAGGCGCAAGGAGGCACCTTTTTGATACCAAGGCACCCGCACCGCACCGAGGACTGCCGCGCCATCTCGGAAATCCTGCAGCGCGTCGGCGACAAATGGACGGTGCTCGTCGTCGGCAAGCTCGGTGACGGGCCGCTGCGCTTCAACGAATTGCGCAGCGCCGTCGGCGGCATTTCGCAAAAGATGCTGACCACCACGTTGCGCGGGCTGGAGCGCGACGGCTTCGTCACCCGGACCGTGTTTCCGACCATTCCGCCACGCGTCGACTATGAGCTGACCGACCTTGGCTACGAGCTGCTTGTGCCGGTCGGCGCGCTCGGCGAATGGGCGCGCAAGAACACCGAGCGGGTCAAGGCCGCGCGGGCGAGGTTCGATGGGCTTCATGCCTGAAACTCTTGCGCTGCAAGGGTTCACAGCAGCGCGGCAAAACGCTCGCCGTCCCTTCTCCCCTTGTGGGAGAAGGTGGCCGAGCCCACGGGTCTTGCCTCCGGCAAGCCCGAGGACAGGCTCCGCTCGGTCGGATGAGGGGTGTTCCAGCTTGGCACCAACAGCGCTCCGGCCAGCACCCCTCAACCGTCTTGGCGCTGCGCGCCAATCCACCTTCTCCCACAAGGGGAGAAGGGAAGTCAGTTGCTTTCCGCCGGAACTGCCTTCGGCTTGCCTTCGCCGTCCAGCGCCACCATGACGAAGTCGGCGTGGGTGACCTTCTCCATCAGGTCGGAGAGGTAGCGCTGCGCCCATGCCTCGACCTTGAGCGTCATCGAGGTGCGGCCGACGCGCTCGACATGCGTATAGATGCACAGCGTGTCGCCGATCTTCATCGCCTTGGCGAACGACATTTCCTTCACCGCCGCCGTCACCACGCGGCCCTTGGCACGCTCGGCGGCGCGGATGCCGCAGGCCAGGTCCATTTGCGCCATCACCCAGCCGCCAAAAATGTCGCCCGCCGCATTGGCGTCCGAAGGCATGGCCAAGGTCCTGAGCGTCAGATCGCCAATCGGCCGCCCGTTCGCGTAATGCACCATGCGCCAAATCCCCTCGATATCGATCTTCTCCCGTATCGGGATGGCACCGATGCGTCAACGCGCTGCCAGGTGCTAGACTGCGCACAGCGAGTTGAGAAAGGCAGCTGACATGAAACTTACCTCTCGCCCTCTGACATCAGATCTATGCCCGCGCTCGAGGAGCTGTTCGGTGAGAGCGCCGTCTGCAGTCGCCGTTGGTGTATGTACGGGCGGATCGGCAGTTCTTATCGAAAGCGACCAGGCGAGGAAAACAAGGCTGCGTTCCGACAAGCCGTCGAGCATGGTCCGCCTCCAGGCGTACTCGCTTTCGACGGCGCTACTGCTGTCGGCTGATGTCAGGTGACGCCCAGAGATGCCGTGCCCTGGCTCGATCGGCTGTGGCAGCTCAAGCGAGTGGATGATGCGCCGGTCTGGTCCTTGTCCTGTCTCTACGTGCGAAAAAAATACCGCCTGCAAGGCATCAAGTCTCACCTGATCGCAGCGGCGCTGCAAGCTGCAAGGCGCGCAAACGCCCCTGCACTCGAGGCCTATCCTTTTGATGCCGGCGTATCGCCGAGCGCTTCCGGCAGCGGATACGCCTCCACCTTCGCTCGCGCCGGGTTCAGGGTCGTCGCCCGCAGGGTGCCAGCCCGCCCGATCATGCGTTATGATTTCACGCAAAATGCTGATGATGGCGTGTAATGCTGGACCGCTTGGCCACGCGGCAAAGGCCGCTTCGGGCAGGACACCAACTGCAAATGAAGTGCCGGTCGCTTTTTTCACAGGCGATGCCGGAAGCTCCGGTGATCGCGGCGGCTTGCGGCGTCTAGGTTGAGCGTGAATTCGGAGCCGGCCGCAGCCATCATGCAGACCTATGATTTCATCATCGTTGGCTCCGGCTCGGCCGGCTCGGTCGTGGCCGAAAGACTGTCGGCTTCCGGCCGCTTCTCGGTTCTGGTGCTCGAGGCCGGCGGCAGCGACCGGCGTTTCTACGTCCAGATGCCGCTCGGCTACGGCAAGACCTTCTTCGACCCTGCGGTCAACTGGAACTACAAGACCGAGCCGGACCCCGGCCTCGCCGGCAATGTCGACCACTGGCCGCGCGGCAGGTTGCTCGGCGGCTCGAGCTCGATCAACGCCATGGTCTGGATTAGGGGTGCGCGCGAGGATTTCGACGCATGGGCAGCGGCCGGCAATCCCGGCTGGGGCTTCGACGACCTGCTGCCCGTCTTCAAGGCGCTGGAGGACAATCAGGCCGGCGCCGATCAATGGCGCGGCGTTGGCGGTCCGCTGCATATCACCGACTGCTCGACCGCAGTCCATCCGCTGACCAAGCGCTATCTGGCGGCCGCCAATCAGGCCGGCCTGCCGTTCAATCCGGATTTCAACGGCGCCTCCCAGGAGGGCGCCGGCATCTATCAGATCACCACCAAGAACGGCCGCCGCATGTCGGCCGCCCGCGCCTTCCTGCGCCCGGCGATGAAGCGCAAAAACCTCCGCGTCGAGATCAATGCGCTGGCGACCAGGATCCTGTTCGAGGGCAAGCGCGCCGTTGGCATCGAGTATCTCCAAAATGGTGAGACGAAAACCGCCCGCGCCGGCCGCGAGGTCATCCTGTCGGGCGGCTCGATCAATTCGCCGCAGTTGCTGCAGCTTTCCGGGATCGGTCCCTCGGCGATCCTTGGCGCGCTCGGCATTGCCGTCGTCCACGCCAACGAGAATGTCGGCGCGAACCTGCAGGACCATGTCGGCATCAACTACACTTTCAAGGGCAGGCTGCCGACGCTCAACCAGATCCTGCGCCCGTGGTGGGGCAAGCTCATGGTCGGCATGCAATACATGCTGATGCGCTCCGGCCCGCTGTCGCTGTCGATGAACAATGCCGGCGGCTTCTGCCGCACCGACCCGGCCGCGGCACGGCCCAACATGCAGCTCTATTTCCAGGCATTCTCGACCGTCATTCCGAAGAGCGGCGAGCGCCCGATCCTGACGCCCGATCCGTGGCCGGGCTTTTCCATCGGCCTGTCCAACTGCCGGCCATCGAGCCGTGGCGAGATCATGATCCGCTCCGCCAATCCGCGCGATTATCCGAAGATCGTCGCCAACGCCTTTTCGACCGAGGCTGATGTCGCCGAGATGCTGGCGGCGGTGAAGTTCATCCGGAAGATCGCCGCCATGCCGGCAATGGCCGAGATCATCGAGGAAGAGGTGTTGCCGGGCCCGTCAATCACCTCCGACGCGGATATCATCCAGGATTTCAGAAAGCGCTCGGGCACTGTCTACCACCCGGTCTCGACCTGCCGCATGGGGCCGGACGCCACCGCCGCTGTCGTCGACCCGCGCCTGCGGGTTCACGGCCTCGCCGGCTTGCGGGTTATCGACGCCTCGATCTTTCCCGATAACATCACCGGCAACACCAACGCCGCCGCGATCATGACCGGATGGAAGGGCGCCGAACTGGTTCTGGAGGATCAAAAATGAAAATCACCGACGTCAAAACCTGGGTTGTCGGCAATCCGCCGCCCGGCATCGGCGGCAAGTATTTCATCTTCGTCAAGCTCACCACCGACGGCGGCGTCGTCGGCTATGGCGAGGCCTACAACGCCACCTTCTCGGCCCATGTCACCGCACGAATGATCGAGGACATGGCCGAGCGCTATCTGATCGGCCGCGATCCGCACGACATCGAGAACTTCTTCCGCCGCGCCTATTCGTCCGGCTTCACCCAGCGCCCGGACGTGTCCGGCATGGGCTGTTTTTCGGCGCTCGAAATCGCCTGCTGGGACATCATCGGCAAGGAGGCCGGCAAGCCGGTCTACAAGCTGCTCGGCGGCCAGGTTAACGAAACGCTGCGTTCCTATACCTACCTCTATCCGCACAGCGGCAGCGTCCATTCGGAAGATGCCCGCGGCAACAACGTCTACAACGACCCCGACCTGGCGGCCGAATGCGCGCTCGAATATGTCGAGCAGGGTTTTAATGCCGTCAAGCTCGATCCGGCCGGACCCTACACCGCCTTTGACGGTCACCAGCCGCGTCTCGTCGACATCGATCTCTCCGCCCGCATGGTCAAGGCGATCCGCGAGGCGGTCGGCACAAGGGCCGACATCCTGTTCGGCACGCATGGCCAGTTCACCGCATCGGGCGCGCTGCGCATGGCCCGCGCCATCGAACCTTACGATCCGCTGTGGTTCGAGGAACCGGTGCCGCCCGACATGCCCGAAGTGATGGCGCAGGTGGCGCGCGGCACGTCGATCCCGATCGCCACCGGCGAACGGCTGACAACGAAATTCGAGTTTGCCCGTGTCATCGAGAACCGCGCCGCGACCATTCTGCAGCCCGACCTTGGCCGCTCCGGCGGCATTCTCGAAACCAAGAAGATCGCCGCCATGGCCGAGGCCTATCACATCCAGATCGCCCCGCACTGCTATTGCGGGCCGATCGTCGGCGCGGCCAACATCCAGCTTGCCGTGACCTTGCCCAATTTCCTCATCCTGGAATCGCTGAAGCAGTGGGACGGTTTTCACGAAAAACTGCTGAAGAAGAAGATCGAGTGGCAGGACGGCAACGTCGTTCCGTCGAAGGAGCCGGGCCTTGGCGTCGAGCTCGACGAAGCCGTCTGCGAAGCGCATCCCTGGACCGGCACGGACCTGCATCTGCAGATGATGCAGACGCCGTTGAGGCCGTGAGCGCGCGCAAGAGTCACGCGTTCATCGGCCAGCGGGGTCCCAGGCCAAGCTCCGATCTCAGCCGTCATGTAATTGTCAAGCGATTCCAGCATGTTGTCCTGGTCTCCTAAATCACGATTGAAGCGACCGGAACCAAGGTCTCAACAGCTTGATTCAATACCTCAGCGTCAGCGCGCCGGGCAGGATCTCGAAGGTCGCCGGTATGCGCCCCGGCGACTCGCCGTCTATGTCGACCAGCGCGCCGTTCTTTTTCACATCGCCGAGCGGTTCGACAACGACTTTCCTGCCGCGCAAAATGGTGATTGCCGGGTGGTTGCGATGCCGGCCGCCATAGAGCAGACGGATATCCCAGATCAGCTTCAGCTTGCCAGCCGCGCGCAGGATGACGATGTCGAACTGGCCGTCGTCCAGTTCGGCATCCGGCGCGATCATCATGCCGGCGCCGAAGAACTTTCCGTTGGCCACCGCCACCAGCGCGACGCGCGCCTCGACCGGGACGCTGTCGTCGACGGTGATCACGACGTCCTGGAACCGGTAGCGCATGAATTCCCACACGGTGCGCCAGTAGAACAGCGCCTTGGCCGACACATTGCCCTTGCGCTTGTCGGCGTTGACCGCGCGGTCGGTGGCGCCCGACAGGCCGAGGCTGGCGATGTTGATGAAATGGCGACTGGCCAGAGCGCCATGGTCGTCGACATAGGAGATGCGGCCGGCATCGACCCTGCGGGCCTTGGCCTCGGCGATGCGCTTCAGCGTCAGGTCGACCTGGTCCGAAAGACCGAGCCCGCGGGCGAAATCGATGCCGGCGCCGCAAGGCAGCAGGCCGAGCTCGGCCGTCCGGCCGCTTTCCGCAAACGCCTGCAGCAGCCCGTCGGCGACTTCGCTGGCGGTGCCGTCGCCGCCCGCCGCGATCACCAGGTCGCAGCCGCTGGCGGCAAGGACCAATGCCAGCCTTTCGGCGTCGCCGGTCGCCTGCGTCTCGCGCAGCTCGAAATCGCCGAAATGTTTCCTGAGCGAAGCGCTGACCTCGGGCCAATGCCGCTTGAGCCAGCCGCCGCCGGCAATCGGATTGAGAACCACCCCGACCTTCAAGAATGCCTCCCCATAGGATAGCAACGACACTGCTGTCCTAAAATCCTTCGCCGGCATTGAAGCCCGCGCCGCAGTGTGGGGCAAGAGCCGAATGTTCGATCTGCTGCTCGCCGCAGATCAGGGCCGTGTCCCCGCCTCCTGCATCTCGGCAAAATAAACGCGCCGATGCAGGCGCTGATCCCCGATAATCCCGCAATCCACAGGCTCGCAGCCGTTTCGCCAAACGCTTATCTCCCGTACATTAAACCCATCTCAGGCGGCTACCGATTGCCAAGTCGAAAGGCGAAGCGAGACGGCAGATTTCCTGAGGCCCGTACGGCCCGAATGAAGGCAGGCTTGCCTGTTTTGAGGACCGAGACCTACGGGGCCGCGGAAAGCGTGCGAACGCCTACGGCGGACCGATGCTGCCATGAAGGACGGCAAAGACCTTCGATGGCGCGCTGGACGAAGCTTGCAAGGGTGGAGACTGGCGAGGTCCCGAACGGACGCCGCCCTCGGGCGGTGGCTGGCTGGACCGTCAACATCAAGGCCGGCATGGCGCGACGTCTTTACGGAAGTTGCTGCCGCGACCGTGTCCTGATCTGACAGGGAGGCGCTGGGAGAAATCCCGGCGCCGACTGTTTTTTGGGCTGCTCTCGCGATTTGACTGCCTGTCTCACGCGGTTCGACCGGAGCGAAGCTTCCTGGTGTTGATTCAGAAGCTGGCAGCAGACCTCAAGTTCGGGCTAACCCGCCGCCGCGTCCGTTGCGCCGATCTCGCGCACCAGCGCCGCCGTCGCCAGCATCGCCCCAATGTCGGCAATGATAGGCGCGACGTGCTTGGCGTAGTCGAGCGGCACCGAGATATCAGGCAGCTCGAAAAAATTCCTCGTCTGCGGCAGGAGTAAAAAGCCGTCGCTGCCATTGAGCGCGACCCGCGCCGGATCATCAGGCCATGTCTCCTTGAGCCATGTCAGTGCCTGCGCCAGCCGGCCGCTCACCAGCGGCTGCGCCGCTTCGACATTGTCGGTGCGGAAGTCGTAGGCAGCATCGAGCTCGGGCACCCCGCATGACAATTCCTGCATCTTGCTGGCGAACATGCCGCGGAAGAACCCGACGGCCAACCCAGTCCGGCGCGCCGCCACCAATATGCCGGGGAACGGCACGATGGTCTCGAAGGCAACGACGATCCCCTTGAATGCTATCGTGCCGCCCGTGCCTTGCCGGAGATCGGCTTCGTAAAGCACGAACGGAAATCCCTCGTAGCGGCCGGATACGATGTCGTCGAAGCGCTTGGTGTTGAACGTGCCGATCGTCTCGCGCGGTAGCCGGTCGAACGAATTCGGCGTCACCTCATGCTCGTAGCGCATGTCCCTGATGAAGCCGAAGATGATCGGCAGCAGTGTCTTGCGGTGCTGCAACCTGCTCGCCGGCTTGATCGCCTGGAAATAGAGCAGGATCGCCGCCACCAGCCCGACGACATAGAGCAACACATGCGGCGTCGAGAGCCATTGCTCGTAGGGATCGGCGATCCTGTTGAAAAGCCAGGCGACAAGCGCCACGAACACCAGCACCAGTCCGATGAACAGCGGCACCCGCCAGCGGACTTGCCGGTAGGCCGAAGCCCTTTCGGCCTCGTAGGCCGCCAGATTGCTCTTGATGCCGGCGATGTCAGCTTCATCAGGCATGAAATCCGCTGCTTCCATCGCCATCCCACGCCTCCTAACAAACTCATGATAGCCGATTTTATCGACATCTCGACTACAGCACTGAGAGGCAGCGCTTCTCAAGCAGATGTTTGCGCTGCCCCTCATCCGCCTGCCGGCACCTTCTCCCCGTGAACGGGAGAAGCCCGCTGTCGCTGCGCTGGCGCTCGTTCGGCGAGGCGGTGATTCGCGAAGTCATCAAATGACGGCGCCTTTCTCCCCGTTTACGGGGAGAAATGTCCGGCAGGACAATGAGGGGCAGCGCCATACTTGTGCGATAAGCAACGTGCGACTAGCCGTCACTTACGGCGCTACAGAAAAATCGCAGTCAACCGGCCTTCGACTTTGCTGCGCATTCGGTCCTCCAGCGCCTCAACCGGAAGCAGCCGCTCATGGTCGCCGGCGCGCAGCCGCATGAACGGATGCAGCCGGTAGGCGGCAATGGCGCCACGCTTGCCGGCGTCGGCGCTGATATCGACGGTCAGGATGCTACCAATGCGGCCGGGCCATGGCTGCCGCGCAAAGGCGGTGCCGAGGAAATCGCCGAGGCCATAGGCGACGAGCGCCTTGCCGATCCGCTCCACCGGCTGCACGACATGGGCATGATGGCCAGCGATCAGCCCGACGCCCTGCGCGGCCAAACGCCGGGCCAGCACGCGCGTTTCAGCCTGTGGAAAATGCCGGAACTCCCAATCCCAATGTGGCACGGCGCAGGTAAGGTCGACGGCGTCGCGGCGCGGCCATCGTGCCGGCTCGCCTTGCATCGACACTCGGCCGGCGAACGCCGCCGCGCCGGCGTTGCGCCACAGCGTGAAGGCGGCGAAGCCTATTGTCAGCGGCCCGACTGCGACGCGTTCGACCGGACCGGCGGCCGCGGTACCGATGCTGCGGATGCCAAGCCGTTCCAGCGCTGCCACGGTCTCGTCAAAACCCTCGACGCCTTGGTCGAGCGCATGGTTGTTGGCGAGCGACAACACCAGCCTATCGCGCGAGATGCCCACGGCGGCCAGCGCCTCGGCAAGAAACCGCTCGGTCATGGCATGACGGGTGCCAAGCTTCGTGCCCATCGCCGCGCTCGGTCGCTCCACCACAGGGCTTTCGCAATTGCCGATCACCAGATCGGCGGAGCCGAGCAGCGTGGCGATCGCCGGGTCGCATTGCGGCCCGCTGCGATTGGCCACCGCCGAGATATCGCCGACAAAGGCGAGCCGCACCGTCCGCGCCGGTGGCGGCTCGATCATGATTCCTGCCGCCGGCGCAAAGCCTTGGCGATCGCCGCTGAGCGAAGGCTTCAAGAAGCGTGGCAGCCAGGACAATTTGTAGGAAAGCGGATAATTCGACACGCGCAGCCTGCACCGGGATGAACGGCCACGGTAGACGATGCGCCCGATATAGCGAAGCGCCTCCGTTCGCAATCGTGCGGCCAGATGCCCGCAGTAGGCGCAACACACAAGATGCGTATATGGTTGCCGCCGAATGGCATACAGGAAGACCAAGATGACGCGATTTCCGAGCCTGCTGGCATCCGCCCTTCTTCTGCTGCTGCCGGTTGCTTCCGCCGGAGCCGCGGCCCCCGAACCGGCCGCCCTGTTCGAGGCAAAAACCGTAGCCGACCGCGACAGCACGCTTGCTGCGCTGGAAGCCGCTGCGCCCACTGATCCTGCGTCGGCCTACGCCGCCGGCGCCGGCCAGTTCTTCACCGCGCTGGAGATCCTGGCCGGCGGTCTACACCGCCACGGTTTCGAAAGCCCGCAATCGTTCATGCTGCCGCTGATGCGGCTGCCGGTGCCGGACAATCGCAATCCCGCGCCACTGACCTACGACGGCTTCCGCGCCATCCTGGTCGCCTTCCGCGATCGGCTGGAAAAGTCCGCAGCCACGCTTGGATCCGTGCCTGCCGATGCCGACATCGGCATCGAGGTCGACCTCACCCGTCTCGGCATCGACCTCAACGAGGACGGCCAGATCGCGCCGGACGAAAGTGCCGCCGCGATCATGGCGTCCCTGTCACGCGGCGGCGGTGCGCCAGACCCGGCCGCACCCGCCCTCACCTTCCGCTTCGACCGCGCCGATGGCTACTGGCTGCAGGGCTATGCCGAATTCCTGATGGCGCAGGCGGATTTCTGGCTGGCGCATGACTTCAGCAACGCCTTCGACGGCTCGTTCCACATGCTGTTTCCGCGCGCAAAACTGCCGCTGCAGGACACGCTCGTGCCGCCGGACGGCGGCATGAGCGGCGGCATGTTGTCGGCCGAGTGGCGCATCGCCGACCTCATCTCGCTGGTTCATCTGGTCAATTGGCCGGTGGTCGAGCCGGAGCGCCGCCACGCGGCGCGCCGCCATCTCATGGAAATGATCCGGCTGTCCCGCGAAGACTGGAAGGCGATCCGCGCCGAGACCGACAACGACCGTGAATGGCTGCCCGGCCCGCAACAGAAAGGCGCCAGCCCGCTCACCGGCCTAGAGGTCGGCGAGGAGCAGGTCCAGGCCTGGCACGCCGCGCTTGATATGGCCGAGGACCTGCTCGAAGGCCGCACCTTGCTGCCGCATTTCCGCTTCGCCGACAAAGGCATCAACATGAAGCGCTTCTTCGACGAGCCAAAGCCCTTCGATCTGGTGCTGTCGATCACGGGCCCGGCCATCGCGCCCTATCTCGACAGCGGAAAGATTCTCACCAGCGAAGAGTTCGACCAGATCCGGCGCCAGTTCGGCGGCGCCGGGTTTTTGACCTTTGCGCTGTGGTTCAACTGAGGGCGCGTTCGACATCGCTCCTGACACCCTTGTGTCAGCAGCCTGGTTTCCTCTCGCGCCCCTGGCCACTCCGCTCTTTCCATTTTGGCCGATACCTCCCATATTTGGGGCATGGCCAAACTTCCTGACAAAAAGACGCCGCCGTCGGCGCGTGACGATCGTGCTTCGCCGCCCAAGCGGCGCAGCCCGTTGACCGATTTCCTCGATGCGTCGGAGCCATTGCACAAGGGCGGCTTTGCCGAGGCGCCGCAGACCGAATTCTCAGGCACGCCGCTGACCGGCTCGATCGCCGATTGGGCCGAGCAGATCGAGCAGGAAGCCGAAAAGGAAGGGCGCCAAGTCTCCCCCCTCGAGGGGGAGATGTCGCCGAAGGCGATAGAGGGGGTCGGCAAAGGAGGCGCTCAACATGAGGGCACGTCGAGCCCGGCCGCACCGACCCCACCCGGCGGCTCCGCCGCCACCCTCCCCTCAAGGGGAAGGGAAGTCGCCAAGGCGAAAAAGATCCCTGAACGCTCCTCTTCCCCTGGCCGCACGGCGCGCGGCACCTCCATGGGCGGCGCGGCTTCGGCGCGGGAGCGAACCGCGGCCGGCCTCAATCCGGTTGCCGGCCTCGATGTTTCGCTGGAGGAAGCCGAGACCATGGCCTCCAGCGGCGTCACCGCCACCGTGGCGGCGCTGTCGGCGCTGATCGAGTCCGGCAACCCGCTGCACAAGGGCGGCGTGCTGTGGACGCCGCATCGCCCAGCCCGGCCCGAAAAATCCGAAGGCGGCATTGCCATCAAGATGGTGTCGGATTTCGAGCCGGCCGGCGACCAGCCGACGGCGATCAAGGACCTTGTCGAGGGCGTCAACGACAACGACCGCACCCAGGTGCTGCTCGGCGTCACCGGCTCGGGAAAAACCTTTACCATGGCCAAGGTGATCGAGGAGACGCAGCGCCCTGCCTTGATCCTCGCCCCCAACAAGACGCTGGCCGCGCAGCTTTATTCCGAGTTCAAGAAATTCTTCCCGGAGAATGCCGTCGAGTATTTCGTCTCCTATTACGACTACTACCAGCCGGAAGCCTATGTGCCCCGGACGGATACCTTCATCGAAAAGGAATCCTCGATCAACGAACAGATCGATCGCATGCGCCATTCGGCGACGCGCTCGCTGCTGGAGCGCGACGACGTCATCATCGTCGCCTCGGTGTCCTGCATCTACGGTATCGGCTCGGTCGAGACCTACACGGCGATGACCTTCCAGATGCAGATCGGCGACCGGCTCGACCAGCGCGCGCTGCTCGCCGATCTCGTCGCCCAGCAATACAAGCGGCAGGACATCAACTTTGTCCGCGGCTCGTTCCGCGTGCGCGGCGACACGATCGAGATTTTTCCGGCCCACCTTGAGGACCGCGCCTGGCGTATTTCGCTGTTCGGCGACGAGATCGAGGCGATCACCGAATTCGACCCGCTGACCGGCCAGAAGACCGGCGAATTGAAGAGCGTCAAGATCTACGCCAATTCGCACTATGTGACGCCGCGCCCGACCTTGAATCAGGCTATCAAGTCGATCAAGGAAGAGCTCAAGCAGCGGCTGGTCGAACTCGAGCGCGCCGGACGCCTGCTCGAGGCGCAGCGGCTGGAGCAGCGCAGCCGCTTCGACCTCGAGATGCTGGAAGCCACCGGCTCCTGCGCCGGCATCGAGAACTATTCGCGCTATCTCACCGGCCGCCAGCCGGGCGATCCGCCGCCGACCCTGTTCGAGTACATCCCCGACAATGCGCTGGTCTTCATCGACGAAAGCCACGTCACCATCCCGCAGATCGGCGGCATGTATCGCGGCGACTTTCGCCGCAAGGCGACGCTGGCCGAGTACGGTTTCCGTCTGCCGTCCTGCATGGACAACCGGCCGTTGCGTTTCGAGGAATGGGACGCCATGCGCCCACTTTCGGTCGCGGTTTCGGCGACGCCCGGCGCCTGGGAGATGGAGCAGTCCGGCGGCGTCTTTGCCGAGCAGGTCATCCGCCCGACCGGCCTGATCGACCCACCGGTCGAGGTGCGCCCGGCCAAGACCCAGGTCGACGACGTCGTCGGCGAAATCCGCGAAACGACAAAAGCCGGCTACCGCACGCTGGTCACCGTGCTGACCAAGCGCATGGCCGAGGACCTGACCGAATATCTGCACGAGCAGGGCATTAGCGTCCGCTACATGCACTCCGACATCGACACGCTGGAGCGCATCGAGATCCTGCGCGACCTGCGCCTCGGCGCCTTCGACGTGCTGGTCGGCATCAATCTTTTGCGCGAAGGCCTCGACATCCCCGAATGCGGCTTCGTCGCCATTCTCGATGCCGACAAGGAGGGATTTTTGCGCTCCGAAACCTCGCTGATTCAGACCATCGGCCGCGCGGCCCGAAAC
>NZ_JBVVPV010000066.1:0-22430 GCF_055811735.1 Mesorhizobium sp. WSM4850 | reverse complement strand
GTCTTGCCATGATCGACATGGCCAATCGTGCCGATGTTCACATGAGGCTTTGTACGCTCGAATTTACCTTTTGCCATGTGATCTCTCCATTCCTGCTCGCCCGTGCGGGCTTTGAATTAAGTTAGCGCTGCAACCCGTTGGGGTTACGCGTATTTCTTCTGGACTTCCTGAGCGACCGCGGTGGGGACCGGCTCGTAGTGATCGAACTGCATCGTGTAGGCCGCGCGGCCCTGGCTCATCGAGCGCAAATTGTCGACGTATTTGAACATGTTGGCGAGCGGCACCATGGCGTTGACAACAACCGCCACGCCGCGCGATTCCTGGCCCTGAATCTGGCCGCGACGGCCGTTCAGATCACCGATGACGCTGCCGACATAATCTTCCGGCGTCACCACTTCGACCTTCATGATCGGCTCGAGCAGCTGCACGCCAAGCTTGGGCGCCGCTTCACGGAAGCAGGCACGGCCGGCGATTTCGAAGGCGAGCACCGAGGAGTCGACATCATGGTAGGCGCCGTCGATCAACGTCGCCTTGACGCCGATCATCGGGAAGCCGGCGAACGGGCCGGAGGTCATGACGCTGTTGATGCCCTTTTCGACACCGGGGATGTATTCCTTCGGCACAGCGCCGCCGACGATCTTGGATTCGAACAGGAATTCGCTGCTTTCCGGATTCGGCTCGAACAGGATCTTGACACGGGCGAACTGGCCGGTGCCGCCGGTCTGCTTCTTGTGGGTGTAGTCCTGCTCGTGCCTGCGGGTGATCGTCTCGCGATAGGCCACCTGCGGCGCGCCGACATTGGCCTCGACCTTGAACTCGCGACGCATGCGATCGACGATGATGTCGAGGTGGAGTTCGCCCATGCCGGAGATGATCGTCTGGCCGCTTTCCTCGTCGGTCTTGACGCGGAAGGACGGGTCCTCGGCGGCCAGGCGATGCAGCGCAAGGCCCATCTTTTCCTGGTCGTTCTTGGTCTTCGGCTCGATGGCGATCTGGATGACCGGATCGGGGAACTCCATGCGCTCGAGGATGACCGGATGCAGCGGATCGCAGAGCGTGTCGCCAGTCGTCGTGTCCTTGAGGCCGGCCAAGGCGACGATGTCGCCGGCGAAGGCCTCTTCGACGTCAGCGCGCGAATTCGCATGCATCTGCAGCATACGGCCGATGCGCTCCTTCTTGCCCTTCACCGTATTGTCGACCGAGATGCCCTTGGTGAGCTTGCCCGAATAGATGCGGGCAAAGGTGAGCGAGCCGACGAACGGGTCGTTCATGATCTTGAAGGCGAGCATCGACAGCGGCTCGCTGTCGTCGGCGTGACGCTCGATCTCGGCGTCGGTCTTGGCGTCGACGCCCTTGATGGCCGGAACGTCGGCCGGCGACGGCAGATATTCGACGACTGCGTCGAGCAGCGGCTGCACGCCCTTGTTCTTGAAGGCCGAGCCGCAGAACATCGGGTAGAACTTCACCGCAATGGTGCCCTTGCGGATCAGAGCGCGGATCTCGTCATTGCTGGGCATCTTGCCTTCGAGGTAATTCTCGAGCGCCGTCTCGTCCATTTCGACGGCGGCCTCGATCATCTTCTCGCGATATTCTTCGGCGCGGGCCTTGAGGTCGTCGGGGATCTCGACGACGTCCCAGGCGGCGCCCAGCGTCTCGTCGCGCCAGACCAGCGCGTTCATCTCGACGAGATCGACGACACCCTTGAACTCGGTCTCAGCGCCGATCGGCAGCTGCATGACGACAGCCTGTGCACCGAGGCGCGAGCCGATCATTTCGACCGAGCGATAAAAATCCGCGCCGATCTTGTCCATCTTGTTGCAGAAGATCATGCGCGGCACGCGGTACTTGTCGGCCTGGCGCCAGACGGTCTCCGTCTGCGGCTCGACACCGGCGTTGGCGTCGAGCAGCGCAATGGCGCCGTCGAGCACGCGCAGCGAACGCTCGACCTCGATGGTGAAGTCGACATGGCCGGGAGTGTCGATGATGTTGAAGCGGTGCATCTTGCCGTCACGAGCCTTCCAGAAGGTCGTGGTCGCGGCGGACGTGATGGTGATGCCGCGCTCCTGCTCCTGCTCCATCCAGTCCATGGTGGCAGCGCCGTCATGGACTTCGCCGATCTTGTGCGACTTGCCCGTGTAGTAGAGGACGCGCTCGGTGGTCGTCGTCTTGCCGGCGTCGATATGCGCCATGATACCGAAATTGCGGTAGTCTTCGATTTTATATTCGCGGGCCATGGGAGGTGCCTCTTCAGTCTCGTTCGCGCTTTACCAGCGGTAGTGCGCGAAGGCGCGGTTGGCTTCTGCCATCTTGTGGGTATCTTCACGCTTCTTGACGGCGGTGCCGCGGTTGTTGGCCGCGTCCATCAGCTCGCCGGAGAGGCGGTCGACCATCGTGGTCTCGTTGCGGTTGCGAGCGGCGGCGATCAGCCAGCGGATGGCCAGCGCCTGACGGCGCTCGGGGCGCACGTCGACCGGAACCTGGTAGGTGGCGCCGCCGACGCGGCGCGAACGCACTTCCACATGCGGCGCGACATTGTCGAGCGCCTGATGGAAGACGGTGACCGGCTCCTGCTTGGTCTTGGACTGGACCTGGTCGAGCGCGCCGTAGACGATGGTCTCGGCAACCGACTTCTTGCCGTCATACATGACGGCGTTCATGAATTTGGTGACGATCAGATCGCCGAACTTCGGGTCCGGGTTGATCTCACGCTTTTCTGCACTGTGACGACGGGACATTTTTTCTCTGCCTCAATTCTGCGTGGTGGCCTGGATCCCGGATCGTCGCCTGGCGCCGTCCGGGATGACCTTGGCTACGCTTCGGTCACTTCGGACGCTTGGCGCCGTATTTCGAACGGCGCTGCTTGCGGTTCTTCACACCCTGCGTGTCGAGCACGCCGCGGATGATATGGTAGCGGACACCCGGAAGATCCTTGACGCGGCCGCCGCGGATCATCACAACCGAGTGTTCCTGAAGGTTGTGGCCTTCGCCGGGGATGTAGCCGATCACTTCAAAACCATTGGTCAGGCGGATCTTGGCCACCTTGCGCAGCGCCGAGTTCGGCTTCTTCGGCGTCGTTGTATAGACGCGCGTGCAGACGCCCCGCTTCTGCGGGTTCTGCTGCATGGCCGGGACCTTGTTGCGCTTCACCGGCGCAATGCGCGGCTTGCGGATCAGCTGGTTGACGGTAGGCATTAAACCCTCTTGTCTCTCAATTCCGTGTCTCGCCCGGTCAGGGCCGCTCAAAGCGTCATTTCCATACGCAAAGTCGGGCCACAAACCGCGCCTCGCGGTCTTGCCCGAACAAATGGCAGAGGAAGCGGAAACCGCTTCATGCACGCCGGAAATGTCTTTTCGCTCGTAAAACGAACCCTGTTTGAGGCAAACTCCAAAGCGTGTCGCTTCGGAAGGGAGAGCCTCACATCGGTTCTGACTGGGCGGCTTCTACTCGCAAGCCTGTTGCCCGTCAACCCCGGAGCACCAAATATTACGCTGAAACCGAGGCTTGGCAGCCATGCGAAAAGTGCATGTAATTTTCTTTCGCCATTTTGCAAGAGCAAGGAAGATAGTGACCGGCCCTCGGCTGTTGCATAGCCACGCTTCATGCGAAGAAGCGACATGAACAGCGCAAATCCCCTCGCCCGGAGGAATCGGCCCGTGAACGACAATGATGAGCGCCCGGTCACCATCATCACCGGCCGGGCGTGGAAAAGAAAGGGCGGCAAGCCGGAAGGCGTCCACCTCATGCTGGTCGCGCCCGACGACGATTCGGCGGTGCGCCGGGCGCTCGAATCACTCGCGGCCGAAGGCTACGCCGAGGCGGAGCTCGACCAGATCGGCGACCTCGACGGCGTGCCCGACGAAGAGCCGCATTTGTCGGCCTATCAGGGCGCGCTCGAAGGCGAAGTGTCGATCGTCACCTTCGACGTGCCGCTGTGACCAGCCATGTCCCTGGCCGTCGCGGTTTAGGGCCGTCGCGGTCTGGCACTGCTTGCCCGGCATCGGTTCTCTGCTAAGAACCAAGCGCAATATCAACCTGCGGAGTTCCCATGTCCCTGAATAGCGGTCCCATCAAGCTCGGCATCGTCGGCGTGGGAAAGATTGTTCGCGACCAGCACCTGCCGGCCCTGGCCAAGGATCGCGACTACCTGCTCACCGCCGCCGCCAGCCGGCACGGCAAGGTGGACGGCATCGCGAATTTTCCTGATATCGAGACGATGCTCGACGCGGTGCCGGAACTCGAGGCCGTATCGCTCTGCATGCCGCCGCAGTTCCGCTACGACGCCGCGCGGACGGCGCTGGCGGCGAAGAAGCATGTTTTTCTGGAAAAGCCACCCGGCGCCACGGTCAGCGAGGTCGAAGACCTGAAAGCGCTGGCGGCGGCAAATGGCGTCTCGCTGTTCGCCAGCTGGCATTCGCGCTATGCGCCGGCGGTGGAAGCCGCACGTGCATTTTTAGGCTCGACCACGATCAGGTCGGCTGCCATCAACTGGAAGGAGGACGTGCGCCGCTGGCACCCCAACCAGGACTGGATCTGGGCGCCGGGCGGTTTCGGCGTGTTCGATCCCGGCATCAACGCGCTGTCGATCGCGACCCACATACTGCCGGCGATGTTCATCACCTCGGCAATCCTCGATTTTCCCGAAAACCGCGCCGCCCCGATCGCCGCGCACATCGCCTTCCGCACCTCGAACGGCTTGCCGGTGGCGATGGAACTCGACTGGCGCCAGACCGGCCCGCAAAGCTGGGACATTCTGGCCGAGACCGACAAGGGCGCGATGGTGCTTTCTGGCGGCGGCGCAAAACTCGCGGTCGACGGCCGCGTCGTTCACGACGAGCCGGAAGCCGAATATCCGATGCTCTACAAGCGCTTCGCCGAGATCGTGCGCGCCGGCGTTTCCGATGTCGATCTCGCTCCGTTGCAGCATGTCGCGGACGCTTTTATGCTCGGCAAGCGCAATGTGGTGGAAGCGTTTTTCGATTGACGCCGCGGCGCTGCAAGGAGTGGCCTTCGCTCCGGTCCTGACATTCTGCAATCGCCGCGCCGCCCCTCATCTGGCTGCCGCCATCTTCTCCCCGTGAACGGGGAGAAGGACGCCGTCATTAAAGATTTCGCCAATCTCCACCGTCGCAGAAAGAGCGCCAAGGTTGCGGCCAGCTTCTTTCTCCCCGTTTACGGGGAGAAATGCCCGGCAGGGCAATGAGGGGCGGCGCCGGACGATCGAAACAAGTCGCAACACTCGACGACGCCTCCTCCAGTCCGTCGCCAACTCAACATGCAAAAAAGCCGCCGGGTTGCCCCGACGGCTTTGTTGCCTGAGATCTGTACCCGCCGCGCTTACTGCGCGGCGGAAGCCATGTCGGTCAGCATCGGATCGGCGACCTCGACGCCCGACGCCTTGCGGCGCTCGTCGATGATCAGTTCGTCGCGCGAGGTGGCGATGCGCCGGATCTGGCTCATCGTGCCGCCGGTGCCGGCCGGGATCAGACGGCCGACGATGACGTTTTCCTTCAGCCCCTGCAGCATGTCGGTCTTGCCGGCAACCGCCGCTTCGGTCAGCACCCTGGTCGTCTCCTGGAAGGAGGCGGCCGAGATGAAGGACGGCGTCTGCAGCGAGGCCTTGGTGATGCCCAACAGCACCGGCTGGCCTTCGGCCGGCTTCTTGCCGTCTTCGACCAGGCGCTCGTTGACCTCTTCCAGCTCGATCACGTCGACGTGGTCGCCCGGAATGTAGGTCGAATCGCCCTGCGCGGTGATCTCGACCTTCTGCAGCATCTGGCGAACGATCACCTCGATGTGCTTGTCGTTGATCGACACGCCCTGCAGACGGTAGACCTCCTGGATCTCGTTGACGAGGTAGGAGGCAAGCGCCTCCACGCCCTTGATCGCCAGGATGTCGTGCGGCGCCGGATTGCCGTCGAGGATGTAGTCGCCCTTCTCGATGACGTCGCCGTCCTGGAGATGGAACGGCTTGCCCTTCGGGATCAGGTATTCGACCGGCTCAAGCGTCGAGTCATGTGGCTCGATGATGATGCGGCGCTTGTTCTTGTAGTCGCGGCCGAAGCGGATCGTGCCATCGATCTCGGCGATGATGGCGTGATCCTTCGGACGGCGTGCCTCGAACAATTCGGCAACACGCGGCAGACCGCCAGTGATGTCCTTGGTCTTGGCGCTTTCCATCGGGATACGCGCCAGCACGTCGCCGGGGCGAACCTGTGCACCCGGCTCGACCGAAAGAATGGCCTCGACCGAGAGCAGGAAACGAGCGTCGCCGCCCTTCGACAGTTTGCCGACCTTGCCCTTGGCGTCCTGGACGACGATCGCCGGCTTGAGGTCGTTGCCGCGTGGCGTCGAACGCCAGTCGATGACCTCGCGCTTGGTGATGCCGGTCGATTCGTCGGCCGTTTCCTGGACGGAAATGCCGTCGACCAGATCCTCGAACGCCACCTTGCCCTCGATTTCGGTGAGGACCGGGCGGGTGTAGGGATCCCACTCGGCGATGCGCTGGCCGCGCTTCACCTTGTCGCCATCGTCCACGAAGATGCGCGAACCATAGGTGAGGCGGTGCGTGGCGCGCTCCTTGCCGGCCTCGTCGAGGATCAGCACGGCCATGTTGCGGCCCATGACCATCTGCTGGCCGTCGGAGTTGCGCACCACGTTGCGGTTGCGGATCTCGACCTTGCCCTCATACGAGGCTTCAAGGAACGACGAGTCCACCACCTGCGCCGTACCGCCCATGTGGAAGGTACGCATGGTGAGCTGGGTGCCCGGCTCGCCGATCGACTGCGCCGCGATGACGCCGACAGCTTCGCCCTGGTTGACCGGGGTGCCGCGGGCCAGATCGCGTCCGTAGCAGACCGCGCAGACACCGACCCTGACGTCGCAGGTCAGCGCCGAGCGGATGCGGACCGACTGGACGCCGGCCTTTTCGATCTGCTCGACGTCGCGTTCGTCCATCAGCGTTCCGGCCTTGACCAGAACCTCACCGGTGACCGGATGCGTGATGTCGTCGAGCGCCGTGCGGCCGAGAACCCGCTGGCCGACGGAAGCGACGACCTGGCCGGCATCGACGATCGGCTGCATGGTGAGGCCCTTGTCGGTGCCGCAGTCGACGGAGTTGACGATGCAGTCCTGCGCCACGTCGACCAGACGACGGGTGAGGTAACCCGAGTTCGCCGTCTTCAAGGCGGTGTCGGCCAGACCCTTGCGGGCGCCGTGGGTCGAGTTGAAGTACTCGAGCACGGTCAGGCCTTCCTTGAAGTTCGAGATGATCGGCGTTTCGATGATCTCGCCGCTCGGCTTGGCCATCAGGCCGCGCATACCGGCAAGCTGGCGCATCTGGGTGGGCGAGCCGCGCGCACCGGAGTGCGACATCATGTAGATCGAGTTCATCGGCTTTTGACGGCCATTGTCCTCGAACTCGACCGCCTTGATGCGAGCCATCATCTCGTCGGCGACCTTTTCCGAGCACTTGGCCCAAGCGTCGACGACCTTGTTGTACTTCTCGCCCTGGGTGATCAGGCCGTCATTGTACTGCTGCTCGTATTCCTTGGCCAAGGCCTCGGTGTCGGAAACCAGCTTGATCTTGGCATCCGGGATCAGCATGTCGTCCTTGCCGAACGAAATGCCGGCGCGGCAGGCGTGGCTGAAGCCGAGGGCCATGATGCGATCGCAGAAAATGACCGTCTCCTTCTGACCGCAATGGCGGTAGACGGTGTCGATCATCTTGGAGATGTTCTTCTTGGTCATCTCCTGGTTGGCGGTCTCGTACGGCACGTTGACGTTCTTCGGCAGAAGCTCGCCGATGATCATGCGGCCGGGCGTGGTGTCGTAGATCTTCGACGCGACCTTGCCGTCCGCATCGACCGTGCGGAAGCGGCCCTTGATCTTGGAGTGCAGCGTCACCGCCTTGGACTCGAGCGCGTGCTGCAGTTCGCCCATGTCGGCAAACACCATGCCCTCGCCCGGCTCGTTCTGGTTGACGATCGACAGATAGTAGAGACCCAGAACCATGTCCTGCGACGGCACGATGATCGGCGCGCCGGAAGCCGGGTGCAGGATGTTGTTGGTCGACATCATCAGCACGCGGGCTTCAAGCTGTGCTTCCAGCGACAGCGGCACGTGAACCGCCATCTGGTCGCCGTCGAAGTCAGCGTTGAAGGCCGTGCAGACCAGCGGGTGAAGCTGGATCGCCTTGCCTTCGATCAGGATCGGCTCGAATGCCTGGATGCCGAGGCGGTGCAGCGTCGGCGCACGGTTCAACAGCACCGGATGCTCGCGGATGACCTCGTCGAGGATATCCCAGACTTCCGGACGCTCCTTCTCGACCAGCTTCTTCGCCTGCTTGACGGTCGAGGAATAACCCTTGGCGTCGAGACGGGCATAGATGAAGGGCTTGAACAGTTCGAGCGCCATCTTCTTCGGCAGGCCGCACTGGTGCAGCTTGAGCTCCGGACCGGTCACGATGACCGAGCGGCCGGAATAGTCGACGCGCTTGCCGAGCAGGTTCTGGCGGAACCGGCCCTGCTTGCCCTTCAGCATGTCGGACAGCGACTTCAGCGGACGCTTGTTGGCGCCGGTGATGACGCGGCCGCGACGGCCGTTGTCGAACAGCGCGTCGACGGCTTCCTGCAGCATGCGCTTTTCATTGCGCACGATGATGCCGGGCGCGCGCAGCTCGATCAGCCGCTTCAGGCGGTTGTTGCGGTTGATGACGCGGCGATAGAGATCGTTGAGATCGGACGTGGCGAAGCGGCCGCCGTCCAGGGGAACCAGCGGGCGCAGGTCCGGCGGGATCACCGGCACCACCTTCATGATCATCCATTCCGGACGGTTGCCGGACTCCATGAAGTTCTCGACGACCTTGAGCCGCTTCAGATACTTCTTCTGCTTGAGCTCGGACGTGGTCGAAGCCAGCTCCGAACGCAGGTCGCCGGCGATCTTCTCCAGGTCCATGCCGGCCAGAAGGTCGTGGATGGCCTCGGCGCCGATCATGGCGGTGAACGAATCCTCGCCATATTCGTCGACGGCCATCATGTACTCTTCCTCGCTGAGAAGCTGGTGCTCCTTCAGCGCGGTCAGGCCGGGCTCGGTGACGATGTAGTTCTCGAAATAGAGAACGCGCTCGATGTCCTTCAGCGTCATGTCGAGCAGCGTGCCGATACGCGACGGCAGCGACTTCAGGAACCAGATATGGGCGACCGGCGCGGCCAGCTCGATATGGCCCATGCGCTCGCGACGGACGCGCGACAGCGTGACTTCGACGCCGCACTTCTCGCAGATGACGCCCTTGTACTTCATGCGCTTGTACTTGCCGCACAGGCATTCGTAGTCCTTGATCGGACCGAAAATACGCGCGCAGAACAGGCCGTCGCGCTCCGGCTTGAAGGTGCGGTAGTTGATGGTCTCCGGCTTCTTGATCTCGCCGAACGACCAGGACAGAATCTTCTCAGGGCTGGCGAGCGAAATCCGGATGGAATCGAACACCTGTGCAGGCGCCTGGGGATTGAAGAGATTCATGACCTCTTGGTTCATGCCGTTCTCCTTTTCGGGGTCATCGAAAACCCCTTTCATCTAGCGCGGGCCAAACGCCCGCCGACTTGATCGGCCATCGGCCGAAGAAACTTTCTTGTTTGAGCATGATCTTGGCCGAAAACCGGTAACCACTTTTCGGGATCATGCTCGGCGTCCGACCGCGGGGAACCGCGACCGGACGTCTTGCTTATTCGGCCGCGTCGGGCAGCCGGATCGGATTGTCGTCGAGCTTGGTGTTCTCCAGCTCGACATTGAGGCCCAGAGACCGCATTTCCTTGACGAGAACGTTGAAGCTCTCGGGGATGCCGGCCTCGAAGGTGTCGTCGCCTCTGACGATCGCCTCGTAGACCTTGGTGCGGCCGGCGACGTCGTCCGACTTCACCGTCAGCATCTCCTGCAGCGTGTAGGCGGCGCCGTACGCCTCGAGCGCCCAGACCTCCATCTCGCCGAAGCGCTGGCCACCGAACTGCGCCTTGCCGCCCAGTGGCTGCTGGGTAACGAGCGAGTACGGCCCGATCGAGCGCGCGTGGATCTTGTCGTCCACAAGATGGTGAAGCTTGAGCATATATATGTAGCCCATCGTCACTTTGCGATCGAACGGCTCGCCGGTGCGTCCGTCATAGAGCTGCGACTGACCGCTGGTGTGCAGGCCCGCCTGCTCCAGCATGATGTTGATGTCGGCCTCGTGCGCGCCGTCGAACACCGGTGTCGCGATGGAGACGCCGCGGCGCATCTGCTCGCTGAGGCGAACGACGCTCTCGTCGTCATAGTCGCGGACCGGCTCGTTGCGGTCGTTGGCCGGCATGAAGCTCTCGAGCGTCTTGCGCAGCGGCTTGATGTCGCCGCCTGTCTTGTACGCGTCGATCAGCTCGCCGATCTTCCTGCCCATTCCGGCGCAAGCCCAGCCCAGATGCGTCTCCAGGATCTGGCCGACATTCATGCGGCTCGGCACACCCAGCGGGTTGAGCACGATATCGGCATGCGTGCCGTCCTCGAGGAACGGCATGTCCTCGACCGGAACGATCCGCGACACGACACCCTTGTTGCCGTGCCGGCCGGCCATCTTGTCGCCGGGCTGCATCTTGCGCTTCACGGCCACGAAGACCTTGACCATCTTCATGACGCCGGGAGGCATCTCGTCGCCGCGCTGCACCTTCTCGACCTTGTCCATGAAGCGCTGTTCGAGCGCCTTCTTGGAATCGTCGTACTGGCCACGCAGGGCTTCCAGTTCGCTCTGGAGCTTTTCGTTCTCCACCGCAAACTGCCACCACTGCGAACGCGGATACTCGTCGAGCGTATCCTTCGACAGCTTCGAGCCCTTCTTGAAACCCTTCGGCCCGGCAATCGCATCCTTGCCGACGAGAACGTCGGACAGGCGCGAATAGACGTTGCGGTCGAGAATCGCCTGCTCGTCGTCGCGGTCCTTGGCGAGGCGTTCGATCTCCTCGCGCTCGATCGCCATGGCGCGCTCGTCCTTCTCCACACCGTGGCGGTTGAAGACGCGCACTTCGACGACGGTGCCGAAGGTCCCGGGCGGCATGCGCATGGAGGTGTCACGCACGTCCGATGCCTTTTCGCCAAAAATGGCGCGCAGAAGCTTTTCTTCCGGCGTCATCGGGCTTTCACCCTTCGGCGTGATCTTGCCGACCAGGATGTCGCCCGGCTGCACTTCCGCACCGATATAGACGATGCCGGCCTCGTCGAGGTTCTTCAGCGCTTCTTCCGAGACGTTGGGGATGTCGCGGGTGATTTCCTCCGGCCCGAGCTTGGTATCGCGCGCCATGACCTCGAACTCCTCGATGTGGATCGAGGTGAAGACGTCGTCGGCGACGATGCGCTCGGACAAGAGGATCGAGTCCTCGTAGTTGTAGCCGTTCCACGGCATGAACGCGACCAGCACGTTGCGGCCGAGCGCCAGATCGCCGAGCTCGGTCGACGGACCGTCGGCGATGATGTCACCCTTGTTGACCAGGTCGCCCATGCGCACCAGCGGACGCTGGTTGATGCAGGTGTTCTGGTTCGAACGCTGGAACTTCATCAGCCGGTAGATGTCGACGCCCGACTTGCCGGGATCGAGATCTTCCGTGGCGCGGATGACGATACGCGTCGCGTCGACCTGGTCGACGATGCCGCCGCGGCGGGCGCCGATGGCGGCGCCGGAGTCACGGGCGACGATCGGCTCCATGCCGGTGCCGACGAACGGCGCTTCGGCGCGCACCAGCGGCACGGCCTGACGCTGCATGTTCGAGCCCATCAGCGCGCGGTTGGCGTCGTCGTTCTCGAGGAACGGAATCAGCGCCGCGGCCACCGACACCATCTGCTTGGGCGACACGTCCATCAGATCGACGTTTTCGCGCGGCGCCATCATCACTTCGCCGGCATTGCGGCAAATGACGAATTCGTCGACGAAACCACCATTCTTGTCGAGCTCGGCATTGGCCTGCGCGACGTGGTGCTTGGCCTCTTCCATCGCGGAGAGATAGACGACCTCATTGGTCAGCTTGCCGTTGACGATCTTGCGGTACGGGCTCTCGATGAAGCCATACTTGTTGACGCGCGCAAATGTGGCCAGCGAGTTGATCAGACCGATGTTCGGGCCTTCCGGCGTCTCGATCGGGCAGATGCGGCCGTAATGCGTCGGATGCACGTCGCGCACCTCGAAGCCGGCGCGCTCGCGGGTCAGACCACCGGGTCCAAGCGCCGAGAGACGGCGCTTGTGGGTGATCTCCGAGAGCGGGTTGGTCTGGTCCATGAACTGCGACAGCTGCGAGGAACCGAAGAACTCGCGCACGGCAGCAGCCGCCGGCTTGGCGTTGATCAGGTCCTGCGGCATCACCGTATCGATCTCGATCGAGGACATGCGTTCCTTGATCGCGCGCTCCATGCGCAAGAGGCCGACGCGGTACTGGTTCTCCATCAGCTCGCCGACCGAGCGCACGCGGCGATTGCCGAGATTGTCGATGTCGTCGATCTCGCCCTTGCCATCACGCAGTTCGACCAGCGTCTTGACCACGGCCAGGATGTCGTCCTTGCGCAGCACGCGCACGGTGTCCTCGGCCTTGAGCTCGAGGCGCATGTTCATCTTGACGCGGCCGACGGCCGACAGGTCATAGCGCTCGCTGTCGAAGAACAGCGAGTTGAACATGGCTTCGGCGGTTTCCAGCGTCGGCGGCTCGCCGGGGCGCATGACACGGTAGATGTCGAACAGCGCGTCCTGGCGGCTCTCGTTCTTGTCGACGTTGAGCGTGTTGCGGATATAGGCGCCGACATTGACGTGGTCGATGTCGAGAACCTTGATCTCGTCGTCGCCGGCGGCGAGAAGCACTTTTAGCGTCTTTTCGTCGATCTCGTCGCCGGCCTCGAGGAAAATCTCGCCGGTCGCATAGTTGACGATGTCCTCGGCAAGGTAGTTGCCGAGCAGATCCTCGTCGGTCGCCTTGATCGCCTTGAGACCCTTTTCGCCGAGCTGACGGGCCTGGCGTGCGGTGATCTTCTTGCCGGCCTCGACGACGACCTCGTTGGTGTCTGCATCGATCAGGTCGCCGACAGCCTTGAGGCCGCGGAAACGCTCGACGTTGAACGGGATGCGCCAGTGGTCGCCGGCGCGCTTGTAGGTGATCTTGTTGTAGAAGGTCGACAGGATCTCCTCGGCGTCCATGCCGAGCGCCATAAGCAGCGACGTCACCGGGATCTTGCGGCGGCGGTCGATGCGGGCGTGCACGACGTCCTTCGAGTCGAACTCGATGTCGAGCCACGATCCGCGATAGGGGATGACGCGCGCGGCAAACAGCAGCTTGCCCGACGAGTGCGACTTGCCCTTGTCATGGTCGAAGAAGACGCCCGGCGAACGGTGCATCTGCGAGACGATGACGCGCTCGGTGCCATTGACAATGAAGGTGCCGTTCAAGGTCATGAGCGGCATGTCGCCCATATAGACGTCCTGCTCCTTGATGTCCTTGATCGACTTGGCGCCGGTATCCTCGTCGATATCGAACACGATGAGGCGCAGCGTCACCTTGAGTGGCGCGGCATAGGTCAGGTCGCGCTGACGGCATTCGTCAACGTCGAATTTCGGTGCTTCGAACTCGTACTTCACGAATTCCAGCATCGAGGAGCCGGAAAAGTCGGAGATCGGGAACACCGATTTGAAAACCGCCTGCAGCCCCTCGTCAGGACGCCCGCCCTTGGGCTCCTCGACCATCAGGAACTGGTCATAGGATGCCTTCTGAACCTCGATCAGGTTCGGCATCTCCGCAACTTCCGGAATCTTTCCGAAGAATTTGCGTACGCGTCTGCGGCCATTGAAAGTTTGTGTCTGGGCCATCGTCGCTCCTTAGCTCGATTCTCGGGGCGAGCCTCGCCGCGGCTCGCCTTGCATTCTCGGCCACCTTCGGCGGCGGCCTTTATTTGTTCACCCGCCACCTGTCGATGGCCGGCCAAAACGGGAGAAAACCCGTTTCCTGAAGGCCGGTTTACGGCCCTCAGGAAAGAGGTTTTCGTACTCTTCGCGTTACGCAGCCTCCCTTCGCGCCAAGGGAGCGGCGGACGGCGCGAAGCCGCCCGCCGATATCAAACGCTTACTTCAGTTCGACCTTGGCGCCGGCTGCTTCCAGCTGGGCCTTGAACTTGTCCGCGTCGGCCTTGGAAACAGCTTCCTTGACCGGCTTCGGAGCCGCCTCGACCAGGTCCTTGGCTTCCTTGAGGCCAAGACCGGTGATGGCGCGAACTTCCTTGATGACATTGATCTTCTGAGCGCCCGCCTCGGTGAGGACGACGTCGAATTCCGTCTTTTCCTCGACCGGAGCAGCAGCAGCCGCAGCACCGCCGGCGGCCGCAACCGCCACCGGAGCAGCAGCGGAAACGCCCCACTTTTCTTCCAGAAGCTTCGACAGCTCGGCCGCCTCGAGGACGGTCAGCTTCGAAAGGTCGTCTACGATCTTTGCCAGATCAGCCATTGCAATATTCCTTTATAAGGTTCGAACGTGTGTTTGTGATAGCGAGGAACGGCCTCATGCCGCCTCGTCCTTCCGGGCGTAAGCGCCGATGACACGCGCGACCGAAGCCGCAGGCGCATTGACGATCTGGGCGATCCGGGTTGCCGGCGTGGCGATCATGCCAACCAGCCTGGCGCGCAGCTCATCGAGCGACGGAAGTGTGGCGAGTGCCTTCACACCGTCGGCGCTGAGCGAGGTGGTGCCCATTGCGCCGCCGAGAATGACGAGCTTGTCATTTCCCTTGGCGAAATCGGACGCGACCTTCGGCGCCGCAATCGGATCCTCCGAATAGGCGATCAGCGTCTGTCCCTTGAACAGGTCGATGATCGATGCGGAGTCCGTGCCCTGAAGAGCGATTTTGGCGAGACGGTTCTTCGCGACTTTGACGGTGCCACCGGCGACACGCATTTTCGACCGAAGGTCGTTCATTTGCGCGACGGTAATACCGGCGTAGTGGGCCACGACGACTGAACCAGCGCCCGAAAACGCTTCATTCAGGCCCGTGACGAGTTCGCGTTTTTCCGCTCTGTCCACTGCCTATCTCCAGTTGACCCCAATCCTGTTAACGGGAACATTCCCATTACGAGGACAGGTGTCGGGTTGCCTTTTGCCGGCCGGGCCATCCAGTAACGGATCTCCCGAACGACGCTCGAGGATCCTGCCCCCTTTCGCCACACCAGCCGGCAAGCCGAATGGTGCGCAGACAAAAGGCAAACACGGTTCGAACCTTTCATTGGAGCAGTCGCTCCGTTGTCCGGTCTTCACCCGTCTCATGCAGGCCCACATGAATTAAGGCCCCCCTTGAACCAAGGCCTGGGGCCGCCCGCAATCTCGGACAGGATGTCCGGAAGCCTTCCGACTTCCGGTACCGGGCCGCCGAGATAAATCGGAGGCCCGGAATTCTGTTTGCGGATCAGCCCTTTAGCGGCAGATCCAAATGGTTCGTATCAGGACGCTGCCAGCGTCGAGACGTCGAGCTTGAGGCCCGGGCCCATCGTCGAGGTGACCGACACCTTCTTGACGTAGTTGCCCTTGGCGCCAGCCGGCTTCGCCTTGGTCACCGCGTCGGCGAAGGCGCGAACATTCTCTTCCAGCGCCTTGACGTCGAACGAGATCTTGCCGACGCCGCCATGAACGATGCCGGCCTTCTCGACGCGGAACTCGACCGCGCCACCCTTCGACGCCTTGACGGCGGCGGTAACGTCGGTGGTGACAGTGCCGACCTTCGGGTTCGGCATCATGCCACGCGGGCCGAGCACCTTGCCCAGACGGCCGACCAGCGGCATCATGTCCGGCGTGGCGATGCAGCGATCGAAGTCGATCGTGCCCTTCTGGACGATGTCGACCAGATCCTCGGCGCCAACGATATCGGCGCCGGCCGCCTTGGCTTCCTCGGCCTTGTCGCCACGCGCGAAAACCGCGACGCGGACGGTACGGCCGGTGCCGTTCGGCAGGTTGACCACGCCACGGACCATCTGGTCGGCATGGCGCGGGTCGACACCCAGGTTCATCGCGATTTCAACGGTCTCGTCGAACTTCACCGAGGACCGGTCCTTGAGCAGCTTCAGCGCATCACCCAAGGTATAGGCCTTGTTGGGATCGATGCCTTCGCGGGTCTTCGATACACGCTTTGCAATCTTTGCCATGATCTCAGCCCACCACTTCCAGACCCATCGAGCGGGCGGAGCCCTCGACCATGCGCATGGCCCCCTCGATATCGGTCGCGTTCAGATCCTTCATCTTCTGCTCGGCGATGGCGCGCACCTTGTCGCGGCCGATCGTGCCGGCCTTGACCTTGCCTGGCTCCTTCGAGCCCGACTTCAGGTTTGCGGCCTTCTTCAGGAAGTAGCTCACCGGCGGCGTCTTCATGACGAAGGTGAACGACTTGTCCTGGTAGTAGGTGATCACGACCGGAACAGGCGATCCCTTTTCCATTTCCTGGGTCTGCGCGTTGAACGCCTTGCAGAACTCCATGATGTTGATGCCGCGCTGACCAAGCGCCGGTCCGATCGGGGGCGACGGTGTCGCCGAGCCCGCGGAAACCTGGAGCTTGAGCTGGCCTGCAATTTTCTTAGCCATCTCTTCCTGCCTTCATCTCATGCCGGCCCCAAATCTGGGCAACACCGGCGGTTGCAGTCTGGTGGTGCGGTTCCTGCAGCGGGCTAAAGCCGCATTCGCCTCCCACCCGTTTTGGCGGCGATTTCCCCGCCGCCTCCCTCACCGCCGAATTGGCGACAAGGATTTCGGATCAGCCCTTTTCGACCTGTCCGAATTCGAGATCGACCGGCACGGCGCGCCCGAAGATCGAAACTTCCACCTTGAGCCGCGCCCGCTCCTCGTCCACTTCCTGGACGAAACCGTTGAACGAGGCGAACGGACCGTCCGAGACGCGGATCGCCTCGCCGATCTCGAAAGTGACCGACGGCTTCGGCCGCTCGACGCCTTCCTGCACCTGGTTCAGGATGCGCTGGGCCTCGGCCTCGGTGATCGGCACCGGCTTCGAATCACCCAGGAAGCCGGTGACCTTCGGCGTGTTCTTCACGAGCGAGAACACTGCGTCGGTCAGGTTGGCCTTCAGCAGCACGTAGCCCGGGAAGAACTTGCGCTCGGCATCGACCTTGCGGCCGCGGCGTATCTCGACGACCTTCTCGGTAGGCACCACGATCTGCTCGATGTCAGCGGACAGGCCTTTCTGCTTGGCCTTGTTCTCGATGTCCTCAGCGACCTTTTTTTCAAAGTTCGAATAGGCGTGGACGATGTACCACCGCGCAGTCATTTCAAGGCTTCTCCGTAATCGCCGGACTCAGCGTCCAATGCCCAGAATCTGCTCGACCGCGAGGCCCATGAGCTGATCGGCAGTAAAGAAAAAGATCATCGCGATCACAGCGAACGCCAGAACCATCACCGTCGAGATCATCGTTTCGCGACGCGACGGCCAAGTCACCTTGGCGGTCTCCGCGCGAACCTGCTGGAGAAAGACGAATGGATTTGTGGTTTTCGAAGCCATGTGCCGCTCTGTCTGCAAGACCCGTTGACCGGATCTCCTGGATGATCCCGCTGGCCGGGATGTGCCGCCTGAGCCTGTGTCCGCGCCGAATCAGCGCAATCATTTCGCCCATGCAAATCGGACGCGTAAAGCCGGCTTCCCAGCTCCACGCGTCGCGTGTCTGTTTCGTCTACATAAAACCGATTCTTGATCCACGCAAGTGGCAAGTGTCCGCTTTATGCCAAACGCCGCCTCGGAACCATCCAGTCGTCCCGTTCCGGCTATGGCGCTCTTATGCCTCAAGACAGCCTATATGGCAAGCCACCGCGCGATTTTCAAAAGGTCGACGCGCGGAAGACCAGAAATTTTTTCATGAATTGGCCATTCGAAAAATGGCACGGGCAGCAGGGCTCGAACCTACGACCTGCGGTTTTGGAGACCGCCGCTCTACCAACTGAGCTATGCCCGTATCGCGCGCTGCTATTTCATAAAGCGGACAAGAACTCAAGTCGAGTTTTCAGGCGTGGCCGCGCCGGGCTGCAATCGTCGAAATCCGAGGGCCAGCGCCCAGGCGCATATCAGAAGTTCGAGGGCAAAAGTCCAATGCAACATGAAGCTCATGACCCAGTTGCGATACATCGCCGGGACCGTGACGAGTTCGAGCGCGCGCCGGTCGAACGGCATTAGCCACATGATAGGCGACGCCACGCTGTCCAGGATCATATGTATCATTGCGGCGGCAAAGAAGGCGCCGACCGGGGTCAGATATCGCGGATTCCGCCATTTCGCGACCGACAGTGCCACAAGGCCAACCGCTGCCCAGAAGAGCGGCCAGTGCGTGACGTAGGCGTGGTGATGGGTTCGTCCGCCATCGACAAAATGGAAATAGACCATGTCGAGGTCCGGGACGACGCTGCCGAGCATTGCCGCCGCCATGATCCCCGATCTGCCGGGCCAACGGTTTCGTGCGAAACTACCGAGTATGTAGCCAGCCGGAAGATGAGCGATCAGCATCGTCAAACCTTGTTCATTGCCGAATCGGTCGAACGTCGCGGCGGATTGTGGCGCATTCAGGAAGGACTACCCCGCCTCGCCCTATCGCGCTCGGCTGGGGCGTGACTGCGCCTTACAGCTTGACGGCCGCCTCGGCCTGAACCTCGGACGTCGACACGACGCGGCAATTCTCCGGTATTGGCTGCGACTTGCAGATGGTCGGGCCGGTAAATTCATCGGCCGAACCAAGCCCGGTCGTCAGCCCGACTTTCAGCATCATCTCGGGTTCGAGCTGCCGATGGCGCGAGGCGGGCACCGACCGCATCGCCGCCAGCAGACCGGGTCCGACCGCCATATCCCTGAGATAGGTTTTGACCCGCTGCTCCAACCCGATCGGGTGCACGGTCAACTGCGCGCGAGGGCCGACAAGGCGTCTGACGCCGCCGGCAAGCATGATCGGGCAGGCCGCGCCACACGCACCGCTCGCATCGATCGTCAGTCCGACATGGACGCCATCCCTGGCGGCGCAATCCGCCTTGTCCGGCTCGCATCCAATGAAGTCCGTCCGCGCAACCGCCACGTCGAGCTTGCGTTCTCGGATCAATCTTCCGGCGGCCAGAGCGCCGAGCACGTCGCCTCCCGGCGAGTTGATCACCACGGGCAGTCGCCGGTCACCGATCGTATCCAGCAGTTGGCGCAGCCGTTCCGGCGTTTGAGCGCTGATCATGCCTTCAGCGGAGATCCATTCGGGACAATTCGGATCGCAGAGAAAACTTCTGCCGCGAACCAGGACGAAACGCATATCGCCAACATCGGCCCGCTGCACGGCTTCAGGTTCGCCCGGCGCGGCCGGAGCGGGCTTGGCGTACGCCACCACGTCGCCGGCCGGCGCCGGTATTTCCCTGCAGTTCGCGGCCACCGGATCGGCCTTGCACAGGGTTGTCGCGGTCAGCAGGTCGACGGCATCCAGGCTGGTCACCAGCTTCGCCTGCAGCATTTCGTAGGGGGCCAGCTGCTGGATGGTGCTGGCCGGGGTGTTCTTCATCGTCTCGAGCACGGCTTGGCCGACGCCCATTTCGTTCAGATAGGCAGCCAGTCTTTTCTCCACCGACTTGCTCATCTCGTAGGTCTTGTAGCTGCCGGCGTTCTTGCGGCCGACGATCTTCTTGCTGAGGATCTTCTTCTTGCCTCCGACCACGCGATAGGTAGTCCGGTACTGCAATTTCGTCTTGATGTAAGTCGTGGTGATCTGATGGACGCCGAGAAAGGCCCATTGCCCGACGACGCGCCTGATGCCGCCGGCAAACATCAGCGGACAGGCGGAATTGCAGATGGCGCCGTCGGCATAGGCATTGCCGAAATAGCGAGCGCCCTTGCCGTCGTTTTCCTTGCAGTCCTTGGCATCGGGCGGGCAACCGGTGAACCGGGTTTTGCCGACCGCGATATTGAGCTTGTTCTTGCGCAGCAGCCGGCCAAGCGCCAGCGCCGCTTCGACGTTGCCGCCGGGAGAATCCACGACAACGGGCAGTTTTCGGCCACCGAGTGCCTTGAGCGTGCGTTTGAACAGGGCCGGCGTGCCGGCCACTATCGAGCCTTCAGCCGATATCCATTCCGGGCAGGTCGGTTCGCAACCAGGCGCGCTGCTGCGGACGACGACAAACCGCATCGTCGGACCAAAATCCGGCGCGGATTTTTTGGTGTTCGCCGCGAAGGCAGCGTGTCCCATGACCAGGAACGACGCCAGGCAGATCACCATCCACCGTGCCTGGCCATTCAGACGGTGCCACGAAACCATTCGGGAAGCCCCCCGCAATGCGACCTATAGTAGTTCAGCTTTGCCGGCTTGCAACAGCGTTTTGCGACGATGGCGCAAGCGCCGGCCGTACCCAAAAAAGTATGCCGGCCGTATCCAAAAGCGAGACGGGCGGCCCGAAGACCGCCCTTCGAGGTAGGGCTTTGGGTATTTCAACGGCTACGGCTTTGGTGTGAATTGTGCGTCAACCTTGAGCGCCGGTACCGCCGGGCAATTTTGCGGCCTCGGTTCGGTTTTACAGACAGTTGGCCCCACCAAATGGTTCGCCGATTCAGGTCCCGTCGTCAGTCTCATCGTCAACATTGTGCCGGGTTCGAGCCGGAGCCGGTTGCGCTTATAATCGAAGCGGTCGAGCGGCATCGGCGGAAACAGATGCTGCCTGACCGACATTTCCGCAAGATAAGAGCGTATCCGCTCCGCGAATGCCAGTGATTGAACGCTGACTGGCACCTTGGGGCCCACGAAACGTCTGACGCCCCCAGCAAGCATGATCGGACAGGCGGCATCGCACCCCGCATCTAAATCGGTCGCGACACCAGGATAGAACCCATCCGGTGGCGCGCACCCTTTGTCCTGCGGCTTGCACCCGGTAAAATCGGTGCGCGCAATCGCGACGTCAAGTTTGCGGTCGCGGATCAATCTTCCCATGGCAAAGGCGCTGAGCAAATCGCCTCCCGGCGAACTCACGATCAACGGTAGACGCCGGCCGCCGACCGTATCGAGCAATTGGCGAAATATCTTCTGCGTATCGGGAGTGATCGTGCCCTGCGCTGCAATCCATTCGGGACAATCGAGACCGCATTTCGGATCGCTGCTCCGGACCAGGACGAAACGCATCGAATTGTCGACCGGCGCTGGACGGGCCGACGGAGTGGCCCCTCGGACGGCCACCACTGCCGTCTTGGCCGGCTTGGCATTCGCAGGGATCTCTCTGCAGTTCGCCGGCGCCGGACTCCGCCGGCATATGCCCGCCTGCGTAAGTATGTCGAGGGTGTCCCTGCTGGTGACCAGCTTCATCGTCAGCATGTCGTCGAGGGCGATCTGCCGGATATCACTGGCAGGCGTAGCCTTCATTACGTCAAGAACGCCCCGCCCGACGCCCATCTCCCTGAGATATGCCGACAGCCTCTTCTCAAGCGCCTTGCTCATCTCATAGGTCTTGTAGCCGATATTGTCTTGAGTGACGGTTTCTGTGGTGACCTTATATTTTTTGCCCCGCACAACCCGATAGGTGGTTCGATATTGCCGTTTGGTGCGGAAATGGGTCGTAGTGATCTGATGGACGCCCAGATGGGCCCAACCGCCGACCACGCGTCCGACGCCTCCGGCAAACATCAGCGGACATGCGGAGTTGCACATGGCACTGCCGTCGGACGCAATGCCGAAATATGCGGCGCCCTTGCGATCATTGGCCCGGCAATCCTTCATCCCGGGCCAACAATCGGAAAACCTGGTTATACCAACGGCGATATCGAGCTTGTTCTTGCGGATTATTCGACCAAGCTGGAGCGCAGCATCGACATTGCCGCCCGGGGAATTGACGATGATCGGCAGTTTGCGGCGGCCGAGTTTCTTCAATATGCGCTTGAGCTGGGCTGGCGTGCCCGCTTCAATGGCGCCTTCTGCCGAGATCCATTCCGGACAGTTAGGCTCGCAGCCGGTCGCGCTGCTGCGAACGACGGCGAAACGCATCGGCGAAATATCATCGGACCATACCTTCGGCTCGGTCCAAGTCGTCAGATCGGACCATTTCGGGAAGACATCCTCGGCGTTCGCCGCAAAGGCAGCCATCGCCATTGCGACCACCGGCACCAGGCGAACCAGCCCGCGCCACCACCCGGCCCTACTGCTTAAACGGCGTCCCCGAACCACGCTTGGCAAAAGCCCCCTCAATGCAACCTATAATAGTTGCGGTGGTGGTGCTTGCAACAGCTTTGAAACGACCGCGCAAGATTGTTCTGCGTGCAGCCAGTAAACGTAGAAAGGGCGGCCCGAAGACCGCCCTTCCCTGTCGATCCGGCGGATGCCGGTATCGATTACTCTTTGATGGTGACGACGATGCCGGCACCGACGGTGCGGCCGCCTTCACGGATGGCGAAGCGCAGCTTCTCT
>NZ_JBVVPV010000065.1:0-24144 GCF_055811735.1 Mesorhizobium sp. WSM4850 | reverse complement strand
CTTGGCCTTGACCAGCGCCTTCATCATGTTCGACATTCTTTTGTCCCTTGAAACTCTTGATCCGGAATCTCTTTTCGGTTCCGGTCGTTCAGGAAATCACACCAAGTTCGCGCCCGACTGCGCCGAACACCTCGACCGCACGGTCGATGTCGGCGCTGGAATGGGCGGCCGACATTTGCGTGCGGATGCGCGCCTGGCCCTTCGGTACCACCGGAAACGAGAAGCCGATGACATAGATGCCGCGCTGCAGCATGCGCGTCGCCATCTCCTGCGCCAGCGTCGCATCGCCGAGCATGACCGGAACGATCGGATGATCGGCGCCGGCCAGCGTAAAGCCGAGCTTACCCATTTCAGACCGGAACCGCGCCGCATTGGCATAGAGGCGCTGGCGCAGCGCATCGCCATTTTGGATCAGTTCGAAAACCCGGATCGAGGCGCCGGCGATCGCCGGCATCAGCGTGTTGGAAAACAGATAGGGACGCGAGCGCTGGCGCAGCCAGTCGACCACCTGGCTCTTGCCCGATGTGTAGCCGCCCGACGCGCCGCCCAATGCCTTGCCGAGCGTGCCGGTGATGATGTCCACCCTGCCCTCGACGCCGCAATGCTCGGCCGAGCCGCGCCCGTTCTTGCCGACGAAGCCGACGGCATGGCTGTCGTCGACCATCACCATTGCATTGTACTTGTCGGCGAGATCGCAGACGCCCTTCAGATTGGCGATGATGCCGTCCATGGAAAATACACCATCGGTGGCGATCAGCTTGAAGCGGCTGCCTTCGGACTTCTTCAATTCCTCCTCGAGCGCCGCCATGTCGTTGTTGGCATAGCGAAAGCGTTTTGCTTTGGAGAGCCTGACGCCGTCGATGATCGAGGCGTGGTTCAGCGCGTCGGAAATGACCGCGTCCTCCTCGGAAAGCAGCGTCTCGAACAGGCCGCCGTTGGCGTCGAAGCAGGAACCGTAGAGGATTGTGTCCTCCATACCGAGGAAGCTCGATATCTTTGCCTCGAGCTGCTTGTGTTCCTCTTGTGTGCCGCAGATGAAGCGCACCGAGGCCATGCCGTAGCCGTATCGGTCGAGCGCGGCCTTCGCCGCTTCGCGCAGCTCTTCGCTGTCGGCGAGGCCGAGATAATTGTTGGCGCAGAAATTCAGCACCCTCTCGCCGCCCACCTCGATCTTAGCCGATTGCGTCGAGGTGATCACCCGCTCGGATTTGTAGAGGCCGGCCGATTTCAGCCCTTGAAGCTCGCTGTCGATATGGGAGAGGAATGCCGCGCTCATGATCTGGCCCTGTTGAGATTCAATAGACTGTCGCCCCGCGCGGGCGAAAAATCCACCGCAAAAGCGACGGCTTCGGTGACCCGACGGTCAGTGGCCAGAATGCCGCCCCAGAATGCCGCCAAATGGCAAATGTTCAAATGCAGCTGCGGCGCGAAAGAAGGCGATAACCATTTTGCGAGCTTTCCACCGCTGCTGCTGTGTCGGCTTCCGGAGCTGTTAACCTTTCAAGCCAATGGTTCTCATACCCAACAATCTGTCGGCGAGAGGGACCGCCCCAGAAAATGTCGCAGCAACCGATGCAAACCATTTCGGGCAAGCTCATACTGCTGATCAAGGCAGGCTATTGGCTGGCGCTGCTGATCATTGCAGCCATGGTGATGGCCTCCTTCATCCTTCTCCAGCAGATGATGGCTGGCCATCGGCACGACGACACGCTGCTCGATATTGTCGGCATGCAAAAGGTGCTGTCGCAACGCATTGTCTTCCTTGCCAACGCGGCAGGAGCAGCTACGCGCAACCAACAACCGGCTCTGGTCACCGCACTCAAACAGGCCACGGCCGACTTCGAGAGGAACTACGACCTTCTGCTCGAGCGTGTGGTCGCCGACCCGGCGGCACCGGCAAGACTCGATCCAAAATCAGTCGAGAACGTCCTTTTTGCCAAGCCGTTTCATCTCGATTACTTCTCGGTCGGGCTTATCGCCAACGGCGAACGCCTGGTTTCGGCGTTTGAATCGCAACTCGGCATGGCCGACAATGGCGGCTACAAGGGTGGCGGCGAACGCGTCAACCTCGACGCTTCCGTCGCCAATGCGGCCCTGTCGGGCTATGCGGCACTCGGTCAGCGCATCAGCGCCCAAGCCGACGCGCGATCGGAAAGCCTTCTCGATCTCCATCGAACGCTGTTCTACTCCACCCTCGGCGTCATCGTGCTGGTGGCACTTTTCATCTTCAGGCCGATGTCGAACGCCATCCTGCGCAAGACGCGTGAACTGATCGATACCCGCAATTCCATGGCCTTCATCGCCGTGCATGACGGCCTTACCGGCCTGCACAACCGCACCTTCCTGACCGACCATTTCGATACGCTGATCAAGGGCGCGCAGCGCCGGCGAGAGCGGCTTGCGGCGGTCCACCTCGACCTCGACCGGTTCAAGCAGATCAACGACACGCTTGGCCACGCCGCCGGCGACTATGTGCTGGTGGTGACGGCGCAGCGCATGCGTGATTCTTGCCGGGCGTCGGATCTCTGCGTGCGTCTGGGCAGCGACGAGTTCGTGATGATCCTCAACGGTGCCGGCGGCACCGAGGACATCAACACGGTCGCCGGGCGCGTCCTGTCGCAGATCAACGAACCGATCGTCTATCGGGGCGCGACCATCCTTCCGGGCGCCAGCGCCGGCGTCGCCGTCTATCCGGTCGACGCCGACAATGCGCAAGATCTGCTCGTCCATGCCGACCTCGCGCTCCACGCCGCCAAGAAGCAGGGTGGCGGCAGTCTCTCATTCTTCTCCGAGGCGTTGCGGCATGAACTCGACTACCGCAAACGGCTCGAGCATGACATCAGGATCGCTATCGCGGAGAAGACGTTCCAGGTCTATTTCCAGCCACAGGTTTCGTTGTCGAACGGCACCATCGGCGGCATCGAGGCGCTGGTTCGCTGGAGACATGCCGAGCGCGGCATGATCGCACCGGGCGAGTTCATTCCCATCGCCGAGAAATGCGGACTCATGCCTGCGATCGGCCGCATCGTCATCGCCAAGGCAATCGGCGAGGCGGCGGAGTGGAACCGTGCCGGCATTGCCTTCGGACGGCTCGCCGTCAACGTCTCCGGCTCCGAATTGCGTGAGGCCAATTTCGACGCCTTCCTCTTCGGTGCGCTGGAAAAGGCTGGGCTGCCGCCACAAAAACTGTCGCTCGAGATCGTCGAATCCGTCATTCTCGACGACGAGAAGACCGGCATCGCGGCAAAGCTGCGGCACATCCGCGCCGCCGGCGTCCATCTTGAACTCGATGATTTCGGCACCGGCTACGCGTCGCTCAGCCACGTCAACCCGAACGAGATCGACAGGCTGAAGATCGATCGCCGCTTCGTCCAGAACATCAATGAGAACGGCGACAACACCAAGATCGTGCGTGCCATCACCGAACTCGCCCGCGGCCTTGGCATCTCGATCGTCGCCGAGGGCGCCGAAACCGAGGCTGAGCTCGATTCGCTGATGGCGATCGGCTGCGACCAGGTGCAGGGCTACTCGATCGCCTTCCCGATGCCGCAGGACCAAGTACGCGAATGGCTGGTCGCGCGGGCGCCGAAGAGAGCCAGGCTGACGGTGCTGCAGGGAAGGCTGGCGTGAGGCGCCAACCTGACACGCCGCTTCGGAAATGGCGGCCTGATGGGGTTAAGGCCGGTCCGTAGCCGGCTGCCGCTACATCTTGGGCTCGCTGAACAAAGCGTTCGGCAGTTGGGATCAATCGACATTCGCCCGCAGCGTCGCCAAGACTTCCGCGAACTCCGCCAGCCTGTCGTCCGACAACCCGGTCCGCAGCCGCTTGTCGAAGGCAATGGCTGCCGTGCGCAATTTCAGGAACAGCGCCTCTCCCGCTTCGGTCAGTTCGACCTGATGGACGCGGCGGTTTTCCGGATCGCGGCGCCGGGTCAGCAAACCTTGCGTCTCCATCGCGTTCAGGTGGTGGGTCAGCGTCGCGCCTTGGATTCCGATCATGCCGGCGAGCTCACGCTGGTTGGCCAGTTCGCGCGACTTGATCGACAACAGCGTGACCCAAACCGGCAGCGTGCCGCCCGCCTCGACCAACGTGGCGTCAAAGGCCTGGGCGACAAGCTTTGCGGTGCGGGCGAGATTCATCCCGACTGGCGGGCGGTCAAAAAGCGTCATGATCCGACACTAGAGTAAGGGAAAGGCCGATGGAACTGGCCCTTTGACTTTACATTGACATCTAATCATTTGATATCTAACTTTATGGTTGGCGGTAGGAAAGGAGGAACGCGGTCATGCAGTATGTCTACATCATCGTCCTCGGCCTTCACGTATTGGCCGGTGTGTTCTGGGCTGGAACGACCATCGCTGTCGCCCGCGATCCGGAGATTCGGATCGAACGGTTTTTCCGGCCGCAAATGAACGCGGCCGGCATGGTTTTCCTGACCGGCGCCCTGCTCTGGTATTTCTTCCACAGCGGCTCTTTCGGTTCGATGGAAATGGTTCTGGCCCTGGGTATCGCTACGGCCTTGATTGCCGCCGGTGTTCAGGGAGCGCTGGTCGGCTCTGCCAGCAGGCGGCTTGCCGGCACTGACTCGGCGACGGAAACGCAGTTGCGCGCGAAAATGACAAGGGGCGAACGCATCGCTGGTGGGCTGCTGGTCATCACCGTGCTCTGCATGGCCACCGCCAGAATGTTTTGAGCGGCCAGCCGCTATCGCGGTTCAAGAGATCGTACGGTGTCTGGCTGCAAGCCGGCGGCGTGCGCAGCGCGCAGATCGGACCGACGTGCCTGGTGGCTCTCCGTGCGGAGGTTCGGCTGCGCGCCACCAAATCAAATCCGAAGTGATCTTCAGATCCATACCGTCTTCGGAAATAGGCCGGCTCGTGGCTGGTCGACATGACCCGGTTCTTCAGCGTCAAATGTTTGAGCTGATAGGGCTGGAGAAGCGGATCGCTGGTGGTCATCGTCTTCCTGTTTCAAATTGTGCTAATGAGCGGCAAATTTTTGTTTTTGCGCATGTCGTACCCAAGTCAGCGCACCCTCGGGTCGGGCCCGTGGGCAGGCTTTTGGGCGACATGCAGTAAGGAACCCGCCGATGACCGATACGAAAAACCTTACCCAGCTCGGCACCAACGTCGAGGCGCCACAGAACCCTGACGCAGCAGTCCTGGAGACCGTGCCGTTTTCGCGCGGCGATGGGCCGCCAGCCATCGTTCGCTTCACCTGCCCGGAATTCACTTCGCTCTGCCCGGTCACCGGCCAGCCGGACTTCGCCCACATCGTCATCGACTATGCACCCGACACGCTGCTGGTGGAATCGAAGTCGCTGAAGCTGTTCATGACCTCGTTTCGCAACCATGGCGCCTTCCATGAAGAGTGCACCATCATGATCGGCCGCCGCATCATCGCTGCGACCAAACCACTGTGGTTGCGGATTGGCGGCTATTGGTATCCGCGCGGCGGCATTCCGATCGACGTATTCTGGCAGACCGGCGCGCCGCCGGAAGGCGCATGGCTGCCCGACACCGGTGTTGCGCCGTATCGCGGACGCGGCTGAATTCTGCTGCGAGATGTCCGGCGGGACAGCAGGATCGCCAACTCTGGTTTTCAATCGCCATCAGGCGATCAACTCATCGGTCCGTTCTCACTCATACTGATATTGGCTGAGCGCCCATTCGCCGGTCACCGACAGAAGGTCCGATATCTTCCAGTCGCCGTCGACCTTTTTGAACTTCCATTCCAGCCGGTGCGGATTGCCGGCAACGATAAAGGCGACGACGACCTTGGCCTCATCGCCTTTGACCGCTTCAACAGCCTTCAGGCTGTTGTCGATCTCGGCCCTGTCGTACGCCGCATTGTCGAGCGCCATGTTGGGATCGAGGCATTCGCCCTGCCCCGATTTCCGCAGCGCATCGCTCTTGTCGAGCACCGACTTCGCGGGATCGACGAAATGGCTGCGCCGAGCCGGGTCGAGCTCGAGCCCGACATGCTCGTAAAACGGTTTCACCATCGCCGTCGGCGAACCCGGCCGCAGCGGAGCTGCCCGTGCATTTTCTGCCGAGAGCGGCGCGCCGAACAGGCCCTGGCCAGCGGTGCTGCTCAAACCCGCGGCCAGCAGGCACGCAGTCGCCAGGGCCAGGGCGCGGGCCATGGCGTCACTCCGGAGTCTGGCCAGCCAGGCATTCGAGCGCACTCAGCGTCCAGCCGCTGGTCTTCGAGGTGATGTCGGCAACCTTCCACTGGCCGTCGACCTTCTTCAGCGACCAGACCATTTCGCGTTTGGATTCATCGCCTTCCGGGAAAAGGTTGAACGTCACTGTCACGTTGGCGCTGTCGCCATCCACCGCTTCAGACAGCTTCAACGTCTTGGCGACTGTCTTCTCGTCAAAATCCTGCGCGTCGAGACCGGGGGCGAAGTCGATGCAAGGCACCTCGTCCGGCTTGTTCTTCTGCGCCTGGTCGTTGAGGTCGAACAGCTTTGTCACCGGCTCGGTGAAACGGTCGCGGTATTTCGCGTCGGCCTCGAACTTGACCTCGGGCATGTAAAAGAACTTCACCGCATTGGAGGCCGGCCCGGCCAGGGCGGTCGCAGGCGCTGCGATCGAGAGAGCGGCGGCAAGCACAATCAGTCTCATCCGATAATCTCCAGGCTTTCGTGGTGGGAACCCGTTCAATACCACGAATCCATAGCGAGCGCGGTGATGTGAAGCCGCCCGAAGAAGTCAGCGAGCAAGAGAGCAGCTGCTCAAGAGCTTTTGGCGAGCCAGCTCGCAAAAAGCCGCGCTTTCGAACCTGCCCTAGGATGGATTTTCAGATAAAATGCCCTGGGTGAGGGAATGTTGTCGGGTACAAGTGTGACCAGCCGGCCCTGTTCCATCAGGCTTTTGACCAATCCATCCCACCCCAAGACCGCCCCGATATCATCCTGGGCGGCCTGGAGGGCAATCATATAGTTGTTCACGCTAAACCTGCGGCCTTTTGGGATGGTGTGTCCAAGCGCTTGAAACCACTCCGGCCAGTTCGTCCAGTCGGTTTCGTCGTTGTTCATATGAATCAAAGGTGCCTTGAGCAGATCCTCAACTCGGCCAATACCGTGCTCGGCGGCGAATTTTGGAGTTCCGAGCGCGACAATGCGATCTTGAAAGAGTTTGTGGCATTCTTCAAAATTCTCCTGCGCATCCCCGTATTGAATACTTAGATCGCAGCGGATCGCTGTTGCGGGCACGTCGCTGACGATCTGCGAGACAGTGACGGTGGGATGGCTTTTCCAGAAGGCTGAAATCTTCGGTGTAAGCCATAGCGAGCTGACGGCCGTCGTTGTCCGGATGGTCACGTCAGCGGTTTCCGGGCGATCGCGCATGTGAGTAACGGCGTCGGAAATCGTCTCAAGCCCGCGCTGTACCGCAACGAACAAGAACGCCCCTTTCTCAGTCAATTCGACGCCGCGGCTCATGCGCAGGAACAGGCTGCATCCCAAATCACCCTCAAGCGCCTTGATCTGGTGGCTGATCGCCGCAGGCGTCACATTCAATTCCTGGGCGGCGTTTTTGAAACTCGCATTTCGGGCCGCCGCCTCGAAGCAGATGAGAGCCGTCACCGAGGAGAGATCGTACGGTCTTGGCATCAACGCCTCTTCGGACCCGCTATTTGACTCACGATGGCTCGCAGAGCGCAACAGATTAGCTGAACTAAATCGTGCTGAAAATTAGTGCTATTGCGCAAAACGCGTCCAGGCAAGAAAATTTCATCTCAAATGTGCACGCCATCTATGGAATTCCGCATGAACGCCCCCTCGCCCTCGATCCAAGAGTTGCTAGCGCGCCGCGTCTCGGGCTATGCCCTTGAGCAGCCCTTTTACACTTCGCCGACGATTTACCAGCTCGATCTCGAGCACATCTTCTACCAGGAATGGCTCTACGCGGCCCCGGCATGCCAGCTTGCGAAAGCTGGTAGCTACGTGACGATGCGCGTGGGTGCCTATGAGGTGGTCATCGTGCTTGCCCGCGATGGTGAAATCCGCGCCTTCCACAATTCCTGCCGCCATCGCGGCTCGATGATTTGCAAGGCGCGCGAAGGCCAAGTGGCCAAACTCGTCTGCCCCTATCACCAGTGGACCTATGAGCTTGACGGCAAGCTCATCTGGGCAAATGACATGGGGCCCGACTTCGACATGTCCAAACACGGGCTGAAGCCGGTCCATCTGCGCAATCTTGCCGGCCTGATCTACGTCTGTCTGTCCGCTACGCCCCCAGACTTCGAACCGTTTGCCGACCTGGCCCTTCCCTACCTAGAGGTCCATGACCTCAACAATGCGAAGGTCGCGCATACGTCGACTATCATCGAGAAGGCCAACTGGAAGCTTGTGTGGGAAAACAACCGCGAATGCTACCACTGCAGCAGCAACCACCCGTCGCTCTGCCGCTCCTTCTCGCTCGACCCGGAAGTGGCCGGAGTGTCTGCCGACGGATCGGTCTCGGCGACCCTTCAGGCGCATTTTGACCGTTGCGAAGCCTCAGGCGCGCCTGCGCAGTTCCGTCTTGGCGGCAGCGGCCAATTTCGCCTGGCGCGGATGCCGCTGCAGCAAAAGGCGGTGAGCTACACGCTCGACGGCAAGGCTGCCGTTCACAAGAATCTTGGCCGGGTGGCTCTGCCCGAAGCAGGCTCGCTGTTGATGTTCCATTATCCAACGACCTGGAGCCACTTCCTGCCGGATCACTCCTTGACCTTCCGAGTCACGCCGATCAGCGCCACGGAAACTGAGGTCACCACCACCTGGCTGGTGAACAAAGATGCCGTCGAAGGGCTCGACTACGACCTCAAGCGCCTGACCGAGGTCTGGATTTCTACCAATGATGAAGACCGTGAGATCGTCGAGACCAACCAGCAAGGGATCTTCTCTCCTGCCTATGTTCCCGGACCATATTCGCCGGTTCAGGAAAGCGGTGTGACCCAATTCGTAGATTGGTACGCGAACTGGCTTGAGCGCTCTCAGGCCTCGATGCGATTGGCCGCGGAGTGAAGCAATGAACGTGGTGGCAAAACCCAGGCTGGTTTTCTGGACCGACGCGGAAGAACTCGAATGTGCCTCCTTTCTTCCGGAGGCGCCGAACGTCCTGACCTTTTGTTTCCGGTCGCCGTCCGGATCGCTGTTCAATTTTGATCCAGGGCAGTTCCTCACTTTGGAACTGCCCACTCCCGGCGGTCCGGTCTACCGGACCTACACGATATCCTCATCTCCGTCGCGGCCGACCTCGCTGACCATTACCGTAAAGGCGCAGGCCGACTCTGTCGGAACGCAGTGGATGTTTGACAGCCTCCGTCCGGGAATGCGCCTGCGGGCAATAGGTCCGGGGGGCACCTTCTCGATGGCGCATCAGCCAGCCGAAAAGTTTCTCTTCATATCGGCCGGCTCGGGCATCACACCGATGATGTCCATGACCACCCATCTGTATGATTCCGGGGTTGATCCGGACATCGTCTTCGTCCACTGCGCGCGCCGTCCTTCTGAGATCATCTTCCGCGAACGGCTGGAGCATATGGCGTCGCGCGTAACCGGCATCGACCTGAAATGGGTGGTTGAACAGACCGATCCATACAGGCCATGGACCGGTTACAGAGGCATGTTCAACCAGTTGATGCTCGGACTGATGGCGCAGGATTATCTTGATCGCGAGGTGTTCTGCTGTGGGCCCGAGCCCTTCATGCAAGCCGTGCGCGAGGCGCTGGCCGGTCTCGGTTTCGACATGGCGCATTATCATCAGGAAAGCTTCCGCGCGCCGCTTCCTGAGGCCGAGAAGGTCCCGGATGACTTCGTTCCCACCGAGAACAACGAGGCCGAGATCGAATTTGTCCTATCCGGCGTCTCGGCGAAATGCGTCGAGACGGATACGATCCTGACTGCGGCACGGGCTGCCGGTCTGGTGATCCGATCGGGTTGCAGTATGGGGATATGCGGGACATGCAAGGTTCGCAGAACCGAAGGCGATGTGCATATGGTCCACAATGGCGGCATCACCGACGAAGAGATTGCCGACGGCTATATCCTTGCTTGCTGTTCTAATCCGGTTGGCCGTGTGAAAGTCGAGATATAGCAACCATTTCGCGATCTCTGATCAAGGCGCTTCTTCGAAATCGGCAGCGCCTTGACGATCCGCGGTCAACCGAAGTCGATGATGAAGCTATTGATGAGTCACGCGCTTCACCCGCAAGGCGGTCTTGGCTCTTCCTCGGCCCGGTAGCCGGGTTTCGGGCAAGCTCAGTGATGCGTCTGGTCCACCAACAGCGCCCAGAATGCGAACAGCGGCCGATCCAGCGATCTCATTGCGTGTTTGATGCCTGGCGGATTGTAGAGTGATCCACCGATGCCGGGCGAAAACCAGTCCCTGTCAGCCTGCTTGAACTCGCCATGCGAGAGCACGAGGTAGGTTTCTTCCGGCGGATGATCGTGGTCGGGATACCGGACGTGAGGAGCCATCAAAGTGACGCCGAGCCACAGATCGTTTCTGTCCTCGAGGCCGCCCGGGCCAAGGATCATCGCGTTGGCGTGACCGTCGCGGAAATTGCTGCTGGCAGACGGGGCGGGATTTGATTTCAGCCGCCATTCGAGCAGCGGCTCGATCGCCTTGAAGCGCTCAATCAAGTTGCGGAGCGTAGGCGGGATCGCCTCTTCCGCCAACGCCGGGCCAAGATAGGAACAGACCGGCAAACGGCTCCCGGCCTTGGTCCTTTCCAGCCCGGGAACCTCCGATTGGGCGAAGAGCTGGATGATCGATCTGCGCGATCGCAGGTCGTGTGAGAACTGGTCGAAGGCCACGAACGCTGTGTCTAAAAAATATTGCAGGGCCTCACTTCTGTTCATCTCGGAGCCCTTGTTGTGAGCGGACGCTATGGTCCGTTGCCGGATGTTAGATATCTTTCGCCAGTCGCAGCGCGTCGTAGATCGCGGCGTGGGTGTTGCGAGCTGAAACGGCGTCGCCGATACGAAAGAGTTGGAATTGGCCCTGCGCATTCCGCACCACCGACTGTGGTTGCCCGGCGATGAGCTCATCCTGCGAAATCTCGCCGTGATTGGTCGATTTCGGTTTCAGTTCGAAATAGATGTCGTCGAGCGGAATGGTGCCGTGATTGACGACAACCTGATCCACGACGCGCTGTTTGGATATGCCGCCGTAGTCACTGCCGACATTTGCAATGAGCTGATTGCCATTCTTTTCAACTGACTCGAGCCGATAGGTAACGGTGAAGGTCACATCGAGTTTTTGAAGAGACCTCATGTAGGGCACGAGGTTCATAGCCATGACCTCGGGTGAGAATGACCGGTCCGGTGTCATGATTTCAACCTTCGCTCCGGCGCCGGCGAGGAATTCCGCGGCCTGGAGTGCCGCGTGGTCACCGGCGTCGTCGAAGATGAGGACATTGGTTCCCGGCTTTGCGTCTCCGGAGATGATGTCCCAAGACGACACCACGAACTCGTTGCCCTTGGAAAGGACGTCGGTGTGCGCCACCCCGCCCGTTGCGACGATGACAACGTCCGGATTTTCCGCCTCGATGGTTTCGGCTTCCGCCCAGGCATTGAACCTGATGGTCACTCCATGTTTTTCGCACTGGGCCATGCGCCAATCGATGATGCTCATCATCTCCTTGCGGCGCGGGCTCAGCGCTGTCAGCCGGATCTGCCCTCCAGGGTCGCTGGCGGCCTCGAAGACCACGACCTCGTGTCCCCGCTCACCCGCCACGCGGGCGGCCTCGAGGCCAGCCGGACCTGCACCGACGACGACAATCTTCTTGCGGCTGTCGGCCTTGGCGACAATATGCGGCATGGTCAGCTCACGGCCGGTCGCGGCGTTGTGAATGCAGTATGCCGCCCCGCCCTGATAGATACGGTCAAGGCAATAGTTAGCGCCCACGCAGGGCCTGATTTCGTCTTCGCGCTTTTCGATGATCTTGCGCACGATGTGGGGGTCGGTCATATGCGCGCGCGTCATGCCGATCATGTCCACCTTGCCCGATGCGATCGCGTGGCGGGCAGTCGCCACATCCGGTATTTTCGCTGCGTGGAAAGTTGGGAAGTTGGTCGCGGCACGAATCTCGCCGGCAAAATCAAGATGCGGCGCATTCGCCATTCCCTGAATTGGAATGACGTCCGTCAGGCCCGCATCGGTATCGATGTGCCCGCGGATCACGTTGAGGTAATCGATCAGTCCGCTTTCCTTGAGACGCTTGGAGATTTCCATGCCCTCGGACTTGCCAGTGCCACCGGGGAGACGTTCATCCGCAGTATATCGCACGCCCAGGATGAAGTCCTCGCCGACCCGTGACCGGATCGCCTTGAAGACGTCCATGCAGAAGCGCATGCGATTATCGAGCGAACCACCATACGGACCGTCAAGTTCGTTCGTGAGAGGAGACACGAACTGGTCGATCAAGTGGCCATAGGCCTCGAGTTCGACGCCATCCATCCCGCCTGCCTTCATCCGCTCCGCGGCGTCCGCAAAGTCCTTGATGATGCGCTCGATATCCCAGTCTTCAATTTTCTTGGGAAACGCGCGGTGGGAGGCTTCACGATGATGGGACGGCGCCAGAACGGGAAGCCAGTCACCTTTATCCCAGCGTGTACGCCGTCCAAGATGGGTTAGCTGGATCATGATGGCGGCGCCCTCTTCGTGCACCGCATCTGTCATCTGCCTGATCCACGGCACGATCTCGTCCTTGTAGGCGAGCAGGTTGTTGAAAACCGGGGGGCTGTCCTTCGAGACCGCAGCGGACCCGGCTGTCATCGTCATCGCCACACCGCCCTTCGCCCTTTCAACCGTATAGGCGAGATAGCGCTCCTTCGGCATCCCGTCCTCCGGATAAGCCGGCTCGTGGGAGGTCACGATGATGCGATTGCGCAGGGTCAAATGCTTGAGTTTGTACGGCTGCAGGAGGGGATCGCTCGACATCTGACGGACTCCGGGCTGAGATGGCAAGTGCGAACGCTATCCGAAAATGTACATGCATGTCAAGTTTCACTTCGGAGCAGTCGATAGAGTCGACATACGTGTACATTTTGCTGGTTTTCACTTTGATATTTTGTTAGGCTGATCACTCATGGAGCAAATTTCGAACGATAGCGGATGGCGCGGATCGCCGGAGGGGTGGCTTGAAGCCGCCTACGACCTGCTTCTTGAATCCGGCGTCGACACGGTGAGAATATCGCCACTGGCCAAGAAATTGGGCCTGTCGCGCACCAGCTTCTATTGGTTCTTCAAGGATAGAGAAGAACTGCTGGCTGCCCTCGTGACCCGTTGGCGGGACAAGAACACCGGCAACCTCGTCAAGCAGGCTGAGGCATATGCCGAGACGGTCGCCGAAGCGATGCTGAACGTTTTCGACTGCTGGCTCGACAAATCCTTGTTCGATTCCCAGTTCGAGTTCGCAGTCAGAAGCTGGGCGCTTCAATCCCCTGACATCCTGGCGGAGGTGCAGAAAGCCGACCAGACGCGCCTCGATGCGTTGAGCCAGATGTTTGTCCGCTTTGGTTACGACGAAGGCTCAGCCGATGTTCGAGCGCGCACCATCTATCTCGTGCAGATCGGCTACATCTCAATGCAGACCAGCGAAGATCTCGCGGACCGCATGAAGCGCATTCCCGGGTACGTGGAGATTTTTACAGGTAAGGCCCCGCGGAAGCGCGAACTCGACCGGTTCTTCGCCAGACACGGCCATTCGGCGGGCTGAGGAAGCGTTTCGACAATGGGTGAACCCCTGAGCATCGGAATAATCGGCGGAGGTGGCTGGCTTGGACGCGCTATCGCCGAGGCCATTATTGATGCGCAAATAGTCGCCGCAGAGCACCTCACGCTCTCTCATCGAAGTGGGCAACCCGACTTTCTGCCAAACGCTACATGGACCAGGGACAACCAGGAACTGGTGGATCGATCTGATGTCATCATCGTCTCGGTCCGGCCCCAGGATTGGCCTGCCATCGACATTGCTGCGTCCGGCAAGCTCGCCATGTCGGTTATGGCCGGGATCACTCTCGACCAACTGGCGGGACGTCTTAAAACCGACCGCGTCGTCCGCACGCTTCCGAATGCAGCGGCAGAGGTGCGGAATTCCTATACTCCCTGGATAAGCTCTCAGGGCGTCACCGCCGATGACCGCAATGTCGTTCGCCGGATTCTGGAGGCCTGTGGCGCTGCCGATGAAGTCAAAACAGAAGCAGATATCGACTATTTGACGGGCCTCACCGGATCCGGTCCAGCCTTTCCGGCGCTTTTGGCGGCGGCGATGATGGACGACGCCCTCAGCCGAGGAATGGATCCAAATATTGCCCGGCGGAGCGTCAGCGCGGTGCTTGTTGGAACCGGAAAACTCCTCGAGGCTCGTCCAGACAATCCCCAAGATATCGTCCAGACCTTCCTCGACTACCGCGGCACCACCGCGGCAGCGATCGAGGCCATGCGCGCAGCCGGGTTTGAATCTGCCGTGGCAGACGGCCTTGCCGCGGCGCTCCAGAAATCCGTGACTATGGGACAAGCCACCTGACTGCCGCCCGAGGCCTTCCTCCGACCGCTGGTGTGATATTATGTCAAAACTCTTTCCGCATCTGTTTTCACCTGCAAAGCTAGGCAGTCGCACGCTGCGAAACCGGATCGTGTTCGGGGCTCATACCGCCAACATGGCCGAAAATGGCGTGCCGACCGAACGACACGTTGCCTACTATGCCGAGCGAGCGCTCGGTGGGGCCGGCATGATTGTTGTCGAACCCATGCCCGTCCATCAGGCCGCCGTCCTGACACGCGGCAATTTTCGACCTGACGACGATAGCGTCATTCCTCATTTCCAGCAGGTCACGCGCGCGATCAAGGACCACGGGGCGATCGCCATCCAGCAGCTCTATCACGTCGGAGCGCACGGGGATTCGGACAATTCATTTCACGCGCATTGGTCGCCCTCGGGCCTGCCGAGCTATCATGACAGCGACGGTTCCCACGCCATGTCCGAGGGTGAGATTTGGGAAACCATCGACAGCTTCGTTCAGGCGGCGCGCCGCTGCCAGGAAGCCGGTTTCGACGGCGTCGAAGTCTGGGCTGCCTATCTCGGACTGGTCGATCAGTTCTGGACGCCCTGGACAAACCGACGCGAGGACCAATGGGGAGGGTCGCTCGACAACCGCACGCGGATCTCGCGCGAAATCCTAACCCGCATCCGCGAAACATGCGGCCTCGATTTCATCATTGGACTCTCGGTCAGCGACGAACCCGATTACACAGTCGCGCTCAGTCGCCAGGAACTGGCGGAGATCATTCGGCTGCATGATGAGCAGGGGCTGATCGATTACGTGACCTGCGGCACCGGTAGCTACCTCGATTTCTACAAGATAATGCCGACGTTTCTCTATCCGGAGAAGCTTGGCGCCGATCTTGCGACGACCCTAAAGGCCGTGGTCAAGACGGCCCTCGTGGTGGCCGAAAGCCATATCAGGACGCCTGAAAACGCCGAAACCGTGCTCGGCGAGAAAGCTGCAGACCTGGTGTCGATCGTCCGGGGCCAGATCGCCGACCCGCATCTGGCACGCAAAGCCGCGGCGGACCGGCCCGAGGATGTGCGCGGATGCATATCCTGCAACCAGATGTGCTGGGGCCGTCGTTCCCGCGACTACTGGATCAGCTGCCTTATCAATCCCTCTGCGGGGCGCGAGTTTGAATGGGGTGGTGACCGGTTCACGTCCGCTGCCATCAAGAAACGGGTGCTTGTCGTCGGCGGCGGTCCCGCCGGCCTCGAGACGGCTCGGGTTGCCGCCGAGCGAGGGCACGACGTGGTGCTGGCCGAAGCCTCCAGTAGGCTGGGCGGGAACTTTTTGCTCGCAGGACTGCAGCCGCGCCGCGGGCAAATCCTCGACCTTCTCGGGTGGTATGAACGCCAGCTCAGCAAACTGAATGTCGACGTACGACTGAACACCTACGTCGAGGCCTCGGAAATCGCCTCTTTCCAAGCTGACACCGTTATCCTGGCCACGGGGTCGGTGTCTCCCGAAACCGGCTTTCAGAAGGCTTTGCCGGCAGTGCCGAGCCTGCCCGGCATCGAAAGGGGCAATGTCTTCTCGATCGAATCCGTCATGGCCCGCGTTGTGCGGCCGGGTAAGCACGTGCTTTTGCTCGACGAGGGCGGAGGCTGGCGCGGTTGTGGCACGGCCTGGAAACTTGCCGAGGATGGCCATCAAGTGACCATTCTCACACCCGACCCGCTGATCGGCAAGGAACTGCAGCGGACGGCTGCCGATTTTCCGCTTCGACGGACATTGCGCCAGCTTGGCGTCACATGGTTGTTGGATGTCAGTGTGCTGGAATGGCACGGGGACGGTGTGACCATCGTTGACCACAACACCCGTGAAGAGAGCTTTGTGCCGGGCGATTGCCTTGTACTTGCAACCACCAATGTGGCGGCGAATTGGCTGGCGAAAGAGTTGGAAAGCACGTCCCAGCCTTTCATGGAGGTCGGCGACGCCGTCGCTCCGCGCCAAGCGCCCTACGCCTTCCACGAAGGACGGAAAGTTGCCTTGCGGCTATGACACGCGCACGTTGTGCTTGCGCTTCATGAAATCCTTGGCGGTCTCGACTGCCACGGCCGCGTCGCGGCAATAGGCGTCGGCGCCGACGGCCTTGCCGAATTCCTCGTTGAGCGGGGCACCGCCGACCAGCACGACGTAGTCGTCGCGGATGCCCTTTTCCTTCATCGTGTCGATGACGACCTTCATGTAGGGCATGGTCGTCGTCAGCAGCGCCGACATGCCGATGATGTCAGGCTGGTGCTGTTCGATGGCGTCGAGGTATTTTTCCACCGCATTGTTGATGCCGAGGTCGATGACGTCGAAGCCGGCGCCTTCCATCATCATGCCGACAAGGTTCTTGCCGATGTCGTGGATGTCGCCCTTGACGGTGCCGATCACCATCTTGCCCTGCTTCGGCGCGCCGGTGGCGACAAGCAGCGGACGCAGGATGAACATGCCCGCCTTCATCGCGTTGGCCGACAACAGCACTTCCGGCACGAACAGGATGCCGTCGCGAAAATCCTCGCCGACGATGCGCATGCCTTCGACCAGTGCCTCGGTCAGCACCTTGTAAGGCGCCCAGCCGCGCTCGAGCAGGATATTGGTGCCTTCCTCGATCTCTTCCTTCAGCCCGTCATAAAGGTCATCGTGCATCTGCTGGACGAGTTCGTCGTCGGAAAGCTCGGAAAGGATGATCTCGTCGTCGGCCATGTTTGACGCACTCACTGATTTCAATGGCTTGCGGTCCGCCGGCACCTGTTTTCTGCAACGGGTGCCGGCGGGTCATTGCCAGCCTTGGGAGCTAACTCAGGCGTCCAGCCAGACGTTCTGAAGATCCATCTCGAAGGTCTGGTGGACCGCGTAGTTCTTCACCTTCTTGTTCATGTGGCTGTACAGCTTCTGCCAGAACGGCTGAATGATGACGCCCGAATCCTGCAGGATCTGCTCGACGTCCTTCATGACCTCGCGGCGCTTCTCCACGTCGATGAGTGAGAGGGCCTGCTTGAGCTTGGCGTCGAAATCAGGATTCGAATACGCCGTTTCATTCCAGGCCTCGCCGGTGCGATAGCCGAGCGCCAACACCTGAACGCCGAGCGGGCGCATGTACCAGATGGTCATGGAATAGGGGTATTTCGTCCAGTCGTTCCAGAAGGTCGACCCCGGCAGCACCGTGCGCTTCACCTTGATGCCGGCATCGCGCAGCTGGCCGGCAATCGCGTCGCCGGTGTTCTTTTGCCAATCGTCCTCGACGGTGATCAGTTCATGCTCGAAATCGGCCTGTCCGGCCTCGGCCATCAGCTTCTTGGCGCCGGCCGCATCGCGTGTCTTCTTGGGCAGCGGAAAATATTCCGGATGGATCGGGCTGACGTGGTGGTTTTCACCTGGGGTGCCGCGCCCGGCGTAGCCAAGTTCGAGCACCGCATTGTTGTCGACGGCCATCTGCAAGGCGTTGCGTACCCGCTGGTCATCATAAGGCTTGTGCGTGATGTTGGTGCGGGCAACGAGCGTGGTTGCTGTCGCGACCTCCGATTTCACCAGATCCATCTGGTCGAGGATGTCGATGAAGTCGGCGGGCGTCTCGAAATTGACGTCGATTTCCTCGGATTCGAATGCATTCACCGAGGCGTTGAAGTCGGTGCCGTAGTCGATGAATTCGACGCTGTCGAGCGGCGCTTCACCGCCCCACCATTTGCCATTCTCGCGACGCTTGACGACCGCGTTCTGGCCGACCGAATAAGACACAAGCTCGAAAGGCCCTGTGCCGATCGGCTTGGCGAGCGGATCGGCGCCATCGGCATCGAATTTGCGGTGGACGACGAGCGCTGGATAGTCGGTGAAGTTCGGGATCAGCGAGATATCAGGTTCGTTCAGCGTCAGCTTGACCGTGTTGTCGTCGACCTTGGTGATCGCCCCGTCCCTGGCCTTGCCGGTCTTGGCGTCGATCAGCGCACCGACGCGCGCGGCCATCGAATTGCCAGAGGCATCCTTCTCGCACCAGCGCGTCAGATTGTAGACCACGTCGTCGGCGTTGAAGGCGTCGCCATTGTTCCAGGTGATGCCCTTGCGCAGATGCAGCACGTATTCGGTGGCGTCGTCGTTGACGTCCCAGCTCTGGAGCAGGACCGGCTCGAAAGTGAATTCGCGGGTGTAGCGGACAAGCGGCTCGAGCCAGCAGCGCGAAATGTTCGCAAGCTCCACCCAGTCGTAAGTACGCGGATCCTTCTGCGCCTTCACCGACATCGATACGCGCAGCGTTCCGCCTTTCTTGGGCTCTTCGGCCAAAGCCCGTCCCGGCACCGCAAGACCGATCATAGCGTAGGCAAGGGCAGTCGATGCCCCGAACGCGCTTGCCAGCGCCAGAAACTCGCGCCGGTCCATCCGGCCTGAGCGGGCTTCTTCAGCCATCGCCTCGATAACGCTGGGGACACGATCACCGTTGTTTCTGAAGAGTGCCATTATTTCCTCCCTTATGGTTGCCTTTGGGTCTTCGCCCGTTGGATTAACTAACGCTGTCCGGCAGCTTCTCCTCGCGCAGCGCGATCAAATCTTTGAGACCATCGGCGATGCCGTCATCGAGCTTCGGCTCCTCATAATCGGCGAGCATATTGCGCGCTTTCTCGCGGCCGCGCGTGTCGTGGTCCTTTGCCCCTTCAGCCTTCCACTGTTCGTAGGAATTGAAGTCCATGATGCTGGGCATGAAGAAGGCGGACTGGAAATGCTCGAGTGTGTGCTGGGTGCCGAGGAAGTGGCCCTGCGGCCCGACCTCGCGGATTGCCGCCATCGCTTCCTTGAAGTCGTCGAACGGCAGGCCGCCAGCATATTTGTACCAGCCGACAAGCTGTTCGCAGTCCGTCGCGAATTTTGAATAGCCGCAGGTCAGGCCGGCCTCGAGCCATCCGGCGGCGTGCCAGATGTAGTTGGCGCCGGCAAGGATGGCGGCATGCATCAGCATGTTCGCCTCGTAGCCTGCCTGGGCGTCGTTGAGTTTCGACCCGACATGGAAGCCCGACGTGCGCCATGGCAGCCGGTATTTCCGCGCCAGTGCTCCCATCAAATACATCATCTGGGCGGCCTCGGGCGTGCCACCCATCGGCGCGCCGGTCTTCATGTCGACCGTGACCATGAACTGTCCGTAGATCTGCGGTGAACCCGGACGCAGCAGTTGCGTGAAGGCGACGCCCGCCAGCGCTTCGGCATTGACCTGCGCGACCGCTCCCACCGCCGAGGCCGAAGTCGAGGCGCCGCACAGCGCGAACGGCGCCAGGATCAACGGCTGGTTGTGACGTGCATAGACCTTCATCGCGTCCAGCATGGTGGCGTCCCATACCAGTGGCGAGTTGCAATTGGTGATCGCGACCAACACCGGGTTGTCGCGGACAAAATCCTCGCCGAACACGATGCCCGCCATCGCCATCGTGTCTTCGGCGCGTTCCCTGGATGTCACGATGCCCATGAACGGCTTGTCGGAATGCTTCAGCGCCGAATGGATGATGTGGAGGTGACGCTTCGGCACCGCAATTTCCATCGGCTCGCAGATGATCGAGCTCGACGAATGCAGCGCCGGCGCCATGTAAGCGAGCTTATGAAAATTCTGAAGGTCGGCGAGCGTGCCATAGCGCCTGACGTTGTCGAGGTCGCGTACGTAAGGCGCGCCGTACATCGGCACGAAGATGGAATTCTTGCCGCCGACGCGGACCGAGCGCTCGGGGTTGCGCGCATTGAGCGTGAACTCCGGCGGGACTTTCGAGACCAGCTCCATCAAGAGCGCGCGGTCAATGCGGACGCGCGTCTCAGAGACATCGGCTCCGGCGGCCTGCCACAGTGCTATGGCCTCGTCGTCGCGGAACTCGCAGCCAACCTCTTCGAGGATCGACAGCGACTCCTGGTGGATCAGCTCGACAGCCTCGTCCGGGACCATTTGGTATGCGGGTATGTTGCGAACCAGCGTCGGAAACGACGCCATCGGAGTTCCCCGCAGCGCCTTGCGGCCCAGGCGGCCGCCCCCTCGGCGGTTGGCGTGTTCGGTGACTTCGGCGGCCGGTGCATTCATGGCAACTCTATCCTCCCAGAGCCAGTCAACTTAGCGAGACAAAATACAGCTGTGACGCTGGAAAATCCTGATCTCTTGTATAAGTTCAGCTTATGCGAAGCCTGCGCCACCTGCTGCCCTCTGCCGGCAGCCTGATCGTTTTCGAAGCCGCCGGGCGGCTGTCGAGTTTTACCGCCGCCGGGCGAGAGCTTGGCATGACGCAGGCTGCCGTGTCCTACGCGATCCGCGGGCTTGAAGAGCAGCTCGGCGCGAAACTCTTCCAGCGTCGCCATCGACAAGTCAGCCTGACCGAAGCCGGTGACCGCTTTCATGCCGACGTCTCGCTTGGCCTGTCGCACATCCGCAAGTCGGCGGAGGATTTGCGCCTACAGGCGACCGGCGGCCATGTGACGCTTGCCGCGTCGACGGCCTTCGGCTCGTTCTGGATGATGCCGCGCCTGCAGCAGTTCCGCGACGAACTGCCGGGAATTGATCTGCGCATCCAGACCGCCGACCGCGATCTCGACATCATCGCCGAGGGCATCCCGCTCGCTGTGCGCGGTGGCGAGCCCCGGGAATGGCCGGACTATCATTCACTGCCACTGGCCGACGAGGAGATATTCCCCGTCGCCGGCGTGAGCTATGTGGCGCGGTTCGGACTGCCGGAGAGCGTCGAGGATCTGCCATCGCACCGGCTCATCCATCTCGAAGAGCCGTTTCGCGAAGCCGCGAGCTGGGACGAGTGGTTCGCCTCGGCCGGGGTCACCATCACCGATGCCGGGCGTGGCTTGCGCATCAACGATTATGCGCTGGTGATCCAGGCGGTCATGGAAGGCCAAGGCATTGCGCTCGGCTGGGGCCACCTCGCCGAGCGCCTGCTGGCGTCGGGGCTGCTGGTGCGTGCGACCGGCCACACGATGACGACCGGCAAGGGCTTTCATGTCATCTGGTCGAGAACCCGCGACCTCAGCGACAATGCTCGCAAGGTGCGGGACTGGCTGGCGGCGCAGGCGTGAGGCTCCCATTAATGCTCAATCAACCGTCACGACGATCTTGCCGAATTGCTCGTTCGACTCGAGAAAGCGATGCGCTTCGACGATCTGCTCGAATGAAAAGGTTTTGGCGATTGCCGGCTTTAGCGAACCCGACATCAATCCGTCGAGGATGAACGCCTTGGCAGCTTCCAACTTCACCGGATCGCCAGTGATCTCGTGGACGAGATAGCCGCGCAGCGTCAGCGTCTTGGCCAGCACATCGAACAGCGGGAACGGCGTCGGCTCGGGGCTCAAGCCGCCATATTCGATGAGAATGCCACCCCGTGCCATCGCCGCCGTCAGAGGTTCGAAAATCGGGCCGCCGACTGCGTCGAAAACCACTCGGATGTTGTCCGGACTGGCGATTTCCTTCAGCCGGGCTTCCAGATCTTCGTCCGCTGAAGCGACGACATGGGCCGCCCCGAACTTGAGCAGGGCCTCTCTCTTGGCAGATGTCCGCGTCACCGCGATCGCGGTCGCACCAACGATGTTGGCAATCTGGATCGCGGCAAGTCCGACACTGCTCGATGCCGCGGTAATGACGACGAAGTCGTCTCTGCTGAGCTTGGCAATGTCGATCAGCGCGCCATAGGCGGTGAGATATTGCATCCAGACGGCTGCCGCCTCTTCCCAGGTAAGCGATGGCGGGTGCTTGGCCACGAGATGGGCGGGATATGTGGCAATCTCACCATAGGCGGGCCAGCGGGCCATCGATAATGGCGGCACGACGCTGACGGCGTCACCTGGCGCAAAACCGTGCACGGCTTCGCCGACCGCTTCGACGACACCCGCTGCCTCAAGGCCAAGACCGGAAGGCAACGGCGGCGTCTGGATATAAGTGCCCGAACGCAGCAGCGCCTCGGCCCGGTTGAGACCCAATGCCTTGACCCGGATCTGAATCTCGCCCCGACCGAGCGCGGGAATATCGAGATTCTCGATGCGCAGAACCTCGGGACCACCATGCTCATGAAAGCGAACAACACGTGCCATGCGGCCACAACTCCAAAATATTTTAACCGAATACGCTATGCCATCGGCCATCCGGCAGATAAATGCTTGCTTGGGCAAGACAGTAGAAACTGGGAGTTTTGAATATGGATCGCCTTACGAGCATGGCCGTGTTCGTCAAAACCGTCGATCTTGGCTCGTTCGCGGCGACTGCTGCCGCTCTCGATCTGTCCGGACCGATGGTCGGCAAGCATGTCCGGTTTCTCGAGGAGCGTCTGGGCGTGCGCCTCATCAACCGGACCACACGCCGCCACAGCCTGACCGACTTCGGGCGCGCCTACTATGAGCGCTGCCGGATGGTACTCGCTGAAGCCGAAGCTGCGGATGCACTGGCGGCCGATCAACTTTCCGAACCACGCGGAAAGCTGCGCGTCATCATGCCCGTACACTTCGGCCGGCGCTGCGTTGCCCCGATGCTGCTGGAGCTTGCGCAGCGATATCCCGCTCTGGAACTCGACCTGTCTTTCAGCGATCCCATCGCCGATCTTGCAGAGGATGGCTGCGATCTTGCCATCCGGACCGGCAATCTGGAGGATCAGGCCGGCGTGATGGCGCGTCGCGTCGCGCGCCAGCGCATGGTCGTCTGCGCGTCGCCATCCTATCTCGAGATGCACGGGCAGCCACGGCGGGTAGAGGATCTCGGCAGCCACCAGACCATCATCTACCGCCGTTCGGGCCGTGTCGTTCAACCGTGGCTGTTTCCGCGTGATGGCCAGCGTGCGCTGGAGGTCATGCCGGTCAGCCGGCTGCGGCTCGACGACCTCGCTGCGATCGCCGATGCTGCGGCAGCCGGCATGGGGCTCGCCTGGCTGCCATACTGGCTGGTCCGTGAGCGCATTCAGGCCGGCGCACTTGTCGTGCTGTTGCCGGAACAGCCGGGATTTCTTTACGACGCCTATGCGCTCTGGCTGCAGACGCCTCATCTGCCGCTGAAGGTCCGCCTTGCCGTCGACACCCTGGCGGCAGCGCTGCCCGGGCTGATGACTTGAAATGCACGAGCGTTCGGCTGCGTGGATTTCCTTGAGAACGACCCGACGATAGAAAAGCTATATGGTCAGATTTCGTATATACAGGAGATAAATCATAAAAACCGTTAGCGATATCGAAATAACCGTCCAGATTGTGAACCACGCTATTTTGGCAATTCTACCCTTTCGACGCTGTATCCATCGACCGAGTTTTGTCATTAAGTAATCCAGGATTTCGTCCAAATGTCGCCTCCAACGGCAATTGATTTTGGCCTTCACCCGACCATTTCCACTAAGTCAATTGGGGAGCATGCCCATTCACTTCAACAATACTCCTATCTCTACATCGTGGCGGGACAGCACCCCCCCTCTGGCCTGCCGGCCATCTCCCCCGCAAGGGGGAGATCGGATGTCGCCTCGGCCTTCGCCAATCTCCAACGGTTGAAGGCTGGCGGAACGCGTGAACTGCCAATCTCCCCCCTTGCGGGGGAGATGGCCGGCAGGCCAGAGGGGGGTGGGACGGAGCGCAGCGGTTATAGTTGGCTGCCCTTGCTAGAGGTCAATACATTTCAGCC